>JBCCEL010000160.1:0-12935 GCA_039030315.1 Pseudomonadota bacterium
CCGAGCCGAGTGGATCGGGTACAGCGTCCGGACCCTGCGGATTCACGTAGATCAGGCCAATCATCACAGCGCCAAGCGGATCATCGAGCTTCTCGGCGTCGACATCGGCTTTGTTCAGATCGCGCGCTTCACCTGAATAGCGGCTGTTCGGATTGTCTGAAGTCAGGAGCCAGTCTGTCTCAGGGCCCCAGTAGATGTCTTCTTCAGGCTCCCAGATGTCCGGGCGGCCACCTGCGAAGCCGAAGGTCTTGCCGCCCATGGACTCGATGGCGCAGTTGCCGGCCAGGATCATCAGGTCGGCCCAGGAGATTTTCTGGCCATACTTCTTCTTGATCGGCCAAAGCAGCATGCGGGCCTTGTCGAGGTTGCCGTTGTCGGGCCACGAGTTCAGCGGGGCAAAGCGCTGGTTGCCCGTTCCGCCGCCGCCGCGGCCGTCGATGGTCCGGTAGGTGCCGGCCGAGTGCCAGGCCATGCGGATGAAGAGGCCGCCGTAATGGCCATAGTCTGCCGGCCACCAGTCCTGGCTGTCGGTCATCAGGGCGTAGAGGTCCTGCTTGAGCGCATCCAGGTCAAGCTTCTTGAATTCTTCTGCGTAGTCAAAGGCGGCGTCCATGGGATTGGACTTGGTGCCATGCTGGTGCAGCATGTTGAGTTTCAGCTGATTGGGCCACCAGTCACGGTTGGCCTGATGTATCCGGCCCGTTACGGGGCAGGTGTTGACGCTGTCCATGGTATCTCCCTAATGAGTGTTGGAGGTCGGTCTAACCGTTCTGCATCTCAGTGACGCTATTTTATAACGGTTCTAAATTATAAGCGCCAATTGTATTAAATTTCCAGATCGATAAATTTTTCTGATGATGCCTCAGCCGCGGCTGGGTCTCGCATCACTTGGTTTCACACGCTTGCCGCGGTCGGACTCCGAACCGAAAACCCATGGCCGCAAGCCCTGAGTTCCATAGCCCTGGGTCCTCGGGTCAAGCCCGAGGACGACACGTGTGATCACCTAAAGGTTTTGCCAATCGGCCCCTTGCCTCAGCCCGCGGTCAGCCACAGCACCAGAACGACTGCCCCCAGGCAGGCGAAGAGGAAGATGGCCTTGCCGAGGCTGCTTTTGGGGTCGCGCCTTTCGTGCGGATCGACGCTGCAGGCTTCAGGTGCGCGGGCGGGCTGCTGGTTGTAGTCCGGCTTGTCGCCCGGTTCGTGGATATTCTCACCCATGTGACCCTGCACTCTCTCTTCGGCAGATGGCGGGGGCGGCGGCGCGCTGATATGTTCAGCGCATGAACACCGCCACGACCATCTACACCATAGGCCATTCCGCCCACGCGTTCGAAACGTTTCACGCGCTGCTGTCGCGGCATGAGATCACGGCGATTGCGGATGTGCGCTCCGCCCCCTACAGCCGCCATGCGCCGCAGTACTGCAAGGAGGACCTGCAGCGCGCGCTCGAAGCAAACAGTGTTTCTTATGTTTTCCTGGGCCAACAACTCGGAGCACGGCCGAAGGATGAGCGCTGCTACATCGACGGCAAGGTCAGCTACGCCAAGATTGCCGAAACGGACGCCTTCAGGGCCGGGATCGGCAGGGTTCTTGACGGTGCTGCGCGCTTCCGCATTGCACTGATGTGTGCCGAGCGTGACCCCGTGAACTGCCACCGGACCATCCTGGTGTCCAAAGCCTTGACCGAGCAAGGGGCAGCTGTCCAGCACATCCTGATGAACGGAGAACTGGAGTCCCACAAGGATACGATGCTCCGCGTCGCCGATCTGGTCGGCCTGCCGCCGCAAGACCTGCTCCGCGATACCGACGATATCATTGCCGAGGCATATCAGCGGCGTAGTGATCAGGTCTCCTACCGGAGGAAATAGCGGGGCAACTACTCCGTATCCTTTGAGCCTGCTGCTCCGCCCGACACCGCCGCCTCCCAGAATGCCTTCTGCATCTGGCCAAGATTGTCCATGCCCGGTGTCACCCAGGTCTTCATCAGCGTGGCCGGGTCCATGGCCTCAACCTGCTCTTCCAGCTTGGCCTGGACCTGGGCCATCATGGCATCCTGCAGGGTCTTCACATCCGGCAGTCCGAGAAAGGTCCGGGCTTCTTCCGGGGTGCAGTCGATGTCGATGGTGATCTTCATGGGCTTGGACCTTCAAGGTTCGGGACTGTGCCGGACCATGATCAAGCATGCTGCGCTGCCACGCAATCCATAGTTATGTCCGGCACCGCTCACCCCCGTTGCAAAGCCGCAAGGATTGACTCTAAGCTGGCGCATGACCATCCCAACCGCACAAGAGATCGCCGCCACGCTGGTCCGCATCAATTCGATCAACCCGCCTGGCAACGAGGCCGCATGCGCCGCCTACCTCATGGAATTGCTGGGCGGAGCAGGGTTTGAGCTGGAGTGCCACGAGCACGAGCCCGGGCGGCCAAGTCTGGTCGCCTGTCTGAAGAGCAGCGGCGAGCGCAAGCCCCTCTGCTTTGGCGGCCACACGGACGTGGTCCCGCTGGGCAATGCGCCATGGACCGTTGAGCCTTTCGGGGCGGAGATCAGGGACGGCAGGATGTGGGGCCGCGGCTCGTGCGACATGAAGGCGGGCGTTGCCGCATTCGTCGAGGTCGCCCTGAAACTGGCGCAGGAGCCGGGCCGGGCCGCGGACATCATCCTCGCCATTGTCGCCGGCGAGGAAACCGGCTGTGACGGCAGCAAGTATGTGCAATCGCTCGGGGTCCTGCCGGAATGCGGTGCCATCGTCATCGCCGAGCCGACCTCGAACTATCCGATCCTCGGCCACCGCGGCGCTCTCTGGCTGAACGTGGAGACGAAAGGCATCACCGCCCACGGCTCCATGCCGCAGCATGGCGATAACGCCGTCTACAAGGCCGCGCGCGCCGTGGGCAAGCTGGAGGATTACGGCTTCAACGTCGCGCCCCATCCCCTGCTCGGGTCCACGACGCTGAACGTCGGGACATTCCAGGGCGGCATCAACATCAACTCGGTACCGGACCGCGCCTCCTTCACGATCGATATCCGCTCGATCCCCGGTCACGACAACCAGTCCATCATCCAGGATCTGGCGAACTATCTGGGCGATGAATGCAGCATCGAGACCGTGGTGGATGTCGACCCCGTCATCACGGCCGAAGACGACCCCTGGGTGCAGGAAGTCTTTGCGATTGCCGAAACCCATATGGGCGAGCGCCCGGAGCCGCGCGGCGCTCCCTATTTCACCGACGCCTCCGCCCTGACGCCTGCCTGCGGCCACCCTCCAACCGTGATCCTCGGCCCGGGCGACATGAAGATGGCCCATCAGACAGACGAATATTGCGAGATCGCCCGCATCGACCAGGCTGTTGGGATCTACGATGAGATCGCAAGGCGATGGTGCGGCCTGGAGGCCGGCGGCGGATGAGCAGCGGGATCGGTGTTTTCAGCGAGTACGGCAAGCTGCGCGAGGTGGTCGTCGGGCACTTTGAAGGCTTCGCTTACGCCGAGTGGAGCAACAGCGTCCGTTATGTCCATCCCGAGCTGAGGGCCCTGCTGGAAGCCCGGAACGGCGCGCCGCTCGATGTGGAGAAGGTGCTGCCCGAACGCTACGAGGCGACCGTGCAGCAGCTCGATGATCTGGCGGCGACCTACGAGAAGCACGGGGTCAAGGTCCATCGCGCACGGCCCTTTCATGAGGACGAGAAGGGCTTCGCCGGCCATCTCCAGGGCGGACACGCCCTCATCTATCCGGCAGATCCGGTCTTCGTGCTCGGCAAGCATTACATGGAACTCTGCATCCGCCGCCCCTACCGCCGCAAGGAAGTGTTCCCCTTGCGCGATCTCATCTTCCCCATGATGGAGGATGACCCGGATGCGCACCACGTGGCCGTGCCGCAGGCCGCACCGCGCAAGGAATTCGGCGAAGGCCCGGGCCCCTTCCTGGAGGGCGGCGACATCATCGCGGTCGGCAAGGATGTGATTGTCGGCATGGGCGATGTCTGCAGCAACGCGGCCGGCGCGGCGTGGCTCGCCCGCTATCTCAGGCCCTTCGGCTACACCGTGCATCCCATGCCGATCGACGGGCTTTGGCTTCATGCGCTGGGCGTCACGTGCCTTTTACGCGAAGGGCTGCTGATGGCCTACATGCCCGCGCTGAAAGGGGGGCTGCCCGCGCCGGTGAAGGACTGGGAGGTCATCGAGATCACGCGTCAGGAATGCGAGATGCTGGCCACGGTCGGGGTCAGCCTCGATCAGAAGCGCTACATGATCAACCACCGCCACAACCGCATCATGGAAGAGCTGGACAAGCGCGGCATAGAGCCCATCCCGCTTCAGACGGAGGACATTTCCTTCTGGGGCGGCGATATCCGCTGTTCCACCCTCCCCCTGGTGCGCGAGGCTGCCTGAAGGATCACAACCCATGCGGTTGAGCGAAGAACAGATCGCCGAGTTCCATGAGAACGGGTTCCTCGTCTTGCCGGACCTTTTCTCCGCCGAAGAGATTGCGCTGCTGAACGCTGCCCGCGATGAGGTCTTCGCCGAGACAGCCGAAGCCAACATCGTCGAAAAGCGCAGCGGCGAAGTGCGTACCGCCATGGGGCTGCACCAGCGCAATGCGGTGTTCGACCGGCTGGTCCACCACCCTCGCCTCGTGGAACCGGCACGGCAGATCCTCGGCCCGGACCTTTACATCCAGCAGGTGAAGATTAACGTGAAGTCCGCCTTCGATGGCGAGCCCTGGCAGTGGCACTACGATTTCGCCACCCATCACGCCGATGACGGTGTGCCGGAACCACTTGCGCTCAACCTTCACGTCTTCCTGGCGGATGTGAACGAGTTCAACGGCCCGCTCTACTTCATCCCCGGCTCCCATAAAACAGGCGCGGCACGAAGCCATCACGACACCACCACCACGAGCTATCCCCTGTGGTGTGTAGATCATGACGTGATCGGGAGGCTGGTGGAACGCGGCGGCATTGTCAGCGCCACCGGAGCAGCCGGGACGGGGCTCATATTCGGAGACATCCTGGTGCATGGTTCCCCGCCCAACATGTCGCCGTGGGACCGTCCGATCTTCTCGCTGATCCTGAATACCGTTGCCAACCGCCAGACCGCTTTCGCCCGGCCCGAATACAAGCACCACACGGATTTCACACCTGTCCGGCCGCTTGACGATGACTGTCTTTTGCATGCTCCCGCGGTGGTGTGACAAAATCCGGCGTTCGTAGTACGTTTTTGCGGAACGTTCAGTACCCGCCCCATACCGGCCCGCAGGAGAAGACCCCTGTCCGATTCCTTTTCCGTCACCACCAGAAGATCCTGGTTCAGCCGCCTCAAGAGCGCCTTCACCGGCATCCTAGCGGGCATCGTTCTCGTGCTTGGCGCGATTTTCGTTCTGTTCTGGAATGAAGGGCGCGCGGTCAAGACCGCCACCGCACTGAACGAGGGAGCCGGTTTGGTCAGGACCATAGACCCGGCAAGCCCACCGGCTGATGCGGCGGGAAAGCTGGTGCATTTTTCAGGAGCGCTGGAACCGTCGGGCGTGCCGGAAGACAAGCTGTTTGCGGGCATCGCCGCACCTGCGGGCACCATCCGGCTTGAGCGCCAGGTCGAGATGTATCAGTGGCATGAGAGCAAGACGACCAGGACCACCAAGACCGTCGGCGGCAGCGAAGAAACCGTGACCACATACTCCTATTCCAGGAAATGGTCCGACAGGGCGATCGACAGCTCGCGGTTCAGGCGGCCTGAAGGGCATCAGAACCCTGGTATGGCCGCAAGCTCGCAGACATTTGGCGTCGCATCCGGCTCGGTCGGCCGCATCACCCTTGCCGGCAGCCAGTTCAGTTATCTTGGTACCGATATCGTCATTCCGCCGGACAACCGCATCCTGTCCATCATCAAGCGCCGGTTTGGCGGGCGGCAGGTGGTGGCAAGCGGCGATGCCGTCCTCATCCGCGCAATCGCCGGAGCGGACACCGTGGGCGATCTGCGGATCCGCTTTGCCAGCGCGGACGTCGACACCATCAGTGTCGTCGGCAAGCTGGACGGCGGCAGGATCGGCGCGTTCACCGCCAGCAATGGCCGCAAGATCTCCATGTTCGAGGCGGGTACCATGGACGCCAAGCAGATGTTCGATGATGCTTTGGCGACCAACAGCATGTGGACCTGGCTCATCCGCCTCGGCGGCTTCATCGCCATGTTCATCGGCTTCAAACTGATCTTCCGGGTGGTCGGTGTGGCGGGAGATATCATCCCCATCATCGGCGATATGTTCCGTTTCGCCACGGGCATGGCCGCCCTGGCGCTGTCGGCCGTGATCTCGACGGCCGTCATCGGCGTTGCCTGGATCTACTACCGCCCGCTGGTGGGCATCGGGATCATGCTGGTCGGCACCATCATCGCGGGCGCGGCGCTCAAATACGGCAAGGGGCAAGCGCGGGCACGGCAGGCGGAAGCCTGACGGGACCCGGCGTGGCGCACCGAAGGATCTGGCTCCGTCCGCGCGTGCATAATTGTGCCGTGGCGACCTTCAGTCTTACGATATTATGGACCGCTCAGTGGGCAATATCAGAGGGTGTGGCCAGTCCGGGCCGGCTGGATCTTCGAATAGTTTGAATTCAGAAGGTATGCTGAGCAATGTCTGCTGACCCGGTCACACCCGGATCACCGAGCGACTTACGGAGTTATCGCCTGAGGAATGGGCTGAAACAGGTCGCGCTGGCCGGCATGGTCGGCGTGGATCAAGCCACGGTCAGCAGATGGGAGCGGGGACAGGCGCCGATCGACGAGCGAGCCTGGCGCACCCTGCAGGCTCTTGAGGAACGCCAGGCCGGCAATACCGCGCAGACGGGCCGGATTTCCGATGCCGATCTCGACGATCACTGGCCGGCACTCCTGCGCTTTTACCGGTCAACCAGAAGTCTCAGTCAGGAGGCATTGTCGGAACTGCTGGACTATGCACCGGACTCGGTCAGCCGCTGGGAGCGCGAGCTGTTCAAGCCCGACTTCGTGGCGCAGAGAAAACTCAGGGATCTGATCCTGGCGCCACTGGACAATGAGAGCATGGTGCGGCGGCTGATTGAGCGAGTCCGTTGGAGCCCGAACCGGGTCTGCATCAACTGGGGGCCCTTCAGGCTGGTGTCGTCCCGGCGCCTCAGCAGCCACTACGCAAAACACGGCCATGACGTTCAGGCGATGACCGACATAACCGAGATTTACGGAGGCAAGCTCTTCCCCTGGTACGACCAGATGCAGCAGGCCGGGTTCTTCAAGGGCGAGGCGCCGCTCACGGTGGGGTACTACCAGATCTCGGAGACGGACGCGCGCAAGATGGTGGTGTTACCGGCCTTGCTGCAGGATGGCTTCGCCGTCAGCGTCGTCCTGCAGAGGCCCTGGGATTTTTCCCGGGACGGCAAGACGGATGGTGACTTCAGGGTTCTGCACGGGGACATGCTCGTGGGTTGACCAAGCACCGCACACATGAAGCGGAGGCCTGATACCGGCGAGCATCAGTTCGCGGTCGAAGGCAGAACAGGCACGAACGACCAGTCCAGATGCTGCCCGCTGGTCTTGTATCTCAGCCGCGGACGGGCGTTCCGGTAGACGTGTCTCGGCGCGGTTACGGCGGAATGAAGCCCCGGCTGCTCGCCGTTGAAAAGAACATCGCGCCAGGGATTTGCCTGTGCGCTGCCGGAGGCCGCGGAACCATCTTGCTCGCCGCTCCTGAAGAGCATGATGAATTCCGTTGCGATATCATCCTGGAAGACTGGTGAAACGAAAAACTCTCCGCTGTCGCCGCCATCGAACTGGGTGAGGCACAGCAGCCCCGGGGCCCGCCAGCTGTAGTGCTTCGCCAGGCGGACCGCCGAACACTTCAGGCGGTTGCTGAAGACCTTTGGCTCGACCGGAGGCGCGCTCGGCGTCGCCTTGACCGAGAGGCTTACGAAGACGGATCCCTTGTCAGCAATCTTCCGCCGCAACCAGCGCCGGCTCATGCCTTTCATGCTGTCCGTCTGCACGACGAGGCCAAGCCCTTCAACCGGGAGACTTTCCACAAACCGGTAACTGTAGTCGTCCGCGGGGTCTTCCAAATGCAGATCAAGCACAAGGCCACGGAAATCGGCTTTGCCGGGTTTCAGGTGCATGTAGATCTCCACGCCGTCAGCCCCTTGGGCCGGAACGCCGAGATTGCAGCACAGGCCAACGATGGCGGCGAGCGCGAAGAGGATCGGTCTGGCTATCACGATGAAACCTTCCTGTGGTTGACTGGAATGCGCAGCATATCCGATTTCAGACGCTCAGGCTGCCTCAACTGGGCGTCATGAGGAAACCGGCCAGGCCCGTCACGCCAAACAGCAGAATCAACGAGAAGGCGCACCCCAGATGCAGCCATCTGCCGGCAATCCTTAGAGCAAGTTCCGCTCATACTGAACGGTTTGACCGGCTTTTCGCGTCTGCTGACGAGGCGCGGTTCGCGCCGTGGTCTGGCCGACCACAAGCGGGCCGCAACGAAGCTCAGCAGGCGCGAAAAGCCGGCCTTCGGTGGGCCAGATCTGCCCATCTCCGTCGTTGCGAAGCTTGTCCGATGCCCCACATCGCACTGCGCTCCGCGCCTTGGATATGGGCTGATCTGACTCCATCAAACGGTTCAGTATGAGCGAAACTTGCTCTTGGTCGACATAGAGGTTGACGCCGACAAAACTGACGATCCCGGCACCGGTACCCAGTATCAGGGCCATGATCCCGAGCCAGTCCCCTTCGAGATTTCCCTTGCCGAGAAACCAGAAGCCGACACCCACGATCACCGGAAGAACCGGCCAGGTGTAAAGCGCCAGCCTGTCCGTGTGTATGAGGTAGAACAGGCCCGCCGCGGCGACGAGCGCGGCGCAGAGACCGGCCAGCCCGGGCAGAAGATCCATCTCCAAGTTCAGCGGCGCCTCGACGACGGTGAGCACGAGGCAGAACACACCGTAAGCGGCGATCATGGCGTACATGATGCCCCTGAGCCACGCGTTCACCACCGGAACGCCTCGTGAAGCGCCCGTGCGCTGTCAAAGGTGATTTCGTCACCGTGGAGCGACTGCCCGGCCGCCCTGCCGTTGGCGGAAGTGATTTCATCGGCCGTCATCTGCATAGCCCGGCACTGCTACCGCAAGCCGGCACAAAAAGGCCGACGCGAAAGTTCGGAAGACCTCGCCAACGCGGCGAAAGACGGGCTGACGCATCGAATTATTAGTCTGCGGGTATCAGCTTCTCGCCATCGTTGAATTCAAGAGAACCGAGGATCACAGCCTCGTCTGTCGTATAGCGCAGGGTCAGTTCCGACCCGTTAGCAAAGCTTATCTTTCGGCCGTCGTCGGAAAGCCGCCCCTTGAACTCGCCATGTCCAGGAACGACCAAAGCCAGGCCGTCGCCGCGCGCCACAATCTCAGCGGAGGAGATGGTCATGCCATCGCCGCGTGGCGTGTAGTTGCCGACCAGAGCGGCCCGGAGCGGAGCCTGAGACGTTTTGCAGAAATAGGAGCGCGTTTCGATCTCGCACGCACGCCGCGCATAGTATGCGGCCCGCCATTTGACCAGTTTCGGCGACGTATCACCGGGCAGACCGAACCGGGTCATGTATTCACTAAGGTCAGCGTCCCGGGGAGCGCCGACAAGGCCATTTGAGATCTGCTGATACTTCGTGGATAACGCAAGGCAACTTTCAGGGTCTTTGAAGACGCAGCCCTGGACGCTCAATCCGTGCGCGCGCTCAAGACTGACATCCACGGTCCAACCCCTCTCGAAAAACTGGCCGAGACGAGAGCAGCTCGCGCCATCGCCACGTGAGCAGCCAATCGAAAGGAGATCGAATGCTGCCTTGCGTTTAGCATCGCCAAGCCTTTCGTTGTGCGCCCACTGGCCCGTCGAGTACACGTAAAAGTACCGGAGGCACCCATCGTTCTTGCCTCGGCGGCAATGCTCTTCGGCAAAGGCAAGAGACTGCAAACATCTGTCTACCAGGGCCACGCATTGCTTCTCGAACAGCTTTTCGGTTGCCGACCAATGGCGGAACCTTTGAGGTGTCGGGCGTTTCATCTTGTCAAGTAAAGGCTGGTCGAGAACTCCTGATTCCTGTGCGCTCAAGTAGCGCTCATCGGCATAGTCAATGCATTTCTTCGAGATCGTCCGCTCTTGGCTGCAGAGGTCCATCATCCGGAGATGCCGTCTTTCTTCGTCCTCAAGCGCCTTCAGCCTGCGCATGTGTTCCTCAAATTCGGCCTGCTCTCTTTCGAATGCCGCTAACCGGAACTCGTGCTCCAGCTTCTCTTCATCGCGCTCGACCCGCCAGAACGTTCGCGCAACAGGCACTTCGTAGGACTTGCGGATCTCCTGGTTGTCCGGGCCCGGGTATCCCGTCACGCCCCAGGAAAGGGTCATGCCGTGGAAGTTGCGCTGGTAGATCGTCACGTCGACCTTGGCGCCGGACCCGCTGTCGTCCGTCACCCATTGCAGGCCCGCGGAGGCGCCGTCGGTCATGCGCAGGATCGACGGATCCTCCCTAAGGCAGGCGATCCTGTTCGGAAGCGGCTTTGTGCTGCCTTCGCCATAGGCGACGATGCCGGTGGCGATAAAACCTTCGGGGCATTTCGGAATCCACAGGCTGCGGTCATGGGCGCCGCCACTACAGGAATCGTTCCACAGCGGGGCGTAGTCGATCGGGCGTTCCCACCAATCGCCGCGCCCGCGGCGGACCGCACCGGGTGTCTTTCCGCATAGAGCCTTCAGCGTGCCGAACTCGCCCCTGACACCGCGGATCAGGTCACCGAGGCTGATACAGTCGGAACCATCTTCGACCATCGGATGCCAGTTCGACATGTCGTGGGCGGCTCCGGACTTGTGATCATCCCCCATCCACTGGGCCGGGACGGCGCGCACCACGGTTTCGGCATAGAGCCGGTGCTTTCCGCTCGGCTCCGTGGATCCGCCCACAGCTGCCAGCGCGTTGGCGACGAGCATGGCGACGGCCTTCTTGTCATCTCGGTCTGCCCTGGCGATCAGCTGCTTCCCAAACTCCTTGATTTTGTCCTTCACCTGGTCTTCGAAAATATCCTTGAAGACATCCTTGGCCGCCTTGCGGGTGAGATCGAGGCCGCCAACGGCGCGCATGACCTGCTTGGCGCCCGCATTCTTGAGCTTGCCGGCCTTGTGAAGCTTTTTCAGTTTTTTCAGCTTGCCGATCAGCTGATCCTTGACGCCGGTTTTCATCATATAGGTTGACGCAAAGTCGGCCTGCTTCGCGAGGTTTTTTGCCATCAGTTTCAGGCCGACTTCAGGATCGTCGGAGGTCACAACCAGCGACATGGCCCCGGCCGGATTCCACTTCTGATAGGCCTTGCCAAGCGAGCCGACGAACTCTTCAGGATCGTCAATGTGCTTCACCACATTCCAGGTATCATTGGCGATTTCGACAAAGTCGTCTTGGACCTGTTGCAGGGAGCTGGTGACTGCGTCGCTACCGAATTCACCCACCTTGCCGCGCACGCGTTCCATGAAATCGCTTACCTTGCCGTCCGGCAGCGCCTGAGAAATGTAATGGAACGTGCTGAAGGGACTGATCGGGTTGGTGAGCGCGAACTTCATGGCATCGCCGGCCAATTGCTTGGATTCGTCCAGATTACGCCTTTGGTTATCGAGGAAAGTGTCCCAATCCCCGCCCGCTCTGGCCAGTTCAATGACGTTACGAACCGGGTTGAGCACAGTTGCCGCGTTAAGAGCCCGCCCGCCGTACTTCTTCAGCGTGTCACCAATGCCGTCACACCGTGGTGTCGCGACACGTTCCGCGAACGCGCCGATCCGAGGCACGGCGCTATCCCTGTCCTCGGCGGCAACCGGGTGCGCGAGACCGATAGCCAGGATGCAGGCCGATCCCAGCGTCAGTCTCACGGATTGTTTCGGGTGTTTCATATCAATTGCCTCCCAGACCAGACTCTTTGGTTGCCCAACCGATTGCTTGCCGCATTTCTTTGCTCCGAACACGTGCAAGACTAGGATCGCAATGTGCCAGTAGACGCACGGCGTTCCGTCGGCGCCCCATCCACTCAGGACAGGACCTGCCTTGTCGGCATGATTTGACGGCGGGTATTGCCCGCTCGCCCATCAGGCCGTCACTTTCTCCCGGCTAGTACAAAATCCCCAGGACCTGCTGCACTACATGGACTTTACCGTCGTGGGCGGGCCTTGCACCATGTTCACCAGTTTGTCGTCTTGAACACCAACTGGCAAGACTAAGCTTCTTCGGATCCTGAGCTGGCCGAGGTACGCATACAGCAGTCATTTGAAGAGCTGATCATTCAGCCTGGGATGGGAGATCCGGAGCTTTCTTCCCCGTTCGGTAACCGGGGCAGAAAACCCTACGTCCAATGGCTGTTTTCTGGGCGTAATCGCAAATTCACCGCGACTGTCAGAGACAACGGCAGCGGGGCATTCTTCACCCCGCTCACCCCGCCGTCGGCAGCGTATAGCCCACGAACTTCTCCCGCAGCTGCAGCTTGGAGATCTTGCCTGTCGCCGTGTGCGGGATCTCGTCGATGAAGGCGACGTCGTCGGGCATCCACCATTTGACGATCTTGCCATCCATGTAGCCGAGGATGTCTTCCTTGGTTGGCTCGGTGCCTTCCTTCTTCACCACCACCAGGAGCGGGCGTTCGTCCCATTTGGGGTGTTCGATGCCGATGACGGCGGCTTCCATCACGTCCGGATGGCCGACGGCGACGTTCTCCAGATCGATCGAAGAGATCCACTCGCCACCCGACTTGATAACGTCCTTGGAGCGGTCGGTGATCTGCATGAAGCCGTGCTCGTCGATGTTGGAGACATCTCCGGTGATGAAGTAGCCCTGGTCATCGAGGATCTCGCCGCCCTCGCCCTTGAGGTAGGCCTTGGAGATGCAGGGGCCGCGGACCACGAG
>JBCCEL010000161.1:0-12892 GCA_039030315.1 Pseudomonadota bacterium
AGGTAAGCCGACAGACCAATGTAGGTGATGTACTCGGCGACCATGGGAATGAAACGCAGTGGGCCGCCTCCAAACGCCTGAAAGTCCACGGTCTCGATAAAACAGATCGTAGCGAGCACGGCATACATGGTGACGGTCGCAAACGGCGTATGGCTCCAGCGTGCTAAGTACCCGCCGACAAAGATCGCGCCAGTCACCAGGATCGAGGCAAAGTGCAGGAACTGCAGCCCATCCGGAAAATTCGCGTTCTGCAGGCCGAATGCAGCGGTGGGCAGGATGTACTCCAGAAGACCCAGAACGCCCCACCCCAGCAGGACGATGGAGATGAGCACAAGCACGTAGGGAAACAGTTTCACCAATCGGGTCATCCCAGAATCCTCAGCTGACGTTCAGTTGCGCTTTTGCCATTCGACGTGTGAGCGCTCGGTAAACTGTCGCGGACCCATCGCTTCGTTTGTGCCGCAATGCTAGCACGAACACTCTGTACGAGAAGCCTTCATCGGCATCTACACTCTTTGGCCGGGGCACTGCGAGAACCGGCACCGGACTGGGGCTATTGCCGGGTCTTTAAGCTTCGCTAACCCTAACATTGCAACATTGGTGTGGTCCTTGGAGTATCATTCATGCTGTCCGATCAATCCAGGTTTGTTGCGGCGCTGTGTGCGTTGGTTGGCCTTTCGGCCTTCCTCATCCACTCACTTGGCGGTTTCGAAACATCACCCTCGTCGGCTTATTCGGTGGCAAGGTCGAAGACCAATGGTTCGGAGGCTCAAGACCTGAGGGAGCTGCAAGCCGCGATGAATGGCTTCCGAAAGGGCCTGGTTGAGCGGGATTCGCTCATGATCCGCAATTATTCGGCGCCAGGGTTGTCATTTGGCCACCCCAACGGTTCCGTTGAGAGCCGGCAGGAACTTGTTGAAAGCCTTCAGCTTGGAAGAGAAGTATTCGAGAACATCAAGTTGCGGCACAGAACGACCCAGATCATTGGGATTCAAGCAGTTGAACGCCACCATCTCTCCGCGGATGTAACCTCCAAGGGGCACACGAGACACGTGGAGGTTGACGTTCTGGAAATTTGGCAGAAGACCGATCACTGGCGGCTTTGGATCCATCAGGCTTACAACGATACTGATAACCATCAGCACTAGCCCCACCAAACATCCTTTGTTTGCTCAGCACGATCAGCGTGTTCCGTTTTGCCTGTGACACACTCAGAATTGTTACCGACCTCTCCCGGAATCCTCCATATCGGTGCCATTGTACCGTTGGTTTCAGACTTGGACCTGAGGACGTCGCGGCACGAAACGGGAAGATATTCTATGTCTGATCTAACGGAACTGACAGTGCGGCAGCTCTTGGCTCTGCACGTCCAGATAAGTGAAGAACTGCGATCACGCGGTGTGGTCAGGAGCGCGAACAATCCGACCGGCGACCTGGCGGAGTACCTGTTCTGCGCCGCCTTCGGATTGGCGCAGGCGACCAATTCGGAGCGGGGCTTCGATGCCACCGCACCCGATGGCACGCGGTACCAGATCAAGGGACGGCGCATCCACCGCCGGAACGGGTCTCGCCAGCTGTCGGCGATCCGGGATCTTGCGGGGAATCACTTCGACCAGCTTGCGGCCGTCCTGTTTGACGATGATTATCGGGTGCTCAGGGCCGCCCTGATACCGCGCTCGGTTGTTGTTGAGCGCTCGACTTACATTGCCCACACCAACAGCAACAAATTCATGCTTACCGACGACGTGTGGATGCAGCATGGCGTTCGCGACGTCACCGTCGAAATAGATTCCGTTTTGCACTGACGAAGCGCCGCCCCGTGACCCCGTAAATCCATCCCGACGCGAACAACGAGAAATGGCGGTCAGGCGGCCCGGAAGGATTGGCCGCCTGACCGCCGTGCCGAGACGGGATCAGAAACTACTTCTGAAGCTCAGCGGGCGCCTTGTCCTTGATGGTCTTCCAGTTGCCGTTCGCGCTGGTGATGAACTCGGTGACCTTGCCTTCCCAGCGGGTCTGGATACCGGTCGACAGGTTCAGGTAGAGCTTGTTGTCGACGATCTTCCAGACGTTCGGGTCACCGTCGAACTTGAAGCCCATGGCCGTGCCGAAGGCACAGTAGCCGCCATAGGCGGGCACGAATTTGGCCGGATCGGTGAGAAACTTCTCCTTGTTCTCCTTGGAAGCGAAGCGATAGGTCGCTCCGTTGTGGGTCGCAGTGATCTTCCAGTTGCCGCGGGTCGGGGCACCGACAGTGAAATACGCAACCGGGTCATAGCCACGGATCGCCAGGCCGGTCGATGTCGCATTGACGTCCACGCCCGCCGCAAGGGCTGAGGTGAAAAGGGTTGCGCTGAGCAGTGCACCGGCAATACCTGTGCGAATATGCTTGATCATGAACTTTCTCCTTTGGCTGTTTCCGGGGACCGGAGTCTGGTGAGGTGATAAGAACCCGAACGGTGGTATTGGCGTCCGGTGTGAGAGCAATCTATAATTTGGAACCAATTGGTACAAAACAACGATCCGTGAACGCCCTGTGAAGCGGTCCGGGGCACGTCTGGCAGGTTACGGCAATGGCACGTCCGAGAGAGTTCGATGTTGAGGAAGCGGTCGAAGGCGCCATGCAGATCTTCTGGCGCAACGGCTACGGCGCGACCAACCTGCCCGACCTGCTTGAGGCCATGGGGCTTTCCCGGGGCTCGTTCTACAAGGCCTTCGGCGACAAACGGAACGCTTACCTCCAGGCTCTTCAGCGCTATGACGACACGCACATTTCAGGCGCGATCGCGCTTCTGGAAGGTCCGGGCGAACCGTCCGGCCGGGCCCGGATCCTGAAGCTATTCGACAAGGCCCTCACCAGTCAGGCTGGCGAACTGCGCGGCTGTCTCGTCTGCAACGCCATGGTGGAGCTGGGGCCGAGCGACAGCGAAGTGGCACAAATGGCCGCCTCGATCTGCAAGCGGATGCAGGACGCGTTCGAACTGGCCCTGCGTGAAGATCAGGGTGGTGAAGTCGGCGCGTCAGACATGACGGCGTGGCGGGCGGCGGCCATCACCAATGTCTATTTCGGCGCCCAGGCCATCAGAAAGACGGGCCAGGCGATGCCGGCCTGGCCGACAGTCCTGGCGGACCTGATCGGACCCGCTTGAGACTCTCAGGCGGCGCAGGACACCCTTGCCCGGCGATCGGCCCCATCCCATAGGCCAACGGATCGCTCTCCTCGAGCACCAGCCGGCTTACGCTCGTGACGAACGCCGTACCGGTGATGCGGGGAACGATGGACCCATCCGGCCCCTCCTCATAGCTCGCCTCGAACCGGCTGCCGGTGATGCTTTCCTGTGTCCACGATTTGCCTGCCGCCAGAAGACCGTCAGCCGCCAGGCAGGCAAGCTTGGCGCTCGTCCCCGTTCCGCAAGGTGAGCGGTCATACGCCCCGTCCGGGCAAAGCACGAAGTTGCGCCCATCCGCATCGGAAGCCTCCGCGCGCCCGCAAAGTTCGATGTGGTCGATCTCCGCGCCGTCGCCGCCTGTGACGCCGCTCTGTGCCAGGCCGGTGCGGACCGCCTTCGCAAAGGTCGTCAGTTCATCCACGAACTCTAACGTCAGCGGGCAAGGTGCATCATTGCTCAGGAAGAACCAGTTCCCGCCCCAGGCCACATCGCCGGTCACGGGCGCGAATCCCGGCACCTCCACCGTCACACCTTTCCGGAAACGCCGGGAAGGCACGTTCTCCACCGTCACCGCATTACCGTCTGCAAGCTCGAAGCTCACCACACCGACCGGGGTCTCCAGCAGATGCCGGCCCGGGCCAATCAGTCCGATCCGCTGCAAGGTTACCGCAAGACCCATTGTCGCGTGGCCGCACATGCCCAGGTAGCCGGCCCGGTTGAAATAGACGATCCCGGCAACACAGGCCGGATCGGCCGGCGCGCACAGGAGCGCGCCGACCAACCCCTCTGTCCCGCGCGGCTCGCACACGACGGACCGACGGACCCAGTCGAACCTGGTGCGAAGGCATTCGCGCAACCGGGAGAGAGAGCCCGGACCCAGCGCCGGCCCGCCGCTCACAATGACCCGGGTCGGCTCACCCCCGGTGTGCGAGTCGATAATGTGCATGATCATCTGCCGCCGTTGCCCCGGGCCAGCTCGAGTACCAGGCCTTGAAGAGCGCGAGTTGCTGCTCCGCAAACGCCTTCTGGCTTGCGGACAAAACGTCACTTCCATTGAAATGCCGGGCGTACTCCGGGTTCCCCTCCAGCACCATCAGGTGCTTGTAGTAGAGAACCAGATCCGGCCCCTCATCGAAACGGGCCAGCTCGTAGAGAGCGGCATCCAGCTCCTGCGCTCGCATCCTTGCCTGGGCATTGCCTGCCGCCGCCTCCTCGCACAGCGACACCAGGTACAGGGTTTCGCGCGGCAGCACATTACCAACCCCGGTGATCGCGCCGGTAGCGCCGCAATTGATGAAACCGTGCGCAACCTGCGTGTCGACCCCCACCATGAGCGTTAACTCGCCATCACCGCTTGTGATGTTCTCCGCAGCATAGGAGAGCGCGGCGGCGCCGCCGAATTCCTTGAACCCGACAAGGTTGGAATGCGCCTCTCTCAGAGTGAAGAACAGGTCGGCTTTCGTCTCAAAACCGTAGTACGGGCTGTTATAGATGATCGCAGGAAGCTCTTCGGCCGCTGCCAGGCAGCGGGCAAAATGCGCCTTCTGGGCCGCCGGCGAGGTGCTGCGGGAGAGTACACGCGGAATGAGCATCAGCCCGCGCGCGCCGACGCGGCGGGCATGGGCGGCGTGCTCGGCGGCAAGGGCGCTGTTCTGGGCACCTGTGCCGACAATCACCGGCAGGCCGGCATTCACCAGACGGGCGACCCCTTCCTGCCGCTGCGCATCAGTCAACAAAGGCCAGTCGCCCATGGAGCCGCAATAAACAACGGCTGCCATGCCGTGACTGATAAGCTCGCGTCCCTTGCGAACCAGGGCATCGAAGTCCGGCGTACCGTCCGCGGCACACGGGGTCATCAGGGCCGGCATGCAGCCGGTAAAGACGCTAGCGTCCATGTTTGTGTCTCCTAGGTCCTCACGAAATTCGGGTGTATGGGAAGATTTAGAACAGGCCGCGCGCAGCGGTCTTTGCACAAGACCGAGCCGCAGCTGGGAGATCGGCACAAACGATGAGCGAGGGATCAGACAGCAAAGCGCTCACCGCATTTCTCGCAGGCCTGGAGCAGCCCTACAGCGGTGAAGCTCTGTTCGACCATGTGCCGGACATTGTCTACTTCCTGAAGGATGCAAGCGGACGCTACATCGCCGTGAACCAGACGCTGGTGGAGCGGTGCGGCCTGACGCAGAAACAAGACCTGATCGGCAAGCGCGCAGAAGATCTCTTCCCCGAGCCCCTCGGCGGACTGATCGCCAGACAGGACCGGGCCGCAACGAAGGAAAGCAGGCCGGTGCAGGCGCAGCTTGAGCTTCATCTTTATCCCGGTGGGTCGGAGGGCTGGTGCCTGACCTGGAAACAGCCCTTGCGCGGGCGGGCTGGAAACATCGCAGGTCTGGCGGGCATCTCGAGGGACCTGAAACCTGATACGTCCACCGAATCGCACATGGACGAGCTTCGCGCCGCCCTGGATCATATTCACGCAAATCTGGCAGGACCGCTGCGGCTTGAAGAGATCGCGTCCGGAAACGGCCTTTCCGCCTACCAGCTGGACCAACGCATTCGTTCGCTGCACGGCCTGAGCGGCGGGCAATACATCATCCGTGCCCGGATCGATCACGCGCGCCATCTCCTGCGCGAGACGGCCGAGCCCATCAGCCAGGTCGCACTGGCCTGCGGCTATGGCGACCAGGCGGCCTTCACCCGGCAGTTCCGCCGGACCATGGGTCTGACGCCGAGGGCCTATCGGGAGCTCGCGCTGCCCACGTAAATTTTTGTGCGCTTCTTATCGTCGCCTGATCCGATTTCCCCCTACCAAAATCCGGCGAACTCGCGTAAAAGCCTCTTCACGCGAGCTACATTTGATCGTTCTATCCTTGCTACCCAGATGCGGAGTGGCCTCGGCTAACCTGACAATGTGATCGTTGAGACTGCCCGTCCTCGCAACGAGGCGAGATCCGGGCGCCCCCGTGACTATTGTCCAAGGAGAAGGCCATGCCGGTCGGAACAGTAAAATTCTTCAACACAACCAAAGGCTACGGCTTCATCGAGCCGGAAGACGGACAAAAGGACGCCTTCGTCCACATTTCTGCCGTCGAGCGTGCAGGCCTCGCCACACTGAATGAAGGCCAGAAGGTCTCCTACGAGCTGCGCGAAGGCCGCAACGGCAAGTTCTCTGCGGAAGATCTGTCGATCGTCGACTGATCGGGCCATTCAACCCCTCAACATCCCCGGCGCTTCCTTACGCCCGAGGCTGAACCGCGTCCGGCCGCAGTACCGCGGCCGGGTCGGCTGTTCGCCAACGCGAGTTCGACTGCAGTCTTCCCCGGTCCGGGGCGGTCTGAAGCCCTGAAACCTTAGCCGCAGGAGCACTTACCGTGCAGGATTATTCTTCGGGGCTGACAGGCGCCGGCCCTGTGGCGGGTGCCCGGGACTGGTCGAAAACCCTTGCACCGTACTGCCGCCCCGACAACCTGCGCGGGTCATTCGAGCTTGCAATAACACTCGTGCCGTTCGTATCGCTCTGGGTCCTGATGTGGCTGGCGCTCGAAATCAGCTATCTCGCAACACTGCTGCTGTCAGTGCCCACTGCCGCCTTCCTGGTTCGCCTGTTCATGGTCCAGCATGACTGCGGCCACGGGACAATGTTCACCACCTCCGCTGTCAACAGCTGGGTCGGCCGACTTCTCGGCGTCCTGACGCTGACCCCATACGACTACTGGCGCCGGACCCATGCCATGCATCATGCAGGATCGGGCAACCTCGACCGCCGCGGCATCGGTGACATCGACACGCTGACCGTAGCCGAGTACTCCGCGCTGACGCGCTGGGAGCGCTTGGCGTACAGGATCTACCGACACCCCCTGGTCCTGTTCGGCATCGGGCCGGCCTACATGTTCATCTGCCGCCACCGGTTTCCCACGGACATCATGAGCATGAGCCGGGAGATCAAGTTTTCGACGCTGGCAACAAACCTGGCCATTGTCGGGCTGTACGCCCTTCTCATCGCAATGGTCGGCTGGCAGGCCTTTCTCCTGATCCAGGTGCCGGTGATCGTTCTGGCCTCGTCCCTGGGTGTGTGGCTGTTCTACATCCAGCATCAGTTCGATCCGACCTATTGGGCAACAAGGGAGAACTGGAGCCGGACGAGCGCCGCGCTCCACGGCAGCTCCTATTACGATCTGCCCGCGCCGCTGATGTGGATGACCGGCAATATCGGCATTCACCAGGTCCATCATCTCTGCAGCCACATCCCCTATCACCGCCTGCCGCAGGTGCTGAAAGACTATCCTGAACTGAAGCAGTTCGGCCGCCTGACCCTGTGGCGCAGTTTTGGTTGCGTCCGGCTTACCTTGTGGGACGAAGACGGCCAGCGGCTGGTCTCCTTTGCCGACGCTCGCGCGCAAGTCGCAGGCAGCAGCTGAGACAGCTGCTCCGCCTCAGCCAGCACCAACCGAGGATTTCAGGCGCCCCCACAGGCTCTTTTCTTCGCCGCCCCCCTCTTCATCCTCTTCTTGCCCGGCCTCGACGATCTTGCCGAACCGCGTAAAAAATTGCGCCGACAGCTTGCGCGCGGTTGAATCGATCAGACGCGAGCCGAGCTGGGCCAGCTTGCCGCCGACCTGAGCCTTGACGTCATAGGAAAGCACCGTGTGATCGCTTTCTTCGCGCAGGGAAACATCCGCACCGCCTTTGGCATGTCCGGCCGCGCCGCCCTTGCCTTCGCCTGCAATGGTATAGCTTTCCGGCGCCTTGATGTTGGAGAGTTCGACCGCGCCCTTGAACGTTGCCTTGACCGGTCCGATCTTGAGGCCCACCTCGGCTTCCATTTCCGTATCCGACACCTTGGTCAGGGACTGGCAGCCCGGAATGCTCTCTTTCAAAATGTCCGGATCATTGAGCGCGGCAAAGACGATGTCGCGCGGGGCCTTGATGATCTGCTCGCCTTTAAGTTCCATGGGAATCTCCCGTCCTGTTCTGGTCTGCGCAAGCGGCGCCGGACAACCGCCCGCGCCGCCAGCTGATGATCTCAGCAAAAATCGAAAGTGCGATCTCTTCGGGCTCGATTGCACCGATATCGAGCCCCGCCGGCGCCTTGAACCGCGAAGCGCCGTCCCGGAGCCGTGACCGTAAGGCCTCCGCCTTCTTGTGACTGCCGACAAACGCAACATGGCCGACACCCGACGACAATGCCGCCTCCAGCGCCTTCAGATCACCTTTGCCTTGCGTGGCGACCACCACCGCATCTGCACCGGTCAGCAGCGCTCCTGAAAAGTCAGCCGTCTCAAGGTAGACCCCTGCGCCTGGAACCTTGCCACGCTCCGCTTCCGGGCAGGCCACGACCGTGCGGTAGGACATGGCCCCGGCCAGCGCCACCAGCGCGGCAGCAACGGGCGATGCGCCCATCACAACCAGACGCGGCGCAAGCAGCATCGGCTCGATGAAGAGTTCGACCGTGCCGCCGCTTGGACAGGCGCTCCCGTGCAGTTCCGTCCCGTCCGCATCGGTCGGCCCCGAAACCGTGTCCCGGGGCTTTACCCTGATCAGCCTCGCCTCGCCGGTCTCGAGAACTTCCGCTGCCGCCTTGCGGACGGAGCCTTGCACACAGCCGCCGCCGACAAACCCCGAAATCGTCCCGTCCCGCGCCACAACGGCCTTGGCGCCCGCCTTGGCGGAGGTGGCGTCAGCCGTGCGTACAACGGTCGCCACGCAGAACTCCTCTCCACGAGAGCGCAACGCCTCAATCTGGTCCTGAATTCCGGAAGCCGTAATGCTCATGACAGGCCTCCGCCAAATCCCTCACCGTCACGCTCGCGCGGGCGGGCGTCCAGGGCGGCGCACACTGAGTCCGAGACGGGTTGCTCTGGGTTCCCGCCTTCGCGGGAACGACGCTGGCCGGGATTTCTGAGCTTTGAAGCACGAGCCTCCATCCCTACAGCCGCTCCAGCATGGGTTCGATGCGGGCGAGATCCTCCAGCGTGGTGACCGGCGCAAAACCGTCGAGCAGCGGCATGGCGGCCGTCATCGCCCGTGCCACCGGTTCATAGCCCTTCCAGCCCGCGAGCGGGTTGAGCCAGACGATGCGGCGGGCCTTCTTCTTCAGACGGGTAAGCTCCCGCTCGATCACCTCCGGCGCACCTGTGTCATAGCCGTCGCTCAGGATCATCACCACGCTGCGCGAATTGAGGGCGCTGGCCGCATGGCGATCTTTGAAAACGCGGAGGCTGTCTCCAATGCGTGTCCCCCCGCCAATACCCTGCGTCATCAGGCTGAGCCGGGCCATGGCACGCAGAGGGTCCCGTTCGCGCAGCGCGTCAGAGACCTTGATCAGCCGGGTATGGAAGATGAATGCTTCCGCCTCGTACCAGCCGCCGACAAGCCCCCGGGCAAACTGGAGGAAATACCGGCTGTAAGCCTGCATGGAGCCGGAGACATCGAGCAGGAGCACAACGCGGACAGGGCGGACAGGCCTGCGCCGGCGGTAGAGATCGACAGGTTCCCCGCCGCGGGCAAGGCTGGCGCGCAGGGTCCGGCGCAAGTCGATGGGCTCGCCGCGGGGCGCGGCGCGGCGCCGGCGCGAACGGTTGATGCGGATGGCGCTGGCGAGACGGTAGGCCAGCCGCTCCGCCTCGGCGATCTCGTCCCGTTCGGCGATCTCGCGCAGATCCCGGCGGAACATGGTGGATTGACGGCTCGCCACCAGGCGGCCGTGCCCGCCGTCTCCTTCCGGCTCATCAACCGCTTCGGAGGTGGAGGCCCTCTGGTCCGCATCGTCTGCTTCGGCGCGGCCGAGAGAACGGTCCCACAAGCTCGCCACCGCGGACTTCGCCGGACGGATGTCGTCACGCTCGACCAGCCGTTCCCGCACACGCCCCCGGGCGTGCCAATAGGCCTCGAAGAGATCATCGAAACGCTGCCACTGGTCGTGGTCCGCGCAGAGGGCCGTCTTGAGGGCTCGGCGGTCGCCGTCAGCGTCCGGTGCACCCACGGCATCCAGCACATTCAACGCCAGCTCGCTCTCCGCCGGCCCCAGGGCGAATCCGTTGAGGCGCAAGTGGCCGACAAAGCCGGCCACCCGGTCCGTGATCGGAGAGCTCACCGCGTCAGTCATGTGTCAGGCCGCCCGCCCGGCGAGCCGCGCGGTGACTTCGGGCTGCACGGCCTTCAGGTCGTGTTCCGTCTTCAGCAGGCAGATCAGGGTCGACTGTACGGTTTCCAGGCTCTCGCTCAGGACCCGCACGTCCAGATTGGCCAGCGCGGCGGCCCAGTCCAGGGTCTCGGCAATGCCGGGCACCTTTTCCAGATCCTCCTGGCGCAGGGCCTGAACGAACGCGACGATCTGCCGTGCCAGTTGCTCCTCGATGTCCTCGACCCTGCGTTTCAGGATTGCCAGTTCCTTGGCGCGGTCCGGAAACTCCACATAGGAGTATAGGCAGCGGCGGCGCAAGGCATCGGAGAGATCGCGCGTACCGTTTGAGGTCAGGATGACGTGGGGGCGCGACACCGCTTCGATCGTCCCGATCTCGGGCACACTCACCTGGAAATCGGACAACAGCTCCAGCAGGTAAGCCTCGAATTCCGTGTCCGCCCGGTCGATCTCGTCAATCAGCAGGACCGGAGGCACGGCCGTGCTGATCGCGGTGAGCAAGGGCCGTTTCAGGAGGTAGGTCTCCGAAAAGATCTTCTCCTCGATGGCTTCAGCGGTTTCCCCCGAACCCTCATGCGCCTTGATGGCGAGGAGCTGGCGCTGATAGTTCCACTCGTAGATCGCCGACGCTGCATCCAGTCCCTCATAGCATTGCAGCCGGATGAGCCGGACACCGAGCATGTCGGCGAGGGCCTTGGCCACTTCCGTCTTGCCGACACCCGCCGCCCCCTCCAGCAGCAGCGGCCGCTCGAGTTTCATCGACAGATCGATCGCGACGGCAATCTGGTCATCGGCAATGAAGCCGGTGTCGGCGAGGCGGGTTTTGAGGTCATCCAATGCGGCAGTCATAAGCAACATTATCCATCAACAACGCCGTCACCCCCGCGAAAGCGGGGGTCCAGGGGCAAGATGCTCATATCCATCATACTGCCCTGGATGCCCGCCTGCGCGGGCATGACGAATTGCGGAACGCCAAGGCGCATACCTCAGCCCGTCAGGCCCAGATCCTTCGCCGTCTGCCAGACGCGCCAGTGATCATGCGGCATCTGGGTGTGCACCAGGCCGGCATGGGCGAAGGCGTCGTTGACCGCGTTGGAGAAGGCGGACACACCGCCCACGTTCGGGCTTTCGCCCACGCCCTTGGCGCCGATGGGATGGTGCGGCGACGGGGTGACCGTGTAGTCCGTCTCCCAGGTCGGCGTCTCCACCGCCGTCGGCAGGAAGAAATCCATGAGGCTGGCCCCCATGACATTGCCAAGTTCGTCATAGGTGATCTGCTGACCCATGGCGATGGCCAGCGCCTCGGTCAGGCCGCCATGCACCTGGCCCTCGATGATCATGGGATTGATCCGGGTGCCGCAGTCATCCAGCGCGTAGAAGCGGCGGACGTCGGTAACGCCGGTGTCCACATCCACATCGACCACGCAGACATAGGCGCCGAAGGGGTAGGTCATGTTGGGCGGATCGTAATAGCTCACCGCTTCCAGGCCGGGCTCGATGCCGGGAATGGCCTGGTTGTAAGCGGCGAAGGCGATCTCGGCCATGGTCTTGTGGCGCTCCGGCGCACCCTTGACCACGAACCGGTCCACGTCCCACTCCAGATCATCGTCATGCACCTCAAGCAGGTAGGCGGCAATCATCTGCGCCTTGGCGCGGATCTTCCGGCCGGCCATGGCGGTTGCCGCCCCGGCTACAGGTGTGGAGCGGGACCCATAGGTGCCGAGCCCGTAAGGCGCCGTATCCGTATCGCCCTCTTCCACCGTGATTGAATCGGCCGGAAGACCGATCTCGCTCGCCAGGATCTGGGCAAACGTGGTGGCATGCCCCTGCCCCTGGCTGATCGTGCCCAGACGGGCAATGGCGCTGCCGGTCGGATGGATACGGATCTCGCAACTGTCGAACATGCCAAGCCCGAGGATGTCGCAATTCTTGACCGGGCCGGCCCCGACGATCTCGGTGAAGAAGGCAACCCCCACGCCCATGAGTTTGCGGGTCTCACCATTGCTGAAAGCTTCGCGGTTGGCCGCCTGCTCGGCGCGGAGCCCGGCGTAGTCGACCGTCTCCAGTGCCTTGTCCATGGCCGTCTGGTAATCGCCGGAGTCGTATTCCCACCCAAGGGCGGAGGTGTAGGGGAACTGCTCCTTCTTCACGAAGTTCTTCTGGCGGATCTCCGCCGGGTCCATCTCCAGCTTGCGGGCCAGCACATCGACCATGCGCTCGATGAAGTAGGACGCCTCCGTCACCCGGAACGAGCACCGGTAGGCCACCCCACCAGGCGCCTTGTTGGTGTAGACACCGTCCACGCTGAGATAAGCGACCGGAATATCGTAGGAGCCGGTGCAGATGTTCATGAAACCAGCCGGGAACTTGGTCGGGTCGGCACAGGCATCGAACGCACCGTGATCGGCCAGCACATGGCATTTCAGCGCCGTGATCCGGCCGTCCCTGGTGGCGGCAATCTCGCCGGTCATGTGGTAGTCGCGGGCAAAGGCCGTGGTCGACAGGTTTTCGATCCTGTCCTCTACCCACTTCACCGGCACGCCGGTGACGATGGACGCCACGATCGCGCAGATATAGCCGG
>JBCCEL010000162.1:0-12796 GCA_039030315.1 Pseudomonadota bacterium
CTGCTGTCACACGTCAGGGGCAAGGCATCACACCCTCTCCTCCACCGTCAGCGACTACCTAGGACAGTGCCCTCGCAGCGAGGAGAGTTAAATGAACATATACAGAACAAAAGCTCAATTGTCAAGACATTTTTCTTATACCAACGCGAATTCTTCAAGCGCTCGTCGTCCTCAGGCTTGACCCACTGCCGTCCGGTTAGCTTGAAAATACCCCCTCACCGTCATTGCCGGGCTTGACCCGGCAATCCAGAGCGGTGGGGAACGAAGTAGATTTATTTCGTGGAATCAGCACATTATGTTTGCTCAGCCGTCATCGAGCAAGCTGCCCTGGATCACCGGGTCAAGCCCGGTGATGACGCGTGGGGGTGGATCGTGCTTGGATTCTGAAACGTGTCACCTCTGCCGTGAGGGGCCTCAATGCATTGGCCTCATTGAGCTTCTCGGAATTGCAAGACGTTCAACCGGACAGCACTGGGCTTGACCCGAGGGCGACACTTGAGGGGGCTACGTTTTCCGGCCAGGTCTTCCGCTGGAGCGCGAAGACATGGGCAAAGGGGAGCCATGCCGAGCGACGGAAGTTCGCTCTGGTCTGCCCTCAGCCGACCTTGGCGGCATGATGTGAGAAATTTCGGCGCTGACGCCTGATCCTTTCGATGCTAACCAGCTCTGACAGATGGCGCGGGGAGGCGGTCCATGCTTCAGCAGGTTCAGAAGACTAAGGCCTTTGCCGACTTCACCCTCGGTACCTCGTACGATGACATGCCGGCAGAGGCGATTGCCCGGGTTCAGGAGCTGGTGCTCGATCTGCTCGGGGTTGGCGCAGGATCAACCGACCTTGCCGCATCGCGCATCGGACGGGAGACCGCAGTCCGGCTCTTCAATGCCGGACCCGAAGGGCAGACGGCGCGGATCCTGTTTGACGGCCGCACGGCGAGCGTCTCCGGCGCGGCCTATGCAGGCGCCAACCAGATCGACAGCCTCGATGCCCATGATGGCTACAGCCTTGCCAAGGGCCATGCCGGCTGCGGGCTGCTGCCCGGCGTTCTCGCCTTTGCCGAGAAACGGCCGGACCTGTCCGCGCGCGAGTTTCTGGCCACAATGGTGCTGGGCTATGAAATCGCCTGCCGGGCTGGCGTGGCGCTGCACGGGACGGTGAGCGATTACCACACGTCCGGTGCCTGGGTTGCCGTCGCGGTGGCCGCGCTTGGCGTGCGGCTGGCAGGTGGCGACGAGAACACGCTGCGCCAGGCTATCGGTATTGCCGAATATCACGGGCCGCGCAGCCAGATGATGCGCGAGATTGACAACCCGACGATGCTGCATGACGGCTCGGGCTGGGGGGCCATGGTCGGCGTCACGGCGGCCGAACTGGCGCTCTCGGGCTTTGCCGGCGCGCCGGCGCTCACCGTCGAGCGGGATGACGCTGCCCCGTACTGGACCGATCTCGGACAGCGCTGGCTGGTGCTGGAGCAGAACATCAAGCTGTTCCCGATCTGCCGCTGGGCTCACGCCCCGATCGAAGCGGCCCGGCAGCTTCGCGAGGCGCACGGCCTCAGCGCCGATGATGTCGCCAGGATCGAGATCCATGGGTTTCACGAGACCACGCGGCTTGCCCGCGACATGCCGGAGACCACGGGCAAGGCGCAATACAGCATCGACTATCCCGTCGCCGCGATGATCGCCTTTGGCCGGATCGGCGCGCGGGAAGTCTCCGGTGAGACCTTCCGCGATCCGGATGTTGCACGCCTGGTGGAGGCCACCGAGGTCTTCGAATGCGATGAGTGCAATGCCAACTTCCCGGCGGACCGTCTGGGCCGCACGGTGATCGAGACGCGGGACGGGCGCCGGCTTGATTCCGGCATTGTCCGGGCGCCAGGCGAGCACACCGAGCCGATCGACCGTGCCGGACTTGTGACCAAGTTCCACCAACTGGCAGGTCCGGCCCTTGGCGACGGGCGGGCAAGACGGATCGAGGAGGCTGTGTTCGCAACTGCAGAGCCGGGCTACACGCTCAGTGATCTTGCCGACCTGGTCTACGCGCCGCTTGCATGAGCGGTCTGCCTTCCGGACCGGGCGGCCAGGTGCCGGATAGTGCCGCGCCGTACAAGCGCACGCCTGAATTCACCGAAGAGACTGTTCCGGCCGGGCTCTTGCGCGAGCATTCCACCAGGGCCGGAGTGTGGGGCGTCATCACCGTCACCAGCGGCACGTTGCGCTACGTCATTCCATCCACCGGAGTTGACGCCCGGCTTGATCCGGAAACGCCCGGTATCGTTGTGCCCGAACAGCTGCATTATGTGGCTCCGCTCGGGAGCGTCAGCTTTTACGTGGAGTTCTGGAGGTAGGTCGCATCACTCGTGATGGAGCCATTTAAAGTGCCGGGCTCAAACGTGTGCCTCCTTCGGGCTTGCCTTGGGGGTCCAGGGCTGCCGGGATCTGTGTGTGAGGCCCTGGGTCCTCGGGTCAAGCCCGAGGACGGCAGGGAGCGGCACCGGACGGCAGGGGGCGGTACCCGACGGCAGGAAGTGCGCTAGGTAGCCACCCTTGCGCCGTCCGGCCGGGCGGCGAGCAACGGAATGACGAAGGGGACGAAGAACACCAGGTTGAGCGCCGCATTGAAGGGCGCGCCCGCGGCTATGGATCCGGCGCCGTCGACCACAAACCAGATGATGATCCCGGCCAGCAGGATCTTGCGGCCTGTCTCCGGGTCCCGCGCGTAAACGAGTGTTGTGATCAGCCACTGCATCACCCCGAGCCCTGCCGTCAGGCCGCCGGCAATCGCGGTCAGCATGCGGATCTCGGTAAGGTCGGTTCGCTGGGCGCCGTCGAGCGGCCAGATCGCAAGGTCGAGAAACCAGGCCAGAAGGATGTCTGCGCCCAGGATAATGGCGCCGGCAAATCCCAGGCCGGCGACGATGATGTAGATCGAAACGGCTTTGAGCCAGGTGACGGCGGTTTCGTGGGACATGACTGTCTCCCGTGGTTGCTGTGGTGGCCTGAGTGATGCCGCGCCGGCTGCGGCGAAACAATTACCTCCGAGGTAAGTGCGGCCGGACGTTCCTGGGCTAAGATGCACGCGACCTTGAGGAGCCTTTCGTGATGACCACCGCCTTTGGAACCGCCTTGAAGACCTGGCGCGGCCAGCGGCGCATGAGCCAGATGGAACTGGGGCTCAGCGCCAATGTCTCGGCCCGGCATATCTCGTTCCTGGAGACCGGCCGCGCCCGGCCCAGCCGGTCGATGGTGTTGCAGCTGTGCGAAGAGCTGGACGTTCCCCGCCAGGCGCGCAACCGGCTGCTGACCTCGGCCGGCCTCGCTCCGGCCTACAGCGATAAGGCCCTGAGCGACGAGGACCTGAAGCCGGCGCGGGCCGCAGTCGACTGGATCCTGGAACGCCATGATCCGTTTCCCGCGCTGGCGCTCGACCGGCACTGGACCATCATCAAGATGAACCGGTCTTCGACGCTGCTGATGTCGGGCCTTGGGCTGAAGGAGGGAGACAGCCTGCTGGCCGCTGTCGCGGAGAAACCGCAGGTGATCGAGGCGATCGAGAACTTTGATGAAGTGGCCGAACATCTTGTCACGCGGCTCAGGACCGAGTCCGCCCATCTGGGGGGCGATGCTGTTCTGGATGCGGCGGCGGAGAGGCTGGCGGCGCTAGCACCGTCAGGGACCAGGGCCTCGGAAGGCGTGCTGCCGCCCTTCGTGCCCACGCGCTACCGGGCGGGCAGCCAGGTTTTCTCGTTCTTCTCAACGTTCTCGCAGTTCGGCACGGCGGAGGACATCGCGCTGTCGGAGCTCAAGATCGAAATGATGTTTCCTGCCGATGAGGAAACCCGCGCGCTGCTGTTCGCCCTCGGTGGGACGCAGGCTTGACGAACGGGCCGAGTTGGGCAAACCTTTGCGCCGATCTGAAGATCTGTTCCGGAGCGTGCCCATGAACCCACATGCCCTCGGCCTTCTGTTCCGTCAGGAATCCAAACCAGACTGGCGTACGCTTGAGGGCGGGAGCGCCGAACTGCCGCTAGACTTCATCGTCAGCAACTGGACCTACAAACTGGTGACCTGGGGCGACGGCATCTACCAGCAGCTAAGACGCTGGTATGAAAGAGAGTTTGGCGCTTAAGATAATTCTAGCCGGCCATCTGGTTTGTGTTGTGCAAACCTGTAATTGAATCCTAATTATACTCAATCTTGTATTCGTTCTCAAAACCCTAGTTTTGAGATATATTCTTTGTCCTTCGGATCTTGATCTCTCAATTGTTTTCTGGAGGATGACTATGTACAGAAAAATTCTTTTGTCTGTTGTTGGGATGGCTATTGCCGGCGCAGCAGGTCCGGGATGGGCGCAGCCGCAGGGCGGAGCGTGCGACATGATCGAGGCTGCGGCTGCGGCCGCCTCCGTACCGAGAAGCGGGGCCATGGTCGATTGCATGAAAGAGCTTCGCGCCGAGATTACGGCCCTCAAGGCCAATACCGGCCTGTCGACCGGGGTGGTGATTGCCTACAATGGCCCGCCATCGTCCGGCAGCAACAATTGTCCGGTGGGCTTCAGCCAGGTCAGTGGCGCATCAGGCCGGTTCATCATTGGCGCCGGAGGGAGTTTCTCCCTAGGCCAGACTGGTGGCAGTTCCACCAGAACGCTCAGCGTTTCGAATTTGCCCGCACACCGGCACCGGGTCTCGGTCTCGACCAAATCAGGTCAGAACGACTTCCTGGCCGGCAGTTCGCTGAACTCGGGCATCGACACCACGTTCGTGTCGGGGAACACCAAGCATGCGGTGACCGAGAGGATCGGCTCAGGCTCCTCCTTCAACATCACGCCACCCTTCATCGCGATGTGGCTTTGCCGGAAGAACTAGAGCCCTACAGCCACTTCTCCATCGGGAAGGTATCCAGCTGCCGGGTGCCATCTTCGGTCACCAGGACCTGGATCTCCAGCTTGACGCATTCGCGGCCGCCCTTTTTGCCGGTGCAGGTTTCCACGCACAGGACCATGCCCGGCAGGATGACCCCCTCGTAGCCGGCACCCTGGTCCATGTCCACGTGGGTCGGGACATACGGGTATTCATCGCAGAGGCCGACGCCGTGGAAGGCGCAGGAATAGCGCTGGTCCCAGAATTTTTCCGGAATGCGCCAGGCCTTTTCGTTGAACTCGTGAAACGTCATGCCCGGCTGGATGACGCCGAGATTGTGGGTGATCTCGTTGATGGCGTGCTCGTACAGCTCCTTCTGGTCGTCCGTCGGCGGTGTGTGGCCGATAGTCCAGGAGCGGGAGATGTCGCAGCAATAGCCGTAGGGGCCGACGAGATCGGTGTCGAAGGAGAGCATATCGCCGAGCTGGCCGACATGGTCCGAGCTTTCCTGGAACCAGGGATTGGTGCGCTCGCCGATCGCCAGGAGGCGGGTTTCGATCCACTCGCCGCCATTGCGGATGTTTTCCCGGTGGAGCTCGGCCCAGATCTCGTTCTCCGTGCGGCCGGGTTCGGAGATCTCGCGCATCTTCCACATGCCCGCTTCGGTGACGCGGACGGTCCAGTTCATGATCTCGATTTCGTCGGCGCTCTTGATGGCGCGGGCGTGCTCGGTCAGCTCCTGACCCTCGACGATCTCCACGCCACGCGCCCGCAGCATGTCGACGCCGACCGGCTCCATCTTGTCGACGGCAAGCCGCATGTTGCCGCCGCCATGCTCACGCAGGACGTCTGCGACCTCGTCCGCCCAGGTGGATGCGATCTCCCGGGTCCGCGGACCGGAGGCAAAGTAGAACCATGAAGTGGAGGGGCGCACCTCGTCCACCGTCTCCAGCTTCTCCGCCAGGTGCATGGCATTGCGGTACTCAAAGCAGATGGCCGGCCCGCCATTGACGATCATGGCGTAGCGGGCGGCGTTGTGCATGGTCCAGACCTGCATGTCCGAGCAGTCCGTCGCATAGCGGATGTTCAGCGGGTCAAAACACAGAAGGGCGGCGCAGTCATGTTTGTCGAGCTGCTCGCGAATGCGCTGCTGGCGATAGCCGCGAGCCCGGACCAGGGTGTCGTGGGAGATCGGATTCTTCAGCGGCCGGTCGGTGCCTTCCGCGTTCAGATATTGCGGTTTCAGGGCGACGAGGGGATCTGAAATCTGGTCCATGGCGAAACTCCTGGCAATCTCCCCAGCGTTGCCCGAAACCCAGGGGGGCGGCAAGTTTGGAATGGCCCGCGGCGGACAAATTATTCTCAACGTCTTCAGCCCGCGCCGGCCTCGGGAACGCGCTTTTGAACAGCGGGTATTCCGTCCCCAGTTCGTCATCACCGGGCTTGACCCACTGCTGTCCGGTTGAGCTGATAATACCCCCTCACCGTCATTGCCGGGCTTGACCCGGCAATCCAGAGCGGTGGAGGACGAAGTAGATTTAGCTCGTGGGATCAACACATCATGTTTGGTCAGCCATCATCGTGCAAGCTGCCCTGGATCACCGGGTGAAGCCCGGTGATGACGAGTGGTGGTGGATCGTCCTTGGATTCTGAAACGTGTCACCTCTGCCGTGAGGGACCGCAGTGCATTGGCCTCATTGAGCGTCTCGGATTTGCAAATGTTCAACCGGACAGCAGTGGGTCAAGCCCTGCAATGACGACGAGGTGCAGTCGGGATTGGGAGGGGTGTTTGGAACGGGGCGGTTCGGCTAGACTTGGCGGCATGAAGGAAATCGCTTCGGCCATCGGCCTGGAACTCGTTCATTCCATCAGAGGCGAAGGGGATCTGCCCTCGCGGTTTGCCGTTACCGATCTGGCGGTGGCTTCCGTCGGTGCTGTTGCCTCGTCGCTGGCGCGCCTCATCGACGTGACGGGGCTGGCGTCCCGTCAGCCTGCCGCCTCGGTCAACCGGCATCTGGCCTCGCTCTGGTTCGCGCAATCCGTTCACCCGCAGGGCTGGGAGCTGCCGCCCCTCTGGGACGCGATCGCCGGGGTCTATGAGGGCAAGGACGGCTGGATCCGGCTGCACACCAATCTTCCTCATCACAGGAGAGCCGCCGTTCGTGCCCTGGGCGTGGCCGAGGACCGCCATGCGGTGGAGGGGGCGATCCGGAGCTGGGCCGTCGATGATCTGGAGGCCGCTATCGCCCAGGCCGGAGGGGTTTCTGCCGCGATGCGCTCCATGGAGGCCTGGGCACAGCATCCCCAGGGCAGGGCAGTCGCCGATGAGCCCCTGGTCGCCTGGCGCGAGGCTGACGGTGGTTCTGTCAGGGATTGGCAGGGCACTTTAGAACGCCCCCTTGCCGGCCTGCGCGTGCTGGACCTGACCCGGGTGCTGGCCGGCCCGGTGGCCACGCGCACGCTGGCCGGCTTTGGGGCGGATGTCCTCAGGGTCGACCCGCCGGACTGGGATGAGCCCAACGTTGTTCCGGACATCACGCTCGGCAAGCGCTGCTGCCGGCTGGATTTGCGCTCGGCCGAGGGCGTTCAGACGTTCAAGGAGCTGCTCGCAGGGGCGGACGTTCTGGTACACGGCTACAGACCGGGAGCTCTGGATGGGCTGGGTCTCGGGGAAGCGGAGCGCCGGGAGATCGCGCCGTCCCTCATCGACGTCTCGCTCGATGCCTATGGCTGGACCGGCCCGTGGGCTGGACGGCGCGGCTTTGACAGCCTGGTGCAGATGAGCTGCGGCATCGCCCATGCCGGGATGGCCTGGGCAGGCAGGGATGTCCCGACGCCTCTGCCGGTCCAGGCGCTCGATCATGCAACGGGCTATCTCATCGCCGCTTCTGTCATCAGGGCGCTGACCTCGGCCATTGAAGGGAAGGGGATCTGGAACGCCAGGCTCTCTCTCGCACGAACCGCCGCTCTCCTGATGCAATACCCGCAGGAGCGGCCGGGCGAACTTGCCAAACAGCCAGAGGACGGGGATCTATCGGCCGATATGGAAGAGACGCCGTGGGGCCCCGCAAGACGCCTGAAGCCGCCGATCTCGATTGCGGGAACGCCCATGCGCTGGGACCGCCCGGCCTGCGAACTGGGCTCGTCAGCGCCCGGCTGGCCTTGAGCGGTTCCCGATTGCCCCCGCCAGACGATCCAGCGCGCTCAAGAGCTTTGCGCGCGGGCAGGCGATGTTGAGCCGCATGAACCCGGCGCCTTCATCGCCGAAGGACGAGCCGCGGGTCATGGCAATGCCTGCCTCCTGCCTCAGGAATGCATGCAGTTCTGCCGGCGGCAGACCAAGGCCGCTGAAATCCAGCCAGAGAAGGAAGGTGGCTTCCGGTTCGATCAGCCGAACCTCAGGTATGTCGGCAATCTGCTCCCGCACGGCACGCAGATTTTCATGCAGATAATCCGTGACGGCATCCAGCCAGGGCCCTCCCTCCCGGTAGGCGGCCTCCATTGCAGCGTTTGCAAAGGCGTTGTTCTTGTTCACGGTCAGCCGGGAATTCTCCGCCTGGAAGACGGCGCGGCGGGCAGCATCCGGCACGATGGTGAAGGCGCAGCAGCAACTGGCAATGTTGAAGGTCTTTGCCGGTGAAGTGATGGTCACGCTGTTCTCGGCAAAACGCGCATCAACCGAGGCGAAGGGAACATAGGTGTGGCCGGGGTAAACGATGTCGCCATGCAGCTCGTCTGCGACCACCAGCACATCGTGACGAAGGCAGATCTCTCCGAGCCTCTTCAGTTCGTCCGCACGCCACGCCCGGCCCACCGGGTTGTGAGGATTGCAGAGAAACAGGAGCCTGTTCCCGGGCCGGCGGGCCACGGTTTCCAGGTGTTCAAAATCGATCTCGTAGCGGCCGTCCTTTAGGGTCAGCGGGTTTCGGACCAGAGTGCGGCCGTTCTCCTGGATGATGTCGTAGAAGTCGAAAAACACCGGCGGCTGGACGATTATCCCTTCGCCGGGTCCGGAGAACAGCGTTGCGGCAATGGCGAGGCTGTTCAGGGCGTTTGGCGCCCTCAGGATGTGTCCGGCGGCAACCTCCCAGCGATGGCGATGCCGAAGCCAGTTCTGCAGGGCAGGGATCATGCCGTCCGGAACAGCCTCATAGCCGAACACCTCGTGCTCAAGCCGGGCCTGGAGCGCCGCCCGGATCACCGGTGCAACCTTGAAATCCATGTCCGCGACACCGGCGGGGAAGAGGTCCTCACCGCCCTCGCCGAGCACGACCGGATGGACTTTCAGCGCCGGGACCTCGCGCCGGTCGATGCTTTCATCAAACTCGAATGCGGTCATGACCTCATATCCAGCATGCCTCTGCAGGCAGAGTGTTTCACAGTTTTTATCGGCAGGACACGGTCTTGGGACACGCAATTCGCTCAACCGCGAAACAAGACAAAAAACGCGGGCCCCTGGGGACCCGCGCTTTCTTAGGTGTGGTTAGCAGCGAGGCTCAGTTGGTCACCGGGCGTGCCTGCAGGGCGCGCTTCTTGAGCTGCTGCTGGCGCAGGGCCTTCAGCTTTGCCTGGCGCTGCTTCGCCTTGGCGATGGCCAGCTGCCGCTTGCGCTTCTGGGCGGCCTTCCTCAGGGCGGCGCGATTCTTCGCGTTCAGCTGCTTCTGGCGGCGAAGGTCCTTCAGCTTCTTCAGGTCCTTCGGCTTCTTCACCAGCTTGCCGGGCGTCTTCTTGGCCAGCTTGGCCACGCATTTGTAGACGTGCTTGCGCAGCTTCACGCGCTTCTTGGAAGAAGCACAGGTGCAGATGTGCTGCGGCGGCTGCTTGCGGGTGGAGAAGACGCGCCCGCCAATGCACTTGGGCTTGATCGAGACAACGATCGGCTTGTTTGGCAGCTTGCCGCCGGTGTTCGGCTTGGTCACCAGATCACCGACGCCGAGGCCCGGCTTCTTGCCCTTGACGACGTACTTGCGCTTGGCATGCGCCAGGGTCTTGTTCGCGGTGATGGAGCGCAGGGAGCACTTCACGACCTGGGTCTTGGTGACCTTGAACTTCCGGGTCAGCCCGACGCGGTACTTCTTCTTGCCGACCTTCTTCAGGAGGTTCTTGCCGGCCCAGGCCTTGCCGTTGGAGCATTTCAGCTTCCAGGAGGTCATGCCCGGCTTGTTGGCGCGGATCGAGAACCGGACCGGGACGATCCGCTTCTTGAACTTGCCGAGCTTCTTCTTGTCCAGAAGCTTGACGGCGCCGGAGATCTTCAGACCGAAGCCCGGATTCACGATCTGCGGGCCGACCTTGTACTTGCGGCTGGCGGTGTCCAGCAGCTTGCCGTTCAGGGTTACGCTGCGCAGGGCGCATTTGACGGTCTCGGTCTTGTTGACCTGGAAGGTCCGGGTCAGGGCGAGCCGCCACTTCTTCGGGCCGACCTTGGTAAGCGTGTGCTTGCCGGAGTAATTGCGGCCGCCCGTGCAGGAGACCTTCCACGTGGTCTTGCCCGGCTTGTTCTGCCGGATGACGAAGCGGGCAAAGCCCTTGCGCGGCTTGGTCTTGTCCGTGTTGGCGAACTCCTTCAGCGCGATGTTGCCGGTCAGGACAAGCGGTGCGCCGGGGTTGACGATGTCACCGGGCAGCACCTTGTAGAGCCGCTTGGCCTTGGCGATGACCGGATGACCGGGCTTGGAGCGGGTGCGCAGCTTGCACTTGACCAGCTCGGTCTTGTCGATCTGGAAGTTGACCGTCTTGATGGCGCGCCACTTCTTGAAGCCGATCTTGACCGTGGGGCTCGTGCCGATCCACTGGCGTCCGCCGGTGCAGTTCAGGCGCCACTTCGTCGGGCCAGGCTTGTTGGTGTAGATGCGGAAGATGCCCCGGCCAAGACGCGGTTTGGTCTGGTCGAAGTTCGGATACTCCTTCAGGGCCAGATGTCCGGTCACCTTGAGCGGATGGGGCACGGGACCGACCGGCGGGACAGGGAAGCCTGGATCAAAGGGAGGCTCTTCTACGTCCGGCGGAACCGGCAGGTCCGGGTCTGCGACCGGAGGGTCGATCACGCCGGGGTTCGGGACGATCGGGAACACATCGCCGCCATCGGCGACAACATCCTCACCGCCGGTGATCAGCTCGTCTGCAAGGCCGTCACCGGCGTCACAGACCACTTTCACCTTCAGTGCGCTGGTGCGCGCGAAATCGGCATGGGCGACCGCATCGGCCGTCTGGTTCGGGGCAGGGTCGAAGGCGGCCAGAGGCGCATCGGTGCGGGCGGTATCGGCAACCAGGGTGACCGGAACATCGTGGTTGAAGGCGTGGGACGCAACGGCGCCCGCCACGGTCAGCTTCTCGTTGCAGCGGGACAGCAGCTGATCGCCAAGCGGGATGGAAGCTTTCTCTTCCGGGGTCGAAACCGGGATCAGGGTCGTGGAGAAATCCAGGCTCGCTTCGCGATCGAGATCGCGCTTCAGCATGGCTTCGCTCAGAATGACCGGCGCGCCCTGACAGGAAAGGCCGGCGCAGGCGCCGAGCGTGATGCCAAAATCGTGGATGACGCCGTTGCCGGCGGTGTCGACGATCATGCGGGCGTTGAATTGAAGGGTGTCCTCGACGATGGAATCCCAGCGGGCGCCGTCCGATGTGGCGACGCGGATGACCAGTTGGTCGTGCTGTGTCTGCAGGGAGATGGCATCGAGAATGGCCTGGTCGTCGGCTGCGAGGCCGGCGCTGGCGCCAAGCGTTGCAGCCGCCAGCGCAATGGCCGAGGCTCCGGTTGTCTTAAGCAGTTTCAGGTTCATCAGTTCAGTCCTCATTTCTTCCTGACGGGTGTCCCCGGGGCGAGCCTTTCCGACGCTGATGCGCGACCGGCCGGCTGCTTTTTGTTTTGGGGTTTGTCTCCCGCGCCGGTTCATGGCCGGGGCAAGAGGTTTGAAGGGACACCGGGATTGCCGCTGAGCGGCGTTGTTGAGGACCGTTGTAGCGAAGTCAGCCTGAACTCGCTCTGAGGGCGCCGTTCAGTTCACGTTCACGTGAAGAGATGGTTATCGAAATGTGAATCCGACGGAAACAGACGGTCGGACACGGGGATGAAAAATCAAGTCTGTAAGGTGAAACGATGCAGATCGAATGAGCGGTTCCAACGCGGCAGGTGGATGAACGCTGTCCGGGACCAGGCCATGCTGGCCATGGCAGAGGAGTTGGAGAAACTGGTCATAGCCGCTGACATAGGGGCGGATCTTACAGCGTCATCTGAAACAAGCCGACGGTAGCGCTCAGGAAACCAGGAGCTACAAGAGGTCAATCAATAAAGGTCGCGCTGTATTGTTGTCACGATCCTCTCAATATCGCCAGCTGCGCGGCATACTCCAGCCGGTGGTTCTGTATAGCGGTACACTGCTTCTCTGTCAGAATCCCGGGTATCCTTCGACTTATGCTCAACGATGGTTTCATTCGAGGATATTCCGACCTCGTATAGGAGATTTTGAATGTGAGGGGAGGTTCTGACTTCCCCGCGTACCGCATCGTCAGCAAATCTGCAGGCATCCACAACGCTTTGGCCCACAACGATTGGCTCTCCGCTCTGGCTCACCGACCATTGGGCGGTCCCTTTCGCGAACCCAGCGACGGGACCGAAATCCAGATCGAGTGTTCGGGAAATCCTTCTCAGTTTCAGAGCATGGACTTCTATGGCCTGGATCATCTCGAATGCACATGCCATGGCATCAACAACCGCGTGGTGTCCTCCCGTAGTCTCGTAGGATTGCCAGTTCAGTTGCCCTGAATGGCTGACCTCCAGTTTCGATGCGATTTCGCGATCCACTGGAAACGCCCGGCACTCATCTTCCAGAAAATGAATGAGCACTCCGTCACCGGTAAATTTGTCATAAATCCCATTGTTTTCAATTGCATTTTCTAAATGGATTGAAATAATGATTGCTATATTAAAGAAAATTGCA
>JBCCEL010000163.1:0-12785 GCA_039030315.1 Pseudomonadota bacterium
CACCTCGACGAACTCGATCCACGCCAACGTTCTGTGGCGTCCGGTCCGTCAGATGCGTCTCGGCTGGGAACTGATCTATGGCTTCAAGCGCAACACCACTGCCACGGCAGCTGTTGCCGGCCGCAGCCGCAACGAAGATGCGATCCGCGGTCAGTTCGGCGCCTGGTTCTTCTTCTAAGACCAGAAGCCAGACAGGCTAACAACAAAAATGCCCGGTCTCGCAGTATTGCGGGGCCGGGTGTTTTCGTGCCCCGGCGGCAATACTTCGGCGGCACTGTGAAGGCTGCAGTTCTCGCCTGCGAGTGAGCCTATTTTTCGCTGCCTCAACACTTCAAATTTGATAATTTTTTGGCAAAACGGCAAAATTGTCTGGACACAGAACAAAAAAGCCGTACACTGATCATTGTTAGAGCAACCGGTTAGATGCGCTTTCCAGTTTCTGGGAACGTACGAAGCAACTGCTGAAACCGAAACAATTTGGCGCCTTCGGGCGCCACTTTTTTTGCGCGCCCCAATCTCCCCCTTGCAATCGCAAGCTTGAGCACTCCTCCGGCGCGCTCGGATGCCCGCCTGCCGGAACAACGGGCAGGATGCGGGCCGGCAGAATAGTAACCCGGTTCAGGGCGGGCGCCGGGTGGTTGGACGATGTGGCCATCCGGTCCGCAGTGTAGTATCCGCTCAATCTGAGTTTCGGGAGGAGACGCATGGCTTCGACATTCAACCAGCCGCTCGGCGGCAATGACATGCCGCGGTTTGCCGGTCCGGCGACCATGATGCGATTGCCGACACAGGAGAGCGCCGAGGGTCTGGATGCCTGCTTCGTTGGCGTTCCCATGGATATCGGAACCTCCAACCGATCCGGTACCAGACACGGTCCCCGCCAGGTCAGGGCAGAGAGCTGCATGCTCAGGCCCTACAACATGGCGACAGGTGCGGCGCCCTTCGACAGTCTGCAGGTGGCCGATATTGGTGATGTGGCGATCAACACGTTCGATCTGAAGAAAAGCGTGGAGATTATAGAGGGCGCCTTCGACGGCATCCTCGCTCACAACTGCATGCCGCTGACGCTCGGCGGCGATCACACCCTGACTCTGCCCATCCTGCGGGCGATGAAAAAGAAGCACGGACCGGTCGCGCTGGTGCACGTCGATGCCCATGCGGACATCAATGACAAGATGTTCGGTGAGGAAATCGCACATGGGACGCCCTTCCGGCGGGCGGTCGAGGAGGGCCTGCTGCAGCAGGACAAGGTGTTCCAGATCGGTCTGCGGGGTACGGGGTATGAGCCGGAGGATTTCGGCTGGCCCCGAGCGCAGGGCTTCAAAGTGGTGACCGCGGAGGAGTGCTGGCACAAATCTCTCAGCCCGCTCATGGCCGAAGTGCGTGAGACCATCGGTGATCACCCCTGTTACCTCACTTATGACATTGACAGTCTCGATCCAGCCTTTGCGCCGGGCACAGGTACGGTGGAGATCGGCGGCCTGAGCACCTGGCAGGCGCTGGAGATCGTCCGCGGCTGCAAGGGGCTCAATCTGGTCGGCGGCGATCTGGTGGAAGTCTCTCCGCCATATGATCCTAGCGGCAACACGGCGTTGATCGGGGCCAACCTGCTCTATGAGATGCTCTGCGTTCTGCCCGGCGTGAAATACAGCTGAGGCCGACTCATGCAGTTCGATACAAAGTTCGCGATCGTCGTCCGCGATGATCTGGAGACCTGGCAGAAGCTCAATGTGACAGCCTTTCTGACCAGCGGAGTGATCGGCAATACCCCGGAAATGATGGGTGCACCGTATCTGGACAGGGAGGGCAATCGCTTTCACTCCCTGTCCGTGCAGCCATGCATTGTTCTGGCTGCGGATGCAGGCACGATCTGCAACATTCACCGGCGCGCGCTGTCGCGCGGGGTCATTGCCGCCGCCTATACCGAAGAAATGTTCGCGACCGGCCACGACGAGGCCAACCGCGAAGTCTTCAGCCAATTCGGTCCGGACGATGCGAAGATCGTCGGTATAGCGCTCAGGGCGGACAAGAAGCTGGTCGACAAGATCACCAAGGGCGCCAAGCTGCACGGCTGAAGCGGGTTCCCGATGGTGACGGCGCTCGAGTTTCCTAAAATTGGCACCTCAAGGGTTCCCTAGCGTTAACCACGCTTCTTCAGAGCTTGGTCACTTCGTTCCCTTAGGCTTCGTTCCGGGCTGATGGTACGCCGGGGCAGGGGCGGATTCTGGCGTGACCGGCAAACCTTTACGGGAAAGGACCGTCCAGATGACCGACCAGGAACTTCGAGAAAAGCGGAGCGCACCTCGCTCTGAACACCGTCTACCCGCTACCATCCACCAGCCGGGCGCAAGGCGGCCCATGCCGTGTACCGTGGAGGATTACTCCCGCACCGGGGCAAAGCTGACGGCTGAAAAGATCAACCGTGTGCCCGACACGTTCAATCTGCATTTCGACAAGTCGGACATCGTCCTGGACTGCATCGTTGTCTGGCGCACGCGGGCCAGTGTCGGCGTGATCTTCGAAGAGGCGCCGCTCCTCCGCTGAGGCCTGTTTGCCTTTCGCCGGCGGGCGATATGACCTAGTGTCGTGCGCCCATGTCGGAGCCTCTTATTGTTGTCCTGGCCGTTGCCGGCTTTCTGATCGTCTTTCCGCTGTTCTGGATGGCGATAACCTGGCTTGTCTCGACGGTTGGCGGCTGGTCGGTGCTGGCAGAACAGTACCCCGCCTCCGAGCCTCTGACCGGTGAGACCTTTAGCTGGAGGTCAGTGCGGCTGGGCTTCTTCGGAAGCTACAGCAACTGCATGAGGGTAACGATTTCGGGCCGGGGTCTGTACCTGCAGCCTCTGTTCGTCTACAGGTTTGGCCATCGGCCAGTCTTCATCCCCTGGGAGGCGGTGGCGGCCATGCACATCAATCTGTTCGGAATATTCTCCGCGGCCGATCTCTCCATTTCCGGCAAGGATGGCGCTGCGCCGATCAAGCTCAAGCTCTATGGACGTGCTCTGGTCGAAGCCATAGAGAAGCATGGGGTCAAGGGCTGAAGAAAGCCAGTGGGCGTGCTCTATGCGCGATGGGCCGGATTGGTCCGCGGCAGCGCACGCATCGTCTTCCACACCGCAACGGTGATGCCGGCCAGGCCCAGTCCGACGCCGTTCGCAGCCAGGTCCGCAATGTCCGACGTCCTGCCAAAGTCTTCCTGCAACAGTTCGATCAGGCCGCCGAAGTAAAGCAGGCTTATCATGGTGAGAAACACGGTGGAAAAGCGTCTGCGGGCATAGAGCGCGAAGGTGCCCAACACCATGTAAGCCAGGATGTGCGCGGCCTTGTCGCCGCCGACAAGGGCGAACACGGTCACCGGCATCCAGCTTGCCGGCAACAGGGAGATGACTGCCAGGACAACTGCTGCCGCGAGCGCGGCTGCATCGGTTCGCTTGAGGCGGAATTTTCGGCGTGACGTCATGGCGGCTGTCCTGTCGCGATACAACGAGCTGATCCCTACGCAAGCTTCAGGCCGGTTCCCGCGCCACGCAATCGTGACCGGCCGCCGGCTCTGCGCTCATCATATGAGTGCTATGTTTGGCCCTATGACCAACGTAGTCCGCAGCCTGGTGCTCTGCCTCGCGGTTCTTCCGTGGCTTCTTGTTCCCGCCGGCGCGGCCGAGCAGATGAAGGTCCTGGCGAAGGTGGGGCCTTGGCCGGTGGTCGACCACCTCACCGCCTATCGGGGAAAGCTCTGGTTTTCCGCCTCTGTGAAGGGGCGCAACCACAATTCGGCCGATATATGGAGCTTTGAGCCGAATAACCGGACGCTGCGCCATGAGCGGCATCTGTTCAGCCAGGCCGCCGGTGCGCCGCTGATGCATCGCGGCCTGCTCTACTGGCCGTATGAAGACGGCCGCTTCTCTCTCGGCTGGGGGATGATCGAGGTGACCAACGGCGAGGACTGGCGGCCTCTTCTGGTGCCGACGGCAGAGATCTTTCATCTCCATCACCTGGCCGAACTGAAGGGCGAACTGCTGGCTGTTTCCTCGGCCTGGAGGGCGGGCTATCAGCTGTCTTCAGATGGCGGTGTCACGTGGCGGCGGCTCTATGATCATGAGACGCCGCCGAGGCGGGTGTCGCGCTTCACGGTGACGGCGGCTGATGGCGGGACCGTCTATTCCCGCCTGCGCGAGCGCGGCGGGAGCCGCCTCGTCTATTGGACTGGTGGAGCGGAAGCGGTCCGCGATGTTGCCGGCTGGCCGCAGGGCCAACCCGTGATGGCGTTGATTTCTCACCGGCGCGCCGTTTATGCGCTCACCCACCGTGACCGGCAGTCCTCCATCTGGCGGCTGAAGGATGGAGTGGCGCGGAAGCTTCCCGCTCCGGCCGGGGCCTGGTGGGCGATGGATTTGACGTCCGACGGCAAACGGCTCTGGGCGGTGTCGCGCGAGACGGGAGGCGGGACCGTTTGGCGAAGCGCTGACCGGGGAGAGACCTGGACACGGGCGGCCACGTTCAGCGGCGGAACGCCCTGGTCCGTCCGGGCTTTTGCGGGCGGCATCTATGTGGGCGGTGCCGGCGCGGACGGCCAGGGCATCCTCTGGGGCGCCGCGCCGCCGGGTGCCAGGCAGGTCCGGTTTCCACCGCCCGATCTGCCGCGGCAGTATCCGTCAGGCGGCGATGGGACAGATTGGCAGGCTCTGGGCGCCGAGCTCGATCAGGTCATGGCACTCAAGGAAGCTTACGAGAACCATGGGCGGGGAAAGCTGAGGGATCTCGTCATGAAAGCGCTCGCCGCGGGCGCGCCGGAGGGTTTCCTCGCCGCCCGCCTAGGCGCGCGTTTTCCAGGCGGCCGGGTAAAGACTTTCGGCGGCCAGCTCAACGCAAGACCGGCAGAGGTCGGCCGTACCATGCTGCTCTGGGCCATGGGGCTCGCCGGCCAAAAAGGCGTGCCGCCCGAGCTCCTGGTGAGCCCATGGACGCTTCCGCCAAATGGCCCGGAAAAATACTTCGACCCGTTGCTGACAGCCATGTGGACCATCGCGGTGACCCGCCAGCGCGACCGCGCCACCATCGACGCCCTCATCGCGAGACTTACCCGCGAGGATGATCCGGACTGGATAACGTCTCAGGCCATCGGCACGCTGACGGCGGTCACGGGGAAGCGATTTGCCTATGAGAAGGCGGCGTGGCGCACATGGTGGGAATCGGCAAGGCTGAGCTGGAAGCCATAGGCAGGGCGGTTCCGAGCGCCAAACACCGACCAACCCGGCCGGCACTTTTTGCCCCGTTTCGGTCATGCGGGCAGCCCCAACTACCGGCAGCCCTACGCCCGAAACTCGCCATCAGCCCGAAGGGCACTCATGACCCTTTTGCGACTCTTGCAACCCAAGTCTTGCACAGCAGATCGTGTCCAGCACCGAGCGTTAGCACTAAGGACACCGGCCCTTGAGATTTGGCTTGTTCGGAAGCTCTGAGTTCGCGATTGCGCGGGACAGCGACAGGCAGATTTTGTAGTTTTTTGGGGCGAATTTGAGGGCTCGGAGATACAGACCGATCGCGATCTTGTATTTTCTTGTCCTATCGTTGGTCTTGTCACTCTTCGCCTGCCAACGCCACATATCCCCAAGCTCGTAGTACCCCCAGGGACTGTCAGGATCGGCCTTGATTGCCGCCTTGAAATCGTCAAAGGCTGATTTCCTGTGTTTGGCGGCGAGCATCATCCGAGGTTTGCGCGTTACCTTGTCGTATTTGAACTTGGCTTTCTTCGTTTCTGGATCGATCACCGTATCGGTATGTGCGCTAAACACGATTTTCTCCGCCGCCTCATTTTGCGCCTTGCCGCGCTTGACGTGTGCCCGAGCCAGCAAAGTCTTGTTTGAAGCAGCCTGCTTTATGACGTCCGTGCACAGTTCGATGACCTGTGTTGGGGTCGCCCCGTTCTCGCACAAAGCTATCGGGGGCACCGACTTTGATTTGATACCGAGCTTTAGCAACTGGTAGAGCGCCGTCCTGTTCGCCGGATCGATCTTCAAGGCATTCTCGAAATCGAAAATCGCCTGAATCTTTCTGGTGTTCACACCAAGAAGGTTATTTTTCGCATTGTCGGGCATCTTGAGGTGGGCAAGGCCGCGCTGGGCATAGTAGTCAGCCTTGGGGTCAAGTTCGATCGCCCTGGTAAGCTCCGCGATGGCGAGGCGATCCGCATTCTTCGAAGCATCGTATCGCGTCCGGAGATAGTAGACCGCCGCCAGTTTCCTTTTCTCCGCTTCACTGAGGGCGTTCTCGCCACCGCGTACTGTTTCCAGGCAGCGGCTCTCAGTCTGCCAGTTGGCTTTCGGGCAAGCGGCAGCATATGCCTTTGCCGGTACACCCCAAAAGACAATTGTTTCCAAGAACTCGCGCGCGCTCTTCTTGCCCGACCGCTTGATGTTCCAGTAGCTGTAAATTGCCGGCGTGCCGATCTGCCCTGCGAGTCGTTTGACTATGCCAACTGCCCCGCCTTCAAGAGGGGCGAAGGCGCCAACGACAATGTCCTCAGCGCACGTGTTTTTAATCCTCAGTTCGAACTCGGGTTTGTTCGGCTTGGACCGTGGTTTCCTCAGCACCCTTGGCTTGATGCAGTGATCCAGATTGCGGCCCTTGGGGGCGTCCGCAGTCTCCACCGGCTTGCGATCAACCAGACTGTCAAAACACGTGCGTTCGGCCCGCCAGTCATCTTTGGGGATGTTCGCGCAGTTTGAGGTGAATGCACCTCTGCGGACAGCTCGAAGTTCAATTGTTTCCAGGACCTCAGTTGGCGTTTCGCCCGGACCCAATTCGAGATCGAAAGAAATCTTGCTCGTCGCTGCGCCGTCGAGCCGCTTGAGCCTGAATACGCGGCTTTCCAGACTGCCATAAGTCCTCGCAGCGATGTCATGCGGACACTTGCTGCCCACATGAAGTTCGTAGCGCCTGCCCTTTTTCTTTATGAGTTCCTTCGTCAGGCACTTCTCCACATCGTAGGTGACGGGCTTGTCCCTCCGCTCTTCGACCGCATCTCCACGCACGCATGTTTCGCTATTCCAGGAATAGCTCAGAATATCGATCCGCCCGCCGGCACTGCCGATGACTTGCCTGACGCCGTCACTCTTCTTGGAGATCTGGTCGAGACGCATCTTGCAGACAATGTCCTTGCCATCTGTTGTCAGCGGCCAGGAAAAGATCTCGAAGAACGTGTGACGCTCGCGCATGCGCACCAGCTTGCCGTCCCTCACCAGCCAGCCGACGCGCCGGCCGCTGCTGTCGCGCGTCACCTCGCCAATCCGGCCATTGGATTGTTTCTTGCTGTAGCCGAAATCCTGAAGGTCATGCAGCACGCCCCACGAATCGATCCTGATATCCATGGTGCGCTTGTGCTTGTCGGAGGACTTCTTTCCGCTGGCGAGACGGGTTCGCATGCTTGCGTTGAACGAGATTCTTTTGTTTGCGCCCCCGAAATCCTCCGCGAAGCGCTGGTCGCGGGCGGACGGGATCCATTTGTCCGAACAGCGCTTGTAGCGCCGGCTTCGCTTCCGTCCCTGGCGCACCCGCATAGTGTTCGCTGATATCCGGTCGAAGGTAAAATCGACAATCTTGTATCTGTTCTTGCCGGCAGGACACATTGTCCGGGCCGTGAAGCGTTTGCCCAATCTGAACGTGCCGGAGAGCCAACACTGGCCGTCCGTGTTGTCGATGGCGTGGGTCTGCACCCACAGGGTATTGCGGCCGCGCGCGGCCTCGTCGCCAGGGCCCGGGCATTGCCCGCGCCGCTGCACCCAGCCGCCGAGAACGCCGGCCGGTAAGCCGATCTTTCCTCGCGGTCTCTTTGGATCTGTATTCGGGTACCATCCGCACGAGGGGAATCTGAAGCCTCTCCGTCGCCCGCTCTTCATCTTAATGCCCCGGGGGCGGTCGGGTGCAAAACGGTATATGCCGCGGCGGATACAGCCGGTCCCCGGCCACTGCTCACGCCACTCAAAGACCTGCGGCTCCAATGCCTGCTCGGTTTCGGCGAAGTCGTTGTCCAGGCCCGGCTCATAGGAGACGACCAGGTTGACCGGCTTGGGCTTGACCACACAAAACGCGTTCAGATCAGTTGAGCGGCGTCCACGATTTCGAAGCTTCTGTTGCGTCCAGTCTGCCTTGCACGGACTTCCATCGGCAGGACAGGCGCGTATTTTGTAGTGAAGATCAGCCCGCCGGTTCTTTAAATTTAGGATGTTTACGCAATAGACCTTGTGTTCCGGCGTAAGCTCTGCGCCAAGTTGAAGTCCCTGGGCATTGGCGTTCAGCGCCATACCGAAGAAAACTATGAGAAATACGATGGCGGACTTGATCACTGCCAGCCTCCAACGGCGCATCGACCCTCCGATGTGATAATGTACTTGCTCAAAGTTGGATGCAAGTGCGACGCAACGCATGAACCCGCAGCAACTTCATCGTGCCCGCTACATCCGTGCCGGACACACAGGCCGGTTCGGCGACGTGAACGCACACCTAAAGCTAACGCCAGTGCGCATACTAGGCGTCATTGGGGCGTCAGCTTAATCTCCGAAACTCACCGTCAAACAAATGTCGTCTTATAGCGCGCACCGGAAGCTTCGAACGGCCCAAACCGACGTTCGAACCTGACAAGCCGCAATCCCGTTTTCAGACATTCGCTGCGCTTGCGAGCGGAACCTACTCCTGACGACCGGTTAACGGACAAAGCGACCGTTGGCCGAATGTCGGTTCTAGGCTGTGCGGTCAGAATTTGTCAGTTTTGCGCTTCATTCCTAGAATACACGTCTCGGACTGTCGACGTCAGATCAGCGCCGAGTCGTTTGCTGATGTGCATGTAAGGCTTTTTGCATTCAAAGGTGGGTTAATGACCGGCAGAAGACTGAACGAAGATGAGGTGAGGGCCTTTGTCCGTGGCCACGTATTGGACTGCTTCGACCCGAAGTTAGAAGCTCGGATTGCAACGATCGAGTATTTTGAGAATGGAACCTGCCGTGCCGAATTTGCGGATGGAACTTCAGATACCGGGAGGTATGGCTTCGAAAACGATTTGTACTGGACGCAGTACACACGGTTTCGCAAGGGAGGCCTTTATCGCTTTTTTCTTGTGAAGGTCGATGATCTCGTGTGTCAGGCCTATTTCGAGGATGGGACGAAGGCCTTCCTCCAGAGGATTTGCTAGTACAGGCCAAAACCCACAGTTCCTGGGCGCAACGAAGCTGGCTTAATGGTCCTGCTGACCTGAAGCCCAAATCTTGGCCCCACTCAGGGTCTCGGCAACCATGTAGATCCCTGTATGGGCCAGCGCGTCGCCGGGTGGGCAAACCGTCCTCAGGCAGAGCGGCGATTCTGCGAAACCCCACATGCATTGAGAACGCGAAACAGGCTTCAACAATTGCCAACCGGTCTCGGATTGCGCAGGGTCGAATGTAGCGCATGTGTTGCGCAGCCGTTTTGGCCAGGTTGTTGCAATTCATCTGTCTTCCGTGTTCGCGTCACTTCTGCAGGCCCCAACTCGATGCTTGAACCCAACGCGCAGCGTTTAGTCTGCGGGACGTTCGTCTGCGACCGCAAAGAGGTGTTCAACTGCAGATCGATGTGAGGTCGCGGGCCCTGAGCGGTCTTCGCCGGGGAGCAGTTCCGGTCGTACTCCGGGGCTACCGCGCCGCGCTCGGGACCTTGTTGCACCAGCTTTGGCCGAGGGGTGTTTTTCCTGCCGGTGTTGCGCCCTGGTAGAGCTGGACCGAGGCGATGGCGACGCGGGCGGCGGCGGCGTTGGTGCCTTCCAGTTTGTGGAAGCGCAAGGGATGGGCGCCGGCAAAGCCTTGCGTGCGCGAATGCTGCCAGGCCCGGCAGTACAGCACGGCCTGCAGATCATCGTAGCTGAAGTCCTTGCTGGAGGAGCCGCGAACCTGGATGACGTCGCCCTGCTCCGGGGTGAGCTTGACCGTGTCCACCGTGGTGATAACGCCGGAAGAGGGCCCGCCACCGTCTCCCACCACGGGCCGGTCGGTGGTCTGGCAGGCCGCCAGCAGGACGGCCGCCGTGATCATTGCCGGTGTGTCCCAGGCTTTCGCCGTCATCTCCCGCTCCCCTTGAACCTATAGCCGTGCCGCCAGAAGACCTATCGTCTCCGCATCGGAATTGGCAAATGCAAATCGCAGGTAGGGTTCCTGGCCGGTGCCGAAATAGGTACCCGGCAGTGCAACGATGCCCCGTCCTTCAGCCAGTTCCCTCGCGACGTCTCGCGAAGACCGGCCCCCGAACGGATGCTCCACGTAGGCGAAGAAGGCCCCGACCGCCCGGATGTTCCAGCCCGCCACCGGGCCCAGCGCCTCCTGGAATGCCGCGCCGCGCGACTGCATTTCCAGGGAATTGGCCGCGCGCCACTCAGACAGCGCCGGCAGGGCCTTCGCCACCGCCTGCTGGGCCGGGCGGGGCGCGCAGATCTGCAGGTTGTCCATGACCTTCACCGTCTCCGTCACGATGTCGGATGCGGCCACCATGGCGCCGACGCGGTGACCTGGAATGCAGTAACCCTTGGAGAAGCTGTAGAGCTGTATGAAATGATCGCGCCAGCTTGGCGCTTCGAACAGCCGATGCGGAGCGCCTGCGTCCGGCGCCAGGAAATCCCTGTAAGTCTCGTCGAGGATCAGCCACACGCCCTTTTCAGCGCAGATATCGTAAATGTCCTGGAGCAGGGCGGGCGGATAGACGGCGCCGGTCGGATTGTTGGGCGTCACCAGCGCCACGGCAGCGGTCCTGTCCGTTATCTGTGCGGCAACATCTTCGGCACGCGGCAGGAAGCCGTTCTCCGGCAGGCAGTCGACATAGGCCGGCCTGAGACCGAGCAAGGTGAGGGTCGCCTCATGATTGAAGAAATTCGGGTTGGTGAGGACCACCTCGTCGCCGGGGTTGGTGATGGTCATCAGAGCGACGAAATAGGCCTGGTTGCAGCCGGCCGTGATCTGGATCTCGCTGTCGGCGACCGGTGAGCCGTAAAGCGAGCCGGTGAATGCGGAGAGCGCCGCGACCAATTCCGGCTCTCCTTCAATCAGGCCATAACCGGACGCAACGCACGAGCGTGCGCATTCGGCCGCCCAATCGTGAAGATCGGGATGCGGAGCATATCCCGGAACCGCCTGAGAAAAATTCGCCAAGGGTCCGTGGCTGCCGTCATAGGCGTCTCCCCATCCCTGCACCTCGGGGATGGGCGGGGTCGACAGGGAGGTTACGGATCTGGCTAACGCACGACGCATTCTGGCGACTCCATCAGAGCCACCTGTCTGTCACGAACAAGGGTTCAAATCCAACGGAAATTGGGGCATGGAGGGGAGGTTTCCATCCTGAGGCAGCTTCCCATGCAGCTTGAGTTCGGTGCGCCCCTGCGTGCCCAGATCGCCGCGAACCTCGACCGGTTCACGGTCCGGCCCCTGAACGGCGAGGGCCTTCGCCGCGCTGCCGTTGCGCTTGTCGTCGTCTCCGCCGAGGAGGGCGCCGCACCCTGTGTCCTGCTCACCCTCCGGCCCGTGAACATCAAGCGCCACAGCAATCAGTATGCGCTGCCGGGCGGGCGCCTCGATGACGGGGAAACGCCGGAGCAGGCGGCGCTGCGGGAGCTGCATGAAGAGCTTGGCGTGGATCTGCCGCACGATGAAATCATCGGGCCGCTGGACGACTATGCCACCCGTTCGGGATTTCTGATCACGCCGGTCGTTGTCTGGGGTGGAGCCATGGGGGAGATGGCGCCCGATCCGGGCGAGGTGGATTCGGTCTACCGCATCCCTTTTTCTGATCTGCTGGACCCGGCTATCCCGATCCTGACGCCTTCCGATGCTGGTGAACATCCGATTCTGTCGGCCCATATCGCCACCCTCGGCCACACGGTCTGGGCGCCGACCGCCGCGCTGCTGTATCAGTTTCGTGAGGTTGCTATCCGGGGGCTGGACACCCGGGTTGCCCATTTCGACCAGCCGGCCTTTGCGCGCAAATGACCAGCAGTCTTTGCGGCACTCCATTTCCCGCTGACTCTGTATTTACAAAATAGTTTTATCTTTCTTTCGCGTTGTTTTCTGAATGAAAGAAATATAAGCCCAAAAATGTATATGTATTATTTCTGCAGTATTATGCAATATATGTGCTGCGCGGCCGAAGGCAATTTGCGTTCGGTTTAAGTGCGAGCGGCAAGGTCGGACAGACCCGCCGCTCCCGCAACACGTGAAAGGGAAGCATAATGGCGACGAACAGGACGACTTTCGCAGCTGGCGCCCTGGCGCTGGCGATGATCTGCGCACCGTCTGGAAGCGCAGTTGCGGACGAGAACGGGTACGGAGAAGACATCCGGAGCGGTGTGTTCGGCTCCGGCGGCCACCATGGCCACGGCGGTAATGGCCGGTCCTGGATCCCGCGTGCAACCGGCACGTCAATCGGCATTCTGCGAGTCTACCGCACACAGGCGGTCATCAACATCGACGGGACGGTCTATTGGACGCATGACGTCAAATGGGACCCCGCGTATGAGCGTGTCTGTGTGGGCTGGCCTGCCGGGGTGCCTGCCAGCGGCGGCTGCTGGATGGCGCTGGTCAACAAGGGCGTCCGTCTTGGTCAGCTCGGCCGGTCCGAAGACGAGATCGTGGTGTACGACGAGGTGGCCGACACCTACCGCAACGACCCCGACCCCGAACTGCGAGTGCAGGTCGCCCAGGCGCTGTACAACAAGGGCGTCCGTCTTGGTCAGCTCGGCCGGTCCGAAGACGAGATCGTGGTGTACGACGAGGTGGCCG
>JBCCEL010000164.1:0-12707 GCA_039030315.1 Pseudomonadota bacterium
AAACTGAAATAGGCCCAGCCACCCGGTTCCTTCGCAAAGCGCCCATTGTCCTTTACGGTGAGCTCCAGACCGGCGAACTCTCCCTGGAAATAGCCGATCCCGGAAACCTCCGCCGTCGAGCCGTCGTCGTTCATCTCGTCCTTGTCCTTCTGGCGGACGAGAACCAGTTCCTTGGCAATCTGGGTGCCTTCTGCAAACTTGCCCGTCTTCTTCCAGTGGGCAAAGGCGGACGGCTCGATGTAAACGTTGTGAAATTCCGGGAACGGCGCCTTGCCGTCGTTTAGAGCGTTGGGCGTCAGCGGCGTGCCGATGTAAACCCAGCTGCGCCAGTCCTCCGGTATCATGACCTGACCGTCGGCGGTGAATTTTGCCTCGGCGATTCCGTTCTGCGCCTGGGATGTGCCGGCAACCGCCGCAATTGCCACCAGGGCAGCGGTGGCCAGGGCGGAGAGATTGATTTTCTGCATGCCTGGAATTCTCCACTTGTGGTATGAACTTCGAACTGCTCTAAAGTAGAGAGCGTGAGAAAATAAGTGAAATATCAATAAGTTATGAGAACTATTCCCATTGGTTATCGTTCTGCTCCGGTGCGGGTGGGCGCATAGGAGAAAGACCCCCCGTGGACCTTACGCAGATCAGATACTTCCTCGCCGTCGCGGAGACGCTGAACTTCACGACCGCCGCCAACGCCTGCGCCGTCTCCCAGCCGGCGCTCTCCAAGGCGATCCGCAAGCTGGAGGACACGCTGGGGGCCGAGCTCTTCGACCGCAGCGGAAAGCAGGTCAGGCTGACCGAGTTCGGACACAGCATGCGGGTCCACTTCGAGGTCATCGAAGAAAACCGCCGCAAGGCGCTGGAGGCCGCCCGCGCGATCGCGAGCACACAGACTGAACGCCTGAATGTCGGCATCATGTGCACGATCGGCCCAAACCGCTTCGCAGGCTTCCTGCAGCGCTTCAGGATGGACAATCCTCTCGTGGAGCTGACGCTGCATGATGTGGCACCCGATGTGATCCCGGAACTCATGCTCAGCGGTGCACTCGACTGCGTCTTCTGCGCCCGCTCGGCCCAGCACGATCCGCGCTTTGAAGCCGTCAAGCTGTTCTCGGAGGGCTTCGTGGTGGCCTTCGACAGCGGCCACAGGTTCAAGATGATGAACAGCGTGACGCTGGCAGACGTCACGGAGGAGGCCTATCTCGACCGGCTGCACTGCGAGATTCGCGACGACTTCTTCACCTTCACCAGATCCCGGGGTCTTGAGCTGAACGTGGCCGTCAGGAGCGAGCGCGAAGACTGGATCCTGGAAATGATCCAAACCGGGCTCGGTGTGTGCATTCTGCCGGAGAGCTCGCCGATGCTGAACGCGGTGGACCATCGTCCGCTCAGCGACCTGCCAAACCGGCGTGAACTGGAACTGGTCAGCCTGAAGACCGGCGTGCTGGCCCCGGCCCTTTCAGCCTTCCGCACCGCCGCCCTGGACGCCTCCTGGACCTGAGCCGATTACGGCGCCCAGTCCGGAGCGGCCAGTTCAAAGCCCGCGAACTCGAAGCCGGGCGAAACCGTGCACCCCACGAGGGTCCAGTCGCCGGCGCTCCTCGCCGACTGCCAGGCTTGGGGCGGGACGACGACTTGGGGGTACTGCCCGTTTGCGAGATCGGGGCCAAGGGTTGAGGTCTGAGGTCTGCCGCCGTCCGCCGCAATGGACAGTTCAAGCGGAGCGCCCGCATACCAGTGCCAGATCTCCGCAGCGTCCACCTTGTGCCAGTGACTGACCTCGCCGGCTTTCAGCAGGAAGTAGATCGCGGTGCCGCTCGCGCGGCCGCCGTCCGGTGCGTCCGCCCGCCAGGTTTCCCGGAAATGGCCACCTTCCGGATGAGACTGAAGGCCAAGCTGTGCGATGATCTCGTCGGCGGTGAGGTTCATCGGTGCCGACCATTCCTTGTCGCACTTGCGAAGGCGGGTGCCCAGATCCGCACAGTGCCATGCTTACGGATAGATTCCTGGATTCCCGCCTTCGCGGGAATGACGGAATAGACTGAGAGGATGACGACGGGGAAAGACCGCACCGCTAGAAGTTATCCTTCGCTTTCCGCACTTCCGCGAAGCGCGCCGCGCTTCCAGCGCGGACGAAGGGGTTTGTGGCCATCTCCACTTCCATGGTCGTCGGCACCGTCGGCTTGCCTTCGGACCGCAACTTGTCGATCTCAATTGCACGGGCAGCCAGCGCCTCGTTGTCAGGCTCTGCGGTCACCGCGAAGCGGGCATTGGCCTGAGTATACTCATGCGCCGAATAGACGATCGTTTCCGGCGGCAGGGCAGCCATCGTCTGCATCGAGCCCCACATCTGCTCCATCGTCCCCTCGAACACGCGCCCGCAGCCTAGCGGAAACAGCGTATCGCCGGCAAAGCAGATACCGTCATCGGCGAAGTGGTAGACGATGTGACCCAGCGTGTGGCCGGGGGTATGGTGGATTTTTGCGATGTGTCCGCCGAAATCGTAAGTGTCGCCCTCGTCCAGGGCCACGTCTATCCCCGGAATCTTGCCCTCCTCCGGCTTCGGGCCGACGATCGTGCAGCCGAAATCGGCCTTGAGCGGCAGGTTGCCCTGGGTGTGATCGGCATGATGGTGGGTATTCAGGATGTGCGTCAGGGTCCAGCCGGTTTCGGCCAGCGCGGCCCGGATCGGCGCCTCTTCCGGCGTATCGATGCTGGCGGTTACTCCGGCATCCGCGTCATGGACGAGAAAGCCGTAATTGTCTCCGAGGGCAGAGAACATGTGGATCTTCAGTTCGGCCATGGGACGCTCCCTTTCATCTCCTGGTGGCCCGGTGATGGCACACGGCCAAGGCTGAGGTCCAGCGCAAATCTGACGCGCCGGGAAGCGCCGCTTTGTCATGGAATTGGCGAACGGGAGCGCTTAGAGTGATGTCTCATTCAAGGGAACGGATGCGGTTTGCCCCATGACTGTTGCTAAACGTGGATTTCGCGCCGCGCTTCTCGCGCTGGCGGCACTGGGCCTTGCAGCTTGCGAGGAAGAAAAGAAGGTTGTCGAAAAACCTGTGCGTGCCATCAAGACGATGGTGGTCAAGGAGCGCGCCGGCGACCAGGTCCGGCGGATCGCCGGCCTGACGGAGTCTTCAATCGTCACGAACCTTGCCTTCCAGGTCAGCGGACGTATCACGACAATGAGCCTGGAGGTCGGCGACCGGGTCGAAAAAGGCGCGGTGATCGCTGTTCTCGATTCCGAGCCGTTCCAGCTGCGCATCCGTACGGCGAAAGGCAAGGTGACGGACGCCGAAGCCAAGCTCAATGACGCCGATGCCAAGTTCAAGCAGCAATCGACACTGTACAAGCAGGGTTTTGCGACAAAGACCGCCTACGACACCGCGCTGTCCAGCTTCGACAGCGCAAAGTCCAATCTGGAGGTCGCAACGGCAGAGCTGGAGCTGGCCGAACGGGACGTGCGGCTGACCACCCTCACCTCGCCGCTCGACGGCTCGGTAACCGAAAAGTACGTGGAGCGCTTTGCCGAAGCATCCGCTGGCCAACAGATCGTGCAGGTCAGTGCCGATGGCGGCCTGAAGGTCAAGGTCAGCGTGCCGGAGGGCCTGGTGCGCCGCCTGAATGTCGCTGATCCGGTGGATGTTTCCTTCCCAACCCTTCAGGGCAGGATCGAAACGGGCAAGATTACCGAGATCGGCACCCGGGCGGGGAGCACCAACTCGTTCCCGGTGACCATCGTGCTGGACAATCCGGCGGCGCCGGACCTGCAGCCGGGCCTGACCGTCGAGGCCTCCTTCAAGTACAAGACGGAAGCGACCGGCAAGGCCCTGCTTCTGCCGATCACGGCAATTGTTGCCACCGAGACGCAAGGTGGCGGCACGGTGTTTGTCTTCGACAAGAGCGAAGGCGTTGTCCGGCAGAAGAAGGTTCAGGTCGTCAATGTCAGAAACAACGAACTTGAGCTCATCGGGGATGTTGCAGTGGGCGACATCGTCGCCATTGCCGGTACCTCGTTCCTGTTTGACGGGATGAAAGTGAAACTGCTCGACCCGGCCCAGGCGGAGTAGTACCGGCATGATCACCCGCTTTGCGCTCAACAACTCCATGCTGGTGTTGATCCTGGTGCTGATGATTGCAGCTGCCGGTCCCTTCAGCTTTTTGAGCCACCCGTCCCGTGAGGATCCGGAGATCACCATCCGGACGGCTCTGGTGACTGCCTCCTTTCCCGGGATGTCACCGCAGCGGATCGAGGATCTGATCACCAAGAAGCTGGAAGAGAAGATCCGCGAGATGCCGGAAGTCGACAAGATCAAGTCGACCTCCCGCTCCGGTCAGTCCACGGTGCGCGTCGAGCTGCATGATCGCATCAAGGTCCTGGAGCCGGTCTGGCAGGACCTGCGCAACAAGATGAACGATGTGAAGGGAGATCTGCCCTCCGGCACTTCCGGACCAAACGTGAATGACAACTATGGCGACGTCGCCATGGCAACGATCGCCCTGACGGCAGAAGGATTCACGCTGGCGGAAATGAGGGAATCCGCGCGGAATGCCCGTGACAATCTCTATTCCGTGCCGGGTGTCAGCAAGGTCGAGCTCTTTGGTATCGAGCCGGAGCGGATTTTCGTTGAGGTCAACAATGTGCGGCTGTCCCAGCTCGGAATCTCACCGCAATCGCTGATTGACACGGTCAACAACACGAACATCATCTCTCCTGGAGGCAGGATCGAGGCCGGAACGGTCAGTTTTGCTGTTGAGCCCACCGGCAACTTCAACACGCTAGACGATATCGGCCAGGTGACCATCGAGATCCCGGGCAAGCAGGGTCAGGTGATCTATCTGCGCGATATTGCGACCATCAAGCGCGACTATGTGGACCCCCCGAAGAACCCGGCTTTCTTCAATGGCAAGCCGGCCGTCGTCATCGGCGTGCAGATGGTCGACAAGTTCGATTCCAAGAAGTTCGCCCAGGGCCTGACGGAGCGCCTCGAGCTTCTCGAGAACAAGCTGCCGATCGGTTACCAGCTGCAGTACATCACGTTCCAGCCCAACGACATCAGCAAGGCCGTTAATGGGGTGACCAGCAATCTCTATCAGACCATCGTTATCGTTCTGCTGGTCGTGATGGTGTTTCTCGGCTGGCGCACCGGTCTCATCGTCGGGGCCATGGTGCCGCTGACCATGCTGCTCAGCCTGCTGATCATGCGGTATGTGGGTATCGAGCTGGAGCGGATGTCGCTTGCCGCCATGATCATCTCGCTCGGCCTCCTCGTCGACAACGGCATTGTGATGGCCGAGGAGATGGGCCGCAGACTGTCCGTAGGCGAAGAGCGCCGGGCCGCGGCCATCGAGACCGGCAAGACGATGCTCCTGCCGCTCCTGTCCTCCAGCATGACGACCATTCTGGCCTTCATGCCGCTCATGCTTGCGGAGAACGAGGCGGGTGAATACCTGCGCTCACTGTCGCTGGTGATTGCGATCGCGCTTCTGGGATCCTGGGCGCTCGCCATGACCGTGACGCCACTCCTGTGTGTCTGGGGCCTCAAGGCCTCAGAACCGGTTGACGAGGACGTGGCCTACGACACCAGGTTCTACCGGGCCTACAAGCACTTCCTCGATATGGTGCTTAAGCTCAGATATCTGTTCCTCGTCGCCGTCGTGGGACTGCTGTTCGTTTCGGTCTGGGCGCTGCAGTTCGTGCCGGCGATCTTCTTCCCGGCCTCCGACCGCACCCAGCTTCAGGTTTATGTGGACCTTCCGGTGGGCTCAAACACCTATGGCTCGAAGGAAGCAGCGCTGAAGATGGCGGGCTGGCTCAGCGACAAGAAAGAGAACCCCGAAATCGTCAACAACATCGCTTATGTGGCGAGCGGCGGTCCCCGGTTCTACCTCGGCCTTGATCCTATCGATCCCGACCCGCACCGCGCCTTCATCATCGTCAACCTGCAGGATGCCTCTCAGGTGCCGATCCTGCGCGACCGGATCGACCGGCATGCCGCAGCGAACATGCCGGAAGCACGCGTCTTCGTGAAGCCCATGTCGCTGGGCGCCAGCGAGGCCGGGCTTGTTGAGTACCGGATCATCGGCAACGACCCGGCCGTCCTCGACGATGCCTCCGACAAGCTGAAAGGTATCATGCGCTCGGTCAACGGCACGGTGAACATCAAGGATGATTGGGAGAACCGCCTGGTCAAGCTCATCGTCAAGGTTGACCAGGCCCGGGCCCGGCGCGCCGGCGTAACCTCGCAGTCGGTGGCGGACACGCTGGATGCCATCCTTGCAGGACTTGCGGTCACGGACTACCGGGACGGCGATACGATCATTCCCGTCTACCTCCGGGCGGAAGATGCCCAGCGCACCAATGTAGACCGCCTGCGCACACTCAATATCACGCGGGCCGGCGACACACCGGTGCCGCTCCTCCAGGTGGCCGACTTTGACGGAATTGCCGAGTTCTCCATGATCCAGCGCCAGGATCTGGAGAGGGTGATCACGGTTTCCGGCAAGAGCCTGATCATGCCCGCTGCCGACCTTGATGCCGTGATCACGCCGCGGCTCGAGGAGTTAGGGCTGCCGGCTGACTACAGGATCGAGCGCGGCGGCGAGATCGAAGGCTCCTCGGATGCGCAGTCCTCGCTTTTCGCCAACATGCCTTTGGCGTTTGCGCTGATTATTCTCATCCTCGTTGGCCAGTTCAACAGCCTGCGCAAGCCGCTGATCATCGTCGCGGTCATTCCGCTCACCCTGATTGGGGTAACGCCTGCATTGATCATCATGCCCGGCGCGAATTTCTCGTTCATCGCCATCCTAGGGCTTCTTTCACTGGCGGGCATCATCATCAACAACGCCATTGTTCTGATCGACCGGATCGATACCGAGCGCGAGAACGGTCTCAATGTCCACGACGCTATCAATGCGGCGTCGGTCAAACGCTTGCGGCCGATCCTGATGACGACCATCACGACCATTCTCGGCCTCATGCCGCTGATTGTCTGGCGGGACATCCTGTTCTACGATCTTGCAGTGGTCGTCTCCGGCGGCCTGATTATCGGGACGATCCTGACCCTCGGCGTGGTGCCCGTGCTCTACCGGATGCTCTTCCGGGACGGCGATGCTGAACCCCAGCCCAACAAGCCGACCGCCGAAGCAGTCGCTGTAGCGGCATAATACTTCTGGGAGGAAGACCATGAGCCAGACCTTCAAGGCAGCCTGCATTCAGAACAACGCCACGCCGGATGTTCACGAGAATATCGAGACCTGCATCCGGCACACCCGTGCGGCGGCGGCGGACGGCGCCCGGCTGATCTGCCTTCCGGAGTATTTCTCCGGCCTTGAGACCGAAGACGGTAAGCTCCATCCGGTGCACTACATTGAAGCCGAGCATCCGGTCATCCCGGCCTTCGCCGAGGAAGCAAGATCCCTTGGCGTGCATATCCTGCTGGGCTCGCTCGGTGTCACCGCTGAAGACGGACGGATCTACAACCGGTCCTACCTGCTGGATGCGGGCGGTAAGGTCGTCGCCCGCTACAACAAGATCCACATGTTTGACGTGCGTCTCGACGATGACACCGTGATCCAGGAATCCGCCACGATCTCGCCCGGCGACGAGGCGGTGCTCGCGCCTACGCCGTGGGGCCTGCTCGGGCTGTCGGTCTGCTACGATCTGCGTTTCCCCATGCTCTACCGCGAGCTGGCCCAGACCGGCGCGAAGATGCTGGCGGTTCCCGCCGCCTTTACGAAGATCACCGGCCAGGCGCACTGGCATGTGCTCAACCGGGCCCGCGCGATCGAGAACGGCGCCTTCGTGATCGCGCCGTGCCAGCATGGCGAACTGCATGGCGGCGGCGAGTGCTTCGGGCATTCTCTCATCGTTGCCCCATGGGGCGAGGTGCTGGCGGATGGCGGCGATGGCGAGGGTTATATCGTCGCCGAAATTGATCTTGCGAAGGCGGATGAGGCGCGCAGCAAGGTCCCCTCACTCAGCCATGACCGCCCATTCTGCCTGCACGGCCTCGCCGAAGCCGCGGAGTAACCTGCTCACACGATCTCCCGAAGCGCGGATATGTGCTCCGTGCCGATGCCGCAGCAGCCGCCGATGATCTGGACGCCGCGATTGAGCCAACCTTTCGCCTCCGCTGCGTAGCCCTCCGGCGAGATGGCGTCCTGGAAGATCCATCTCTTGTCCCGGTCCTCGGTGGACGTGTGAGCATAGACGCCTGAGTGCCTGTCCCAGTGCGCTGCCATCACCTTCAGGCAATCGTCCACGTAGGGCACCTGGGTGTGCATGATCGACACCAGGGGCACGCCGCGGTCCTTGAGGGCGGCCAGGGCGTCTTGCAGCGGCTCGCCATCGTAGAGACACATGGCGCCCGCCGCACTCGGTTTGCACGACAGACCGACCCAGACCGGCAATCCGCTGCTGAGAGCGGCCTCCAGAGTGGTGATCATGCGCGGGATGCCCACCATCATTTCCAGCATGAGGAGATCGGCGCCCGCGTCGCGCATGATCGCGGCTTGGGTGGCAATACTCGCCCGGAGGTCGTCGAGTTCGGGTTCTTCGGCGATCCAGGACCAGTAGGAGATGCCGCCTGCGACGAGAGCCCCATCTGCGCCTTCCGCCACGCGGGCCTCCACCGCGAGCTGAACCGCCTGGCGGTTGTAAAGCTCGAAGTCGGCGCCAACCCCGGCCGCGGTCAGGGCGTGAAGGGAGGTGCCGAAGGTGTTGGAGATGACGATCTCCGCGCCGGCGGCGAGATAGTCCCGATGGATCTGCCGGACGATGTCGGGATGGCTGACCGCTGCGCCGCCGTTCCAGGCGTTTTCCAGGAGCGGCACGCCGCGCCGGTCGCACTCGGTGCCGGTGGCCCCGTCGATGAGAATGGCCTCGCCGGCCGCAAGGCGGCCCATGAAATGGTCGTAGCGTGTCATCCCGGGGTCTCCTGGAGAACGGTCATCTGTCCCGCTCTTCCACCACTTCGCGCAAGACGGCAATGTGTTCGGTGGCGATGCCGCAGCAGCCGCCGATAAGGCGGACATCGCGGGCGAGCCAGCGGCGTGCGGCGGCGGCATACTCATCCGGCGTGATCGGTGTGACCCCTTCCCACTTGCCGCCTTCATGCGGGCTTGAGGTGTGGGCGTAGACGCCGGTGAGGCCATCCCAGTGCTGCCCCACCACGTCGAGACAGGCGTCCACGTCATAGTCGAAGGTGTGCATGATCGAGACCAGTTGGACGTCCCGCCCTTTCAGGGCCTCAAGGGCATCGGCGAGGCTGTCGCCGTCCAGCAGGCGCATGGTGCCGGCATCGTCGGGGGCACAGGACAGGCCCGCCCAGACGGGCAGGCCGCTGGTCTGCGCCGCCTCCAGCGTGACAATCATGCGCTCGATGCCCACCATCATCTCCAGCATGAGAAGATCGGCGCCGGCATCGCGCATGACGGCCGCCTGGAGCCCCACGCTGGCCCGCAGTTCATCGAGCGGGGGCTGTTCATCCGTGAACGACCAGTAGGAGATGCCCCCGGCAACCAGCGCATCCTGCGCGTTTTCCGCCTCCCGCGCCTCCATGGCCAGTTCCACGCCGCGGCGGTTGTAGAGTTCGAAGTCGTTGCCGACGCCGGCGGCCTCCAGGCAATGCCTGCAGGTGGCGAAGGTGTTGGAGATGACGATCTCGGCGCCGGCCCGCAGATAGTCCCGGTGCACCTGGAGCAGGATCTCCGGATGGCTGACCGCCCCGCCACCTGTCCAGGCATGCTCGAGCCGCGGGGTCCCGCGCCTGTCGATCTCGGTCCCGGTCGCCCCATCAATCAGAATGGCCTCGCCGGCGGCAAGGCGGGCCATGAAGCGGTCGTAGCGGGTCATGGGGAACCTCAGGTGCTGCTTGTTTCGCCGCCCTCCCTTACGTTGTGTCGGGGCGGATTTGAAGAGAGCACGACTCGCGCGGACTTGCACGGCGCGCAAGACGGCACAACATGTGAGGGATGCTGGAACTGGCCCTGCTGATCAAGATCCTGCTGCTGGTGATCTGGCCGGTGGCCCTGCTGCTCTATGCGACGCGGCGCGGAAAATCCGTGGGCGAACTGACCTCGGACGACATCATCCGCAGATCAAAGGACCAGCCGCCGAAGCACTGAACCGCGCGCTCGGCGCCGGGCCTGTCATCGACACCAGGCCGCAGGGCAGGCTATGCTGCCGGCGTCCGGCGCCAGGGAAGGGAATCCGGTGCGAACATAAGAGCGGCCAATCTTGCGATTATAATGAGTGCCCTGATGGGGAGCGCGCCGGCAGCGGCCTTTCCGGGTCAGCTTTCAGGCCAGTGCAGACTGGGACAGGACTTTGCCGTTGTCGATCAGACCGGCGTCGATGCGAAGCTGGTCCGCTTTGCCGGGTGTGTTCGACGGCAATTGGCGGACAAGCTGGACAACACGCTGATTGTCCACCAGGTCAGCGCGGACGGCACTGCGCCCGGCTACTATGCCTGGGGCACGTACCGTCGCTGGAGCATCAAAGAGCCGGACTGCCTGCCGTTCACCGGCGAGATCGCCGACGGCCAGCTGAAGTTCCGCCTCCCCTGGGGCTCGCGGGTGACCTACCGGTTAATCGGCACGCAGACCCTTGAGGCCAGCTTCAACCAGAGCGGCCGGTTCACGCGCGGCGTCATGCACCGGCAATGATCCTGGCACGGGCACTTCAGTAGTGATACCGGCACTGGACGATCAGCAACCTGTAGCCTTCGGCCTTGCAGACCAGCCGTTGCTAGCGGTTGATGCGGCGGGACCACTATCAGAAGAGGGGTTCCGGCTTGTCGGTGCCTTCATAGGGCGTGCGCTTGGGGAAATTGCAGGTTCTTGCAAAATGCAAACGATGTTGAAGCGTTAAGGTATCTATTCCAGCTGGTTTGGGTACCGGCAATCCACGAGCAACCTGACTACCATTGGCAGAATCTGACGGCAGTTGCGGAGGAACGCACTGAGCTCTTTTCTGTATCTGGCTCACAAAAGGACCAATGCATGATTCCGGCTGAGTGGTCCTTTCCGTGGATGTTCTCACAGCTAAATCAGATTCATGAATTGACTCAATATTATACAATTAATAGTTGCAGTAAATTGCATGACGTGGCGAACTGATGTACGTTCTCACTCGCTGGACAGCGTCGCGAGGGTTTTTTCGCACCTGTTCAAACTGCATGCGGATTCTCTCAGGATGGCTCAAGCAGGTTTCGAAGAGACAGGTGCGCTGGATTTAGCGGCACAATCTGCCAATCGCTTTGAAGATGGGGACCCAAAGTATGAGGTCAAGACATTCGAGCGCAGTGATGGCGCGACGGTCGAATGCATGTTCAAGGACGAATACCTCCATCTGGTGACAGTGATTGAGGAGGATGGTTTCTTCATTGAAATCCCGCCTGATTCGATCAGCTTGTCATTTGTAGAGGCCGGCCTCGGGTTTCGGCCGAAGGTCTCTTGATCGGGCCGCGATAGATGCCGATCGATCCGGGGGAGTTGCAGTCTGTTCTCCGGCGCCGCCCGAAGAATATTGCCATCCTCTCGACACAAAATGACGGCGGCTCAGTCGCGCTGATCAAGGAATACTTCATCGTGCCACCCGGCAAGGCGGACACTCAAGGCCAAGGCTATGTGACGGTCCTCCTGCGCGATGACGGCCGAACAGAGTACAACATCGAGCAGAGCAGGAATTTTGCCATAAGCGTCCTGACCTGGCATCATCTGACAATCACCCTGGATCTGAGCGAGGGCTGGGTTGAGAAAGACCGGCTGAAGACCCGGAGCGGGATCTTTTATCTTGATGATGCCAATTTCGTCCTGTTCTGCACCCGGGATAAACACGAACGCTTGGTCGATAGTCCCTATGCGCGCCTCTCCGCCCGGATTGCCGACATTTTCTACCCTGAAAATCCTGCCCGCCCGCTCCTCGACCATGAGCAACAGCCGACCACGATCAGAGAACCGCTTCTAAAGATCGTCTCGCCGATATCCTGGGAGGATGTCTGATCTTGGTAAGGCCGAGGTAACCGCGTGTGCGAGCCACCGGCTCCCTCCGATTTGAGGTTGGGATGCTCGGCTTCAGCAGTAGATCCATCGGGACGCACCGCCTCCAGACAGCAGTGTCCAGGCGGATGATCCGTCCTAAGGATTGAACGGCCGAGATCTTTCTTTGCCCATGTTGTCGGGCAGGTCTTTGGTCCGATCGGATCGCCATACCCGCGAAGGCGGGCATTCAGGGCCGCGGGCCTGGGCCTGAGAGAACCGCTCCTGGGCTTCGCCGGTTCACGATACAAGTGCAACAGTCTGGCCGGTATGGTTAGGATGACTGTTGCTATGGGCACATCATATTGCCAGCTCGCGTTGAGCGAGCGGATTGAGATTTACCGGTTGCACTGCGCCGGTTGGTCGTGTCGCCGGATTGCTGCGGTTCAGGGGCGGGCGGGCCCTTGAGGGGTTGGGGCTCTGGGCAGTGGTGTCCAGGCGTATGATCTGCCGGAGGATTGGAGGGCCAACACCCTTTTCAGCTCTTGGCGTAGGACTGGCCGATCATTCTGCCCTATCGTCATGCCCGCAAAGTTGGGCTCCCGGGGTCGTGAGACTGATGCCATGAAACGGTAGGACAGCGTCGGTCAAGCTTCAGAGCAGTGTTGAGGCCCGCTGAGCATTTCACTTTAGAGTTGCAAAGAGGTTGCTATTTTCAACTTTAA
>JBCCEL010000165.1:0-12640 GCA_039030315.1 Pseudomonadota bacterium
CAACATGCGCGATCCGGTGATCTACCGGGTGCTGCACGAGAACCACCCGCGCACGGGCGATGCCTGGTGCATCTACCCGACCTATGACTTCGCGCACGGCCAGTCGGACGCCATCGAGGGCGTGACCCATTCGCTCTGCACCCTTGAGTTCGCCGATCACCGCCCGCTCTATGACTGGCTGGTCGCCCACCTGCCGACGCCGGGCGTGCCGCGCCAGACCGAGTTTGCCCGTCTCAACCTGACCTACACGGTCCTGTCCAAGCGCAAGCTGATGCAGCTCGTGCAGGACGGTATCGTGGACGGATGGGACGACCCGCGCATGCCGACGCTCAAGGCCCTGCGCCGCCGCGGTTTTCCCGCCGCCGCCGTCCGAGAGTTCGCCAAGGGCATCGGAGTCGCCCGCGCCGACAGCGTCGTGGAGTACGAGTATCTGGAGGCTTGCGCACGCGAGGTCCTGAACAAGACAGCGCTGCGCCGTATGGCTGTCCTCAACCCCCTGAAGGTGGTGATCGAAAACTATCCCGAGGAAGGCGAACTGCTCGACGCGGTGAACAATCCGGAGAACGAGGCCGACGGCATGCGCCAGGTCGCCTTCTCACGGGAAATCTACATCGAACGCGACGACTTCATGGAAGATGCGCCGAAGAAGTTTTTCCGGCTCAGTCCGGGCAAGGAAGTGCGTCTGCGCTATGCCTACTTCATCACTTGTACCGATGTGATCAAGGACGACAACGGGGAGATCGTGGAACTGCGGGCCACCTACGATCCGGCCTCGAGCGGCGGAGAATCCCCGGACGGCCGCAAGGTGCGCGGCACCCTTCACTGGGTTGACGCCCGCTCTCACAGGACTGCGGAAGTCCGCCGCTACAAGCACCTTTTCACGAGTGAGAATCCGGCTGCGGAGGAGGACTTCCTTGCCGTGGTCAACCCGGATTCGAAATCCGTGATCGAGGCCCTCATCGAGCCGGCCCTCGCCGAAGATCCCGTCGGCACACAGGTCCAGTTCGAGCGCCTCGGCTATTTCTGCGTCGATGCCGATGCAGCGCCGGAGCGCCCGGTCTTCAACGAGATCGTCGCCCTCAGGGACAGCTGGAAGAAGATCCAGAAGGCCCAGGGCTAGACCGGTGCTCCGGTTCAGGCCTGCGGAGGAGGCCGACCTGGACGCCGTGATCGGACTGTTGTGGGACGACCCGCAGGGACGGCTCAGGGAGGATCCGTCTGACGCCGCGCGCCAGCGCTATGTCAGCGCCTTTGAAGAGATCGAGCAGGACCCGGGCAGCGTCCTGCTCGTCGCCGTGAACGGTGACCGGATCGTCGGCTGCGCACAGGTCAGCATCCTGTCGGGATTGTCCTATCAGGGTATCCGGCGCGCCTTGATCGAGGACGTCCGGATCGCAGGCGCCGAGCGGGGAAAGGGGCTCGGGCGCGAACTGATGGCCGCCGCTTGCGCACACGCTCGCGATGCGGGTTGCGAAATGATTGAGCTGTTCGTGCACGAAGAGCGCAAGGACGCGCACAGATTTTACGAGAGCTGCGGATTTGAGGGCCGGCACAGAGGGTACCGGAAGCGCCTGTCAGATGACTGAGCACGTCCTCCCGGCGAGCCCGTTCTTCTTCGTGCGCCACGGCGAGACGGACTGGAACAGTGCCGGCCGGTTTCAGGGCAGATCCGACATTCCGCTCAACGCAAAAGGACTTGAGCAGGCGGCTGCGGCCGCGCGGCAGCTGGCGCATGAGCAGGCGGAATGCATCGTCACCAGCCCGCTCGAACGGGCAAGGCAGACGGCCGAAGCCATCAGGGCTGCAACGCTTCTGCCGCTTCACACCGAACCGGATCTGACGGAGTGCGATTTCAGCCCGCTCGAAGGAACATCAATCTCCACCCGCATGAAGCTGGCCGGCATCACGCGCAAGGATGAGCTGCCGCAGATCCTGCCTGCGGACGGTGAGAGCTGGGGCAAGGTGAAGGCTCGCGCACTGCGCGCAGTCCATCGCTGGTCCGCGAGGACGGAAGCTCCCGTCATCTTCGTCGGCCACGACGCCGTCCTGCAGGCCCTGAGCGAAACCCTCACCGGCACCTGGTTCAACGCCGAACACGGCCAACCCTACCGCTTCACGCGCGCTGGACGGAACTGGAGTGCCACGCCGCTTGGTGGCTGAAATTCAACGGCGCATCACTCCGTCGGCTGGGCGGCTACCTCTGCACCTGCCCTCGGGACCAGCCATCTTCGCCAGAACCATATGATCCACGGGATGCAGATGACGGCGGCGATCGGGGCGAGCCACCAGTAGGCCTGAAACTCGGCAAGCGTCATTTCCGAGTTGCGGCCATAGTACCAGCTGTCAGCGAACTCGGTGAGCACCGCCAGCGCATTGTTCGACATGTGGATGATGATCGGGCCAACCAGTGAGCCCGTCCGCAAGAACAGGAACGACAGGATCACACCGAAGAAAAAGGCGCCGAGAACGTCTGCGTGCAGGACGCCGAATAGCAGAGACGGCACGATCATGGCGGCGATCAAACCGAAACGCTTCAGGAATCTGCTGAACAGGAGCCCTCTGAAGAAGAACTCCTCGACCACCGGCGCCAGAATGACCGCCGCAATGACGTTCACGATGCTGCAGACGACGTAGACGGTTTCGGTCCGGTACCAGATGATGGGCGTCCAGTCTTCCAGGAGCCATTCCGAGACGAACGCCGGCCAGATGTAGGACAGGGGCAGATAGAAGACATAGACGGCGAGCACCGCAGAGGCGACCATGGGCACGCCCATGAGCACAAGGTCGGCGGCCTCGCGCCGGGAAAGGTCAAAACGCAGCCCCTCCGAAAACCGCACCCCATTTCTCCTCGCCGCCAGCCACATGGCGAACCACAGCACGGCGAACAGACTCACAGAAGCTACCGCCTCGGGGACCGGAAGCAAGTTGGAGTCAAGCCATTCCGGCCAGATCACGCTCACGGTGAGAACAGTAAAGACGACCGCGCCCAGAATGATGAGCAGAAGAACCGGAACGGAAACTCTGGAAAATTCTTCGTGGACCGCCATCGGCAAGCTTTAGCAAATCCGTTGGCTGGGCAACAGTTGGCATCGGACGGACGCAGATGGCCTCTATCCGGGAAGGAAGAGGCCAATCAACTTCATGCGCCTGGCGGCGGGTGCCGGGAGGACACGGCGTCAAGCGCGCCCTCACTCAGCAGGCGCGGCGCGTGCGGTGGCGGCAGCTTTCGCCATCCTGCGTGACTCAAGCGGTCCGACCAGCAGCGACAGCATGGGCGGAATGACCACGAGCGTGAAGAGGGCGGACAGCGACAGTCCTCCGACGACCACAGAGCCGAGACCGCGGTAGAGCTCGGAGCCGGCGCCGGGCAGCATGACCAGCGGCAGCATGCCGAAGACCGAAGTCAGCGTCGACATGAAGATCGGGCGGATCCGGTTGCGGGTCGCTTCCACGATTGCATCCGGCGGCGACTGCCCTTCCTCCCTTATGTGATAGAGGGTCTGGTGAATCAGCAGGATCGCGTTGTTCACCACAATCCCTATGAGAATAACGAAGCCCAGCATGGTCAACATGTCGAGCTTCTGGAACACATAGAGATTGAGAATGGCCAGCCCACCAATCCCGCCAGCCGCGGCAAGCGGCACCGAGAGCAGGATGATCAGCGGATAGATGAAGCTCTCGAACAATACGGCCATGACCAGGTAGACGATGATCAGGGCTACGAGCAACTGTCCCTGCATGGCCGACCAGGTGACGGCAAGCTTGTCCGCACTGCCGGATAGTCGCAGCCGCACACCCGTCGGCAGGCCGTCCGCCTCCAGCCCGGCCATTACCTCGTTGCGCACCTTCGCAAGGGCTGTCTCTAGGGGGATGCGCTCGTTGGGCGTGATCTGCAGGGTGACGGTGCGCAGCCGTTCCTTGTGCCGGATCTGCGTCGGCCCCGCGGTCAGCACGACCTTGGCCAGTGACGACACCGGTACAATCTCGCCACGCCGGGTGACGACAGGCAGCGCTTCGATGCCTTGCGTCTGGTTGATCTGCTTGGAATGCCCCTTGAGCACCAGATCCGTTCTGGTGTTGCCGACCGTGACTTCGGCAACCCGCAATCCGTCATTGAAGGCATCGATCGACTGGCCAAGTTCCAGGGTCGAGACGCCGGCATCGGCCAGAAGTCCCCTGTCTGGTTCCACCCGCAATTCCGGCTCGCCGAGAGAGAGCGCCGGTCTGGGACGAAGCCGGTTCCCCTCGGACCTGGGGAACGCCCGAAACACCCTGCCGGCTGCCTTCGCCGCAACCTGATAAATGGGCTCAAGTTCGGTTCCGATAATGTCGAGGTCAATCTGGCGGCTTCCGCCGAAACCGCGCCCGAACAGCGAATACTGATAGATACCGCCCAGCATGTCCGGGTCTGCTGCCACGATCTTGTTCATCGGCCCGACCAGCTGACCCGCGCGTTGCGGATCCTGCGATGCGGCACCGACGATCGTGCCACCCGCAAAGGCGACAAAGAAGAAGCGTTCCAGTTTTGGAGGCTCACCAGGTTTTGATTCCGGACCGGTTTCGGACGCCCACATCGGCCGGGTTGCGTTTTCCAGCCGCCCCGCGATTTCCGTCATCGTCTCAAGATTGTAGCCGGGCGGAGGCACAAGCCAACCAAACAGGAGGTTGCGGTTGCCAGTCGGCAGATATTCAAGCTTGGGGAGCCATTGGTAGGCAGTCACACTCGTGCCAACAGAAACGATCACAACCACGATCATCGCCAGGAACCGGCTCTTCAGCATCAGGCGGGCATAGCCGACCACCAGCGCGACAAACCCGCCGGCGAAATGGTCTATCCCCGGCAGGAACATCCGCCTGTAGCTCCCGTCCGGACGAGATTTCTGGCGCGACAGCAGACCGTTTGCCAGCGCTGGAAGCACCGTGACCGACACCAGCAGAGACAGCATGACCGAGACGGAAATTGCCACGGCGATGTCGCGGAACAGCTGCCCGACCTCCAGTTCGATCACCATAATGGGAATGAACACCATCACCGTAGTGAGGGCCGAAACGAACACCGCGCCCCAGACCTGGCGGGCGCCCTCATATGCGGCCTGGGCCGCGGTTATGCCGCGCTCCCTGTGCCGGTAGATGTTCTCAAGCACCACGATTGCCGCGTCCACCACCATGCCCACGGCAAAGGCGAGACCGGCAAGCGAGATCACGTTCAGCGAGCGGCCAAGCGCGGCCATGGCCACGAACGAGCCGATGACGGAGACCGGAATGGCGATGGAGACAATCAGTGTCGCCCGCCACGAGCGAAGGAACAGCAGCAGGAGGATCGCTGCCAGCGTACCGCCGTACCAGATGTTCTGACGCACCAGGTTGACCGCGGAGGAGATGTAGTCCGTCTCGTCGTAGACCTGCCGCAGAACCAGACCCTGCCGGGGCATCACCCCGTCCTGCAGTTCCTTCACCGCCTCGCGGATCCCGCGCATGGTCTCGATGACATTGGCGCCGGTCTCGCGTTTGGCATTGAAGGCGATGGCGGATTCGCCAAGCTGCCGGATTGTCGAGGTGGGATCCTTGAAGGAGAAACGGACCTCTGCCACGTCGCCGACGGTCACCCGTCCGACCCGGCCCGTTGCCGCATCCCGCTCGGTCCGCAACACCACGGACTTGATGGCCTCCACCGTGTTGAGTTCCGCCTCGGTGCGGACCACGTAGCGGCGCTTGCCCTCATCCACGTCGCCGGCGCTCAGCGCGGCATTGGCCCGCCGCAGCGCCGTCACCATCTCGGTGACGGTCAGCTGATAGCTGGCAAGCGTGGAAGGTTCGACGATGATCTGCAACTCAGGCTCGGCGCCCCCGTATGCCGTGACCTCGGAAACGCCCGCCACCCGCTCGATGCGTTCCTGCACAATGTCGGTCACAAACTGGCCGTACTCGTGGATCGGCCGCGTGTTGTCCTTCTGCCGGGTGATGTAGAACCAGGCGATGGCGTTGTCCTCGGCACCGGCGAGCGAAAGTGTCGGCTCGTCGGTCTCGTCGGGATAGCCGGAGACGCGGTCGAGCCGGTTGGCCACCAGCAGAAGCGCCCGGTCCATGTTGGTGCCAACCTCGAATTCCAGGGTGACGCGGGCAGAGCCCCGGCGCGAGGAGGACACCACGCTTGCAAGCCCGTTGATACCCTTGAGCACCTCCTCCTGCCGGTTGGTGATCTCGCGCTCGACCTCCGCCGGAGCGGCGCCGGGCCAGAGCGTATTGATTGTGATCACCGGACGGTTGACGTCGGGCGTCAGCTGGATGGGGATTGTCTGGAGCGCCAGCCAGCCGAGCAGAAGCGTCATCAGCACCGCCGATATGACGGCGATGGGCCGGTCGATGGATGCCTTGATCACGTTCATTCAGACCATCCCAGTCTGTTCGAGAGCGCTACGATCCCTCGCGGACCTTCACATCTGCGCCGGGCCGCAGTCGTTCATTGCCGCGCACGATGGCAAGATCGCCTTCAGCCAGACCCGAGGTCACCTCGATCCGTGCGCCGGTAGAATCTCCGAGCGCGATGGACCGGGCCTCGGCCTTGTCGTCGGCCACCACGTAGACGAGGCTCTTGCCGCCGCGCTTGATGATGGCGTCCTTGTGGACCGTCAGCACGGTCTTGCCGGCTCGGAGCGGCACATGCACGGTCACCGTCTGGGAATCCGCAAGCCCACCGATCGGCTCGTTGAATACCGGGGTAAACCGGACGGGCCGGGTCCGCGTCAACGGGTTCTCGGTCGGCAGCAGGGCACGGACCTTCGCCTGGAACACACGGCCATCCCCCAGCGCCCAGCGCACGGTGCCGCCCGGCACAAGGCCGACGACGCGCACGGACGGCACGGCTGCCTCAATCTCCAGGCTGGTATCGGAAACCAGGGATACTACCGAATCTCCGGGACGGACGTAGGAGCCGAGTTCGGTCAACTTCTCGGAAACCACCCCGGCATAGGGAGCGTGGATCTCGGCTTTCGCCAGGTTGATCTCGGTCAGCCGTTTTGTCGCCTTGCGGGTTTCGATCGCGGCCCTGGCCTTGACAATATTGGCCTTGGCCTTGGCGACGTTCTGGATCGCGTCCTCGTATTTCGCGCGCGAGAACGCGCCGCTCTTCTTCAGATCGTTCTGGCGCTTCAGGTCCTGTTCGGCCAGGAGCTGTTCGGCTTCCAGCGCCCCCAGTTCGGCCATGCCTTCCTGAATCTGTGATTCCTCAACGGCAAGCTGCGCCCTCATGGCCACATTGTCGAGCCGGGCGATCAGATCGCCGGTTTTCACATGGTCGCCTATGGCGACCTTCAGTTCGCGCACGGCCCCGCCAACCTCCGCAGAGACTCTGCCGGAGCGCACAGCAACAAATCGGCCGATGATCGGCACTGTCTGCGACAAGGGCTCCAGCCGAACCGGGTCGACGCCAACGATGGAGGCGCGTCCGCCGAGCTTCGCCGGTTTCTTCGATTTCTTCTTGTCGAGCTGCTTGGTGGGGGATGTCTTCGCCTCCGCAGCTTGCGCATGGGTGCCTTCAGGCCCAAGCACGAGGCCAAGGCTCAGGCACGCAACCGCCAAACTCGCAGGCAAAGACTTCATATCAACTCCGGGTGCCGGTCATGGAAGAGGAATCTCAAGACCTGACGTCGGCACATTATAACCCTTCTGTACAGCAGGACGCTCTGCAATTTGCACATACCAGCGCTTCACATTTTCGAAGGCGTTCATGTCAACCTTCTGCCATTCAAAGCGCGAGATCCAGGGCCAGATCGCGATATCGGCAACCGAATAGTCCCCGGCGACGAACTCCTTGTCGGCCAGTTGCTTGTCCAGAACGCCGTAGAGCCGCTGCGCTTCCTTGGAATAGCGCTCGCGGGCATAGTCGGAAACGTCCGGGTTGAAATGCACGAAATGGTGAGCCTGGCCAAGCATGGGGCCGGCCCCGCCCATCTGCCACATCAGCCATTCCATGGCCCGCCACTTGGCCTCGCCTTCCGCCGGCATCAGCTGCCCGGTCTTGCGGGCCAGATAGAGCAGGATAGCGCCGGATTCCATCAGGCTGGTCCCGGATTCTGTGTCGACAATGGCGGGTATCTTGTTGTTCGGCGAGATCGCCAGGAACTCGGGAGAGAACTGCTCGTCCTTGCCGATATTGATGGGATGGACATTGTAGGCCAGTCCCACTTCCTCCAGCATGATAGAAACCTTGCGTCCGTTGGGCGTGCCCCATGTGTAGAGTTCGATCATTCCTGTTCCCTGCTCATGTCTGGAAATCGGTTGAAGTCCGGAATTTAGGGGCGCGGAGGGCGCGGAACAAGGGACCACCCGCATTTAGGTTTACGCCGCCAACGCTCGGGCAGATCAGGCCTGCACATTCAGTGGCACGCGGTGATAAACCATGCTCGCATGTTGACAAAAACTGACATTTACGGGGGCACGTTTTTGAGCGACACTCCCGATTGAGCAAGGGGCTCGCTAAGGAAAATTCGGAGATGACGACGCGGCTGGGAACACTCGGCCGTCGCGGTGTGTTCGCCGCGGAATGGCCGACGATCGTTTTACTTATGGTGACCTATGCAGTCTTCGGGCTGCTGACCTGGTTTGCCAACCAGCTGCCGTGGTGGCTGCTGGTGCCGCTGGGCGGCTATGTGGTCTGCCTGCACGGCTCGCTCACCCATGAAGCGGTCCATGGCCATCCGACCCGGAATGCCCGGCTGAACGCCGCTCTCGTCTTCCCCAACTTAGTGCTCTGGGTGCCCTATCTGCGCTACGCCCATCTGCACCGGGTCCATCATACCGACGAAACCCTGACCGATCCCTATGACGATCCGGAAAGCGCATTCCTCACGCCCTGGGACTGGAGCGGGCTGGCGCGGCCGGTGCGGTGGCTGCTGACGGCCAACAACACCCTGGCCGGCCGCATGATTCTGGGCCCCTGGATCGCCCTGGTGCGGTTCGTCTCCTCCGAGATCAGCCTGCTCAGCAAGGGCGATGCGCGCGTGGTTTCAGCCTGGATCTGGCACCTGCCCGCCGTCGTGGTCGTTCTGATCTGGACGCACGCGGTCTGCCAGGTGAGCCTGGTGGACTACATCCTGCTGTTTGCCTGGCCCGGCACCTCATTGACCCTTTTGCGTTCCTATGCCGAGCACCGGGCCCACGAAGACCCGCTCGGCAGGACAGCCGTGGTGGAAGCCCACCCGCTCATGAGCCTGCTCTATCTCAACAACAACCTGCATGCCCCTCATCACGCCAGGCCGGCACTTCCGTGGTACGAACTCCCCGCCGAATACCGGGACAACCGCCAGACTTACCTCGAGAGGAACCGCGGATACCTCGTGCGGGGCTACTCGACCTTCCTGCGGAAATACCTTCTCAGGCCTCACCAGCCGGTGCCGCACCCTCACATTGCCGGGAAAAGTTAAGGCCGAATTGCCCATAAACCTTTGATTCGGACTTTTTGGGTAACTTCGGGACAAGGTTCCGGGGGGACTTCGCAAGTCTAGGATTTTGAGTCATGGGTCACGTCACCGTAAATTCGCAGCGCGTCGGCAACAAGATGTTCACGGTCGCGCATCAGTCAGCCAGCGCCAGATACCGTCCTTCCGAAGCCCGCCTCGCCGAAATCTCCGCGGCGAGCGCAGCTGCCGCCAGGAAGGAAGCCGGAAAACCGGAATCCAGGAAAGAGGCTGGCGCCAAGGGCAAGCGCAAGCCGCGTCTGCGTGAGACACCGCGCCGTGCGGGCGCCGACGATCTGAAGAAGATCTCCGGCATCGGCAACGTTCTGGAGCAGACCCTGAACGAACAGGGCGTTTTCCATTTCGACCAGATCGCCGGCTGGGACGATGCCAACCTCGCGTGGATCGACGAGCACTGGGGCTGCGGCAACAAGGTCCGCCGCGACAACTGGATCTCGCAGGCGAAAAAGCTGGCCGAAGCTGGCTAGCGGCCGCTGAACCTACTTTTTTTGTTTCCACCTCATGCCGAGGAGCCGCAAAGCGGCGCCTCGAAGCATAGCGGTTTGATTTGGAACTTGCGTCCACCCTTCGAGGCGCCGAGCTAAGCTCGGCTCCTCAGGGTGGGTTTTTGCGTGCAATCCGTCTCCCGTCTGCCCAAGTTGCGAACCATCCCCGTCGCACAGACCCTGCCGCACGTCGAAAATCAGCTTGCGCAATTTCCCCCATCCCTGTTCCATCGCCCCCACACCAATGTGAGGGAAGACCCGCAGCACAAGATTGCGGGCGATGGAGACTTTCATGAAATCGAGTGCCCAGGTTGTCGTCATCGGCGGCGGTGTTGTCGGATGCAGTGTTCTTTATCACCTGACGAAACGCGGCTGGACCGATGTGGTTCTGGTTGAGAGAAACGAGCTGACATCCGGCTCAACCTGGCACGCTGCCGGCGGCTTCCACACCCTGAACGGCGACCCGAACGTCGCCAAGTTGCAGGAATACACCATCGAACTCTACAAGGAGATCGAGGAGATCTCCGAGCAGGCTACCGGCATCCACGTGACCGGCGGCATCATGATGGTGTCCAATGAGGATCGCTGGGACTGGCTGAAGACGGCCCATGCCAAGAACCGCTATCTCGGTGTCCAGACAGAACTGATCTCCGTTGAGAAAGCCCACGAGATGTTCCCGCTCATGGACCCGTCCAAGTTCATCGGCGCCATGTGGCATCCGCTCGAAGGCCACCTCGACCCGTCCGGCACAACCCATGCCTACGCCCGGGCTGCCCGCAAGCAGGGTGCCGAAGTTTACCGGCAGAATCGCGTCACCGAGCTTAACCAGCGGCCCGACGGCACCTGGGACGTCGTCACCGAACAGGGCACCATCCACGCCGAGCACATCGTCAACGCCGGCGGCCTCTGGGGCCGCGAGGTCGGTCGCATGGTCGGGCTGGAACTGCCGCTGCTCGCCATGGCGCACCAGTACATCATCACCGAGGAGATGGAAGAGGTCGTCAAGTTCAACGAGGACACCGGCAAGGAGGTCTATCACGTCATCGATTTCGACGGTGAGATCTACATGCGCCAGGAGCGCTCCGGCATGCTCATGGGCACCTACGAGAAGAACGGCATCCCGTGGCACGAAGTGGAAAGCCCGTGGGACTTTTCCATGGAGCTTCTTCCCCCGGATCTCGACCAGATCGCCGACAACCTGGAGCGCGGCTTCGATCGGTATCCCGCCTTCCAGAACGCCGGCATCAAGAACGTCATCAACGGCCCGTTCACCTTCGCGCCTGACGGCAACCCGGTGATCGGCCCGGTGCGCGGCCTGCGTAACCACTGGCTCGCAACCGGCGTCATGGCCGGCTTCAGCCAGGGCGGCGGCGTCGGCCTCGCGCTGGCCAACTGGATCATCGACGGCGACCCGGGCTTCGATGTCTGGGCCATGGATGTCGCCCGCTACGGCTCCTGGGCAAACCTTGCCTACACCAACGCCAAGGTCCGCGAGAACTATGGCCGCCGCTTCTCCATCACCTTCCCCAACGAGGAACTGGAAGCAGCCCGCCCGTTACGCACCACGCCGATCTACGACAAGCTGAAAGAGAAGAACGCGGTGTTCGGCTCCGCCGCCGGCCTGGAAAACGCCCTGTGGTACCAGGAAGAGGGCAAGGACCCGATCGACATCTTCTCCTTCCACCGCTCCAATTCCCATCCGATGGTGGCCGAGGAAGTGGCCGCAGTCCGTAATGGCGTCGGCATGATGGAGATCTCCACCTTTGCCAAATACGAGATCACCGGCGACGGTGCGGAGACCTGGCTCAGCCACATGCTGGCCAACAAGATCCCCGCCAAGGGCCGCATGAACCTCTCCCCCATGCTGAACCCCAACGGCAAGCTGATCGGCGACTTCACCCTCGCCAAGCTGGAGGACGAGCGCTTCTTCATCTTCGGCTCGGGCGCGGCGCAGGAATACCACATGCGCTGGTTCGAGCAGCACCTCCCGGAATCTGGCGTGAACATTCGCTGCCACGATCTCGACCTGGTGGGCCTCTCCATCGCCGGGCCGAAATCCCGCGAAGTACTGCAGAAGTTGACCCGCCACGACGTGTCCCACGACAACTTCAAGTTCATGGCCATCCGCGAGATCGACCTCGGCCTCGTGCCCGCCATTGTCGGCCGCGTCACCTTCACCGGCGACCTTGGCTACGAGATCTGGATCAAGCCGGAATACCAGCGCCTGCTCTTCGATATGATTATGGAAGCCGGCGAGGAATTCGGTATCCGCCTTTTCGGCGGCCGCGCCCTCAACTCGCTTCGGATCGAAAAGAACTTCGGCTCCTGGGCCACCGAATACCGCCCGATCTACGGACCGGTCGAGGCCGGCATGGACCGCTTCGTCTCCTACACCAAGAACGACTTCATCGGCCGCGATGCCGCCATGAAGGAGAAGGAGGACGGCCCGGAACGCAAGCTGGTCGCCTTCACCGTTGAGGCCACGGACGCGGACGTCATCGGCGACGAACCGGTCTGGCACGACGGCGAAGTGGTCGGCTGGAGCACCTCAGAGTCTTCCAGCACAGAAACTGGCTTGCTTTATAGAAACCCCCTCTTTTATTCCCTGTTCCATACATGTATTCTTGTTTTCTAACACAATGACCTTCAGTAAACCTTACTGGCATGTTTGAAAATGAG
>JBCCEL010000166.1:0-12450 GCA_039030315.1 Pseudomonadota bacterium
GCCATCCGCATCAGTCTCCGGCACAATCCCCACCAGGTCCCGCATGCCCTCGTTCCAGGCTTCCGGCAGTTCGCTGACCTGCATCTTGCCGGCGATCAGCTCTCTTTCCAGCTGGTAGCGCAGAATCACGTGTAATGGATAGGTGACTTCATCCGCATCAACCCGGATCAGTCCGCGCTCGACCTTGTGGTACAGACGAAGGAGGTTGTCGTCGCTCCAGGTCTCTCCGCCGCCACCGAACCGCTCCCGGAGCTGCGGCGCGATGAACCTGATGAACTCGGGGCTACGCGCCGCCAGCATTTCAAACAGCAACGACTGGCTCTCGTGAATGGCCATGCCGCGGGAGCGTCCGACAGGCTGGCCGCGCCACTCCTTCGGCAGTCCGCGCTCATACTGGGCATGCCCGGTTTCGTGGATCACACCCATGAGGCTGAGGGTGAAATCCCCATCGTCGTAGCGGGTGGTGATCCGGCTGTCATCCGGCGTGCCGCCCGAGAAAGGATGATGGCTGACGTCAAGGCGGCCGTGAGCGAAGTCGAATCCCAGGAGCTCCATGACATGGCGTCCGAGCGCTTCCTGTAACTCCGTGCTGAAGGGCCCTTCCGGTATCAGGATTTCCGGCTGCGCGGCCTGCTTGTCCAGAACCTCGTCCACCATCTCCGGCAGGAAGGAGAGCAGTTCGTCAAACAGGCGATCGACATCCGACGACCTTCTTCCCGGATCAAAGCCGTCAAGCAAAGCGTCATAGAGCTCGCAGCCGAATGCCTCCGCCTTGACGGCCGCGAGTTCCCGGACCGCTTCCAGGAGAGCCTGAAGCTTCGGCGCGAGCAGGGCAAAGTCGTTACTCGCGCGAGCCTCGCGCCAGGTCATCTCAGCTTCGGAGCCAAGCCTGATTTCTCGCTCGATCAGATCGGCAGGAACGGCTGTCGCGTGCAGCCAGCCATGGCGGATTTCCCGAAGGTTTGCCTGCTGCCAGTCATCAAGGCCGCCCGTGCTAGCAGCCTTTTCAATCAGCTCACCCATGTCGGGCGCGGTACTCATTTCATGGGAGATCACTGCGAGGGCGGAGATCTGTTCGGCGCGCGAGGCCGCGGCCCCATCCGGCATCATCACGGACCGGTCCCATCCCAGGATCGACATGGCTCCGCTGATCGCGGACATGCGGGCATAGCGGTTTTCAAGTTCCTGATAGGCGGCGTTCATGGGCTGGGGATTTTCCGGCGGTGTTGCAGAACGTAGGCGATATAGACACAGAGCAGGGTAATTGCGAGGCAAAACCAAGTCATGGCATAGCCGAAATGCTTGTTGGAAAGCTTCGGGCGCACCGGCCGGGCGGATGGCCACTGCCCACCATGATCGACCGCGTCGAGCTGCAGCACCAAGCCCGGTTCCGACGTGACGCCTGCCTTCCGATCCAGCCCGGCCTGGTCAAACCAGTACCATCGACCCTTTGGCGGCACATTCTCCGGAGTGAAGAGCCCCTGCGGGGCATAGGCGGTCCGAAGGGCTGCTGTGAAGCTCAGCGGCCCGGGCGGTTCCTCTATCGTGCCGGCCAGATGATCTGGAACAAAGCCTCGATCCGCCCAGTAGGTCTTCCTACCCTGGACCTCGACCGGCGTCAGAATTTTCCAGCCAAGCACGCCGTCACGCACATCGTAGAGGCGCTGCGCCTGACTGTGGACAAATGTCCCCGTGACCGAGACGCGCACGAAATCGCTGTCCGCACGGCCCGCCACCTCGCCAAGCGGCAACGGCTCGGCCTTGGCACGCGCATCGATCCTGGCGATGAGATCCTCTTTCCATGTCAGCCGCTGGAGCTGCCAGGTTCCCAGGAACAGGAGGACGGCCATGGCAGCCAGCGAGCACAGGGAGATCAGGACCAGCCCGGACCGGGCTCCTGAGGCGGTGGTGGTCAAGACAGTCGGCCCTCTTGGGCACCCGTCTGATATTGCCGCGCGATCATAAGACCCTTCAGGGGACGCAAGGGCAGGATGCAGAGCGCCAGCGCCAGAGGCAGCCACATGGCGGCATGCAACCAGTATGGTGGCTGGTAGGCGACCTCAACAATGAGTGCGGCGGCAGCGACCACGAATCCAATGCCCGTCATGATGAACCAGGCCGGACCGTCTCCCGCATCTGCAAAGTCATAGGCAAGACCACAGACGCCGCACCCATCGGCCGGCGTCAGAAACCCGGCGAAAAGATTCCCCTCGCCACAGCGCGGGCACTTTCCCTTCATGCCTGTCGCGGCGGGTGAAAGCGGCGGATAGTATGGCTCGCCCATCAGTCCAGACCCTGCAAAGAAAACGGCCGCCCCGAGGCGGCCGTTTAAGCTTGAGTTAGTGGTAGGTCGCCCCGACAGAGGCCCAGACATAAATCGCGGCGAACAGGAAAAGCCAGACGACGTCAACGAAATGCCAGTACCAGGCCGCGGCCTCGAAGCCGAAATGCTGCTCGGGCTTGAAATGACCGGCAAGCGCCCGGAACAGGCAGACGATCAGGAACAGCGTTCCCACCAGCACGTGGAAGCCGTGGAAGCCGGTGGCCATGAAGAACGTGGCGCCATAGATGCTGCCGGAGAAGCCGAACGCCGCATGACCGTACTCATAAGCCTGCACGGCGGTGAACAGGGCGCCAAGAGCGACTGTGCAGATCAGGCCCCACTTCAGACCCTGGCGGTCGTTGTGCAGCAGGGCATGGTGTGCCCAGGTGACCGTGGTGCCGGATGTGAGCAGGATCACGGTGTTCAGGAACGGCAGGTGCCAGGGATCGAACACTTCGATGCCCTTCGGCGGCCACGATCCTCCGGTGTGCTCGACCCGGGCGGCCTGGATGGCCTCGCCGGCATAGAGGCTGGCATCGAAGAAGGCCCAGAACCAGGCAACGAAGAACATGACCTCCGAGGCAATGAACAGAATCATGCCGTAGCGCAGGTGCAGCTGGACAATCGGCGTGTGATGGCCGCCATGCTCGGCTTCGTTGGTGACATCGCGCCACCACATGTAGAACGTATAAAGCACAATCGCGAAGCCAAGGGCAAAGATCCACCAGCCGCTGATCTCGAGCCCGAGCAGCGAAACCTCTTCGTCCTTCAGCCAGCGCATATAGCCGATGGCGCCAATCGCCATGACGAAGGCGCCGACCGAGCCGATGATCGGCCATGGGCTCGGATCCACCAGGTGATACTGATGATTGGGGGCGTGACTGTCAGCCATTCTGCTTCACTCCGCTCTCTTGTCGTTCGGGCGCCCCTTCACGCCCGTCCCGTATTTCTTCCGGTCCGTCAGTTGACGGTGTTGTTGGTCGCCTCGCCGCCCGATGCCGCCACCGTCTCTTTCTCCTTCACAGGGAAGAAGGTGTAGGACAGCGTGATGGTGTCGATCGAGTCGAGGTTTGGATCTTTCTCGATGTCCGGATCGATGAAGAACGAAACGGGCATGGAGATGGATTCATTTGGCTGGAGGGTCTGCTCGGTGAAACAGAAGCACTCAACCTTGCTGAAATAGGCGCCGACCCACAATGGGGTCACGTTGAATGTGGCGGTGCCTGTAACTGGCCGGTCCGAGGCATTGGTGGCTTCGTAATAGGCCAGCCTGTGCTCGCCTGTGATCAGTTCCACCTTGCGCTCAACCGGCTTGAACGACCAGGGCAGCTCGCGGTTCACGTTGGCATCGAAGCGGACAGTGAACTGTCGTGTTCCGATTGTGTCCGATACGGCGTCGGCACGCTGGGTGGTCCCGGCAAAACCTGTGACCTGACAGAACCACTGATAGAGGGGGACAGCCGCATAGGACAGCCCGGCCATGCCGGCGACAATGCCCAGGCAGACCGCGACGGTGGCACCGTTGCGTCTTCTGGCTGTTTTCGCGGTTCCGCTCAACTTCGCCGGTCCTAGAAAGAGCGCTTTGCCACATCGCCACCCATGTGGACGATGGTGATCACGTAGAAGAGGACAACGAGCGCGCCGAGGACCAGGCCAAGCACAATGCTCCGCTTGCGGCGGCGGGCCGCGTCCTGATCATCTCTCACGGGGCTGTTCATGGGCACGGCGGTCTCCATCTAGAGCCCCAACGCGTTTCGCGCCAGCGGAACAATACCCTGCTCAACCAGGAGGCCGGCAAAGAGCAGGAACAGGTAGAGGATGGAATAGCGGAAGAGACTACGGGCTGCCCGATTGGCTTCCTCGCCGTCCCTGACGCTGTAGACCCGCCAGGCCTTCACCAGAAAGGCCGCACCCAGGGCAACAGCAAGCGCCAGGTAGGCATGGCCCGCAGCACCAAACCACCACGGCATGACCGTCACGGGCATCAGGACCAGCGAGTAGAGCCAGATCTGACGGCGGGTCTCATCGGTGCCGGCGACAACCGGGAGCATCGGAATGTTCACACGCTCATAGTCGCCGGCCTTGTAGAGAGCGAGCGCCCAGAAATGCGGCGGCGTCCAGACGAAGATGATGAGGAACAGGGAAACGGACGCCATGTCGACACTGCCGGTCACGGCCGCCCAGCCGATCATGGGCGGGAAGGCGCCCGCGGCACCGCCGATGACGATGTTCTGCGGCGTGGAGCGTTTGAGCCACATTGTATAGACGAAGAGATAGAAGGCGATCGATCCGGCCAGAATCGCGGCTGCAACCCAGTCCACCGCAAGCCCGAACAGCAGGACGGAGCCAGCCGCCAGGACCGTTCCGAAGCCGAGCGCTTCGCCGGGGGTGATGGTTCCGCGGGGGATCGGCCGCTTGGCCGTACGCTGCATGACGGCGTCGATATCCGCGTCGTACCACATGTTCAGCGCGCCCGCCGCGCCGGCGCCAACGGCAATGCAGAGGATCGCCACCAGGGCAAGAACCGGATGGATCGCTCCGGGTGCCACGGCCATGCCGACAAAGGCGGTGAAGATCGCAAGGGACATCACCCTGGGCTTCAGCAGCGCCCAGTAGTCCTCGACCGAGCCCTGGCCGCCCATGCCTGCCGCATCGGCGGGGTCCGCCCACGACGGGGCTGCGTTCTGCGCGGTGATATCGACTGTGACGTCACTCATTTCCGTGGCCTGACCTCAAACGCCGGCGGCACCCGGTCCCGGAGTGCCGCCGAACGATTGTTACTTGATCCTCGGCAGTTCGTTGAACTGGTGGAACGGCGGCGGCGAGGACAGTGTCCACTCCAGCGTCGTTGCCCCTTCGCCCCAGGGGTTGTCGCCCGCGACGCGCTTCTTGGAGAACGCTTCAAACAACAGGAACAGGAAGATGATGACGCCCAGCAGCTGCATGTAGGCACCATAGGACGACACCGCGTTCCAGCCGGCAAAGGCGTCGGGATAGTCCACGTAGCGGCGCGGCATGCCGGCAAGGCCCAGGAAGTGCTGCGGGAAGAAGATCAGGTTCACACCGACGAACGTCACCCAGAAGTGCAGCTTGGCAAGGAAGGAGTTGTACATGTAGCCGGAGATCTTCGGGAACCAGTAGTACCAGCCGGCGAAGATCGCGAACACCGCGCCCAGCGAGAGTACGTAGTGGAAGTGCGCAACCACGTAGTAGGTATCGTGCAGGGAGCGGTCCACACCGGCATTAGCAAGCACAACGCCGGTCACACCGCCAACGGTGAACAGGAAGATGAAGCCCATGGTCCAGAGCATTGGCGTGCGGAACGTGATGGAGCCGCCCCACATTGTGGCGATCCAGGAGAAAATCTTCACGCCGGTCGGCACCGCGATCACCATGGTGGCCAGCATGAAGTAGGCCTGCGTGTCCACATCGAGGCCGACCGTGTACATGTGGTGCGCCCATACGATGAAACCGACCACACCGATCGCGACCATCGCATAAGCCATGCCGAGATAGCCGAAGACCGGTTTCTTGGAGAAGGTGGAAACGATCTGTGAGATGATGCCGAAGCCCGGCAGGATCAGGATGTACACCTCGGGGTGACCGAAGAACCAGAACAGGTGCTGGAACAGGATCGGGTCACCGCCGCCTTCAGGGGTAAAGAAGGTGGTGCCGAAGTTGCGGTCCGTCAGCAGCATTGTGATGGCGCCCGCCAGAACCGGCAGCGACAGCAGCAGCAGGAACACCGTGACCAGAACCGACCACACGAACAGCGGCATCTTGTGGATCGTCATGCCCGGCGCGCGCATGTTGAAGATCGTCGTGATGAAGTTGATTGCGCCAAGGATCGATGAGGCGCCCGCGATGTGCAGCGACAGGATGGCGAAGTCCATAGCCGGACCCGGCTGGCCGGTTGTGGAGAGCGGCGGATAGATGGTCCAGCCGCCGCCAACGCCGTTACCGCCGGGAGGGCCTTCCACAAACATGGAAAGCAGCAGCAGCGCGAACGCGAACGGCAGAAGCCAGAACGAAATGTTGTTCATCCGCGGGAAGGCCATGTCCGGCGCGCCGATCATCAGCGGCACGAACCAGTTGCCGAAGCCGCCGATCAGGGCCGGCATGACCATGAAGAAGATCATGATGAGGCCGTGCGCGGTCGTGAACACATTATACAGGTGCATGGCCGCGTTGGTCGGATCATCGGCATTCGCGATGGTTTCAGCAATCCAGGGGAAGAACTGCAGACCCGTCTCGTGCAACTCGATGCGCATGGCGCCCGACAGCGCACTCCCAATCAACCCCGCGATGATCGCGAAGATAAGGTACATCGTGCCGATGTCCTTATGGTTGGTGGAATAGACGAACCGGCGCCAGCCAGTCGGATGGTGATCATGATCAGCGTGAGCTGCGTCCGTGGCCATCGGAAGTCCCTCTTACCTGTCCGCTTTATACTTCGATTGGTTGTTGCTCGATGAGGATGGCGTCACGGCCACCTTCAACGGCTCTTTCGACTTGGCGAGCTTTTTGCGCTCGTCGGCGAGGCTCGCCAGAAGCTGCTGCTGGGCATCATCGACATCTTCAGCAGCGGCCTTTACCCAGGCATCAAACTTTTCCTGGGAGACGACGCGCACGGCGAGGGGCATGTAGGCGTGGCGGATGCCGCAGAGTTCCGAGCACTGGCCATAGTACACCCCTTCGATGTCCGTCTTGAACCAGGTCTCGTTCAGACGGCCGGGAATCCCGTCCATCTTGGTGCCGAAGGACGGGACGGCCCAGTTGTGCATCACATCCGAAGCCGTGACGATCACGCGGACGACCTTGCCGACCGGAACCACCACGTCGTTGTCAACCGCGAGGAGCCGCGGAGCGCCCGGATCGATCTTGCGGCGCTCTTCCAGATCCTCGCCCTCAAGCAATGTCTGGTCGAAGGAAAGGTCACCATGGTCCGGATACTCGTACGACCAGTACCACTGGTTCCCGATGGCCTTGATGGTCAGGTCGGCCGGCGGAATGGTGCGGTCGAAATAAAGCAGCCGGAACGAGGGAACCGCGATCACGAGCAGGATGAGAACCGGGATTACCGTCCAGGCGACTTCAAGCCCGGTGTGGTGCGTTGTCTTGGACGGCTCGGGGTTTGCCTTGGCGTTGAACTTGAGCGCAACCCAGACCAGCAGGGCCAGCACGAACACACTGATGATCGTGATCAGGATGAGCAGAAAATCATGCAGGGATGTAATGCGCTCCATGATCGGCGTCGCCGCCTGCTGGAGACCCAGCTGCCAGGGTGCGGGCTGGCCAAGACCGGATTCCGCCCCAGCGGACCCGACTGTCCCAAGCAGCGCAGCCGCCGCAGCAATACCTGTCATAGCACGCATGCCGCATACTCCTCCTGAAAGTAGTTTTTTCATCACCAGCGGTCCGCCCTCCGATCCCAGTGGCATGCGCTGGCGGTTCTCATGCCGCGAATCGCACACTCGTGATCTCGAACCCTTCTAAGTTTCGAGCTTGAACAAACACAATCTACAGGCCGCCGCAACGAATCCATTCCGCGTCAAAATCGCACGCCGATTCAAAATGTTGAGGCCACAGAGCACTTCGATTTGGCGCACCGCCGGATTCCCTGGGAACGACTCTCATTTTCGCCTTATTTGGTAGGGATTTAACGCCAGCTCTGGCGGGAAAACGCCGCAACGGGACGATCGCAGCCGGTGCGCCGGTGCGCTTCGCGACAGATTGACACAAGAGTTTTGAACAAGCCGTCCGCAACAGTCGTCGGGCACATGAGCTGCGGGAACATTTTCTCCTCAGGGCGTACGTGCAGGGGCTGGCGTAATGTGGCGGCAGAGGCTAGAAGACCGCAGCAAATCGATATCTTCACGAGGGGACGCAGAGGAAAGTCGCACATGGGTAGATCCTCTTTTCTCAAGGGGCTGATGGTCCTTTCATTTTTTGCGCTCGGCGCGACCGAGGCATCGGCGCAGCGCGTGGCACCTCCAGGGCCAACACCGCCGGCCGCCGGCCCGGGCGGCATCCAGGCGCCCCAGGCCCAGATTGTTGCCAAGCACGGGGCCTGGCAGGTGCAGTGCACCGACATTCCGGTCGGCCCGCCCCCTCAGCAGCCTCCGGCCGCCGCCAATGCCGGTGGCGACAGCGGAAAGTCCGACAAGGCGGCCGAGCCGGCCGCAGCGCCGGCAGCGCAGCAGACCGTCAAGCAGTGCGGCATGCTGCAGAGCGCCCAGGCGAGCGACCGCAAGGGCATTTCCATGACCCTGGTGATGGGCACGGCCAAACAGGACAAGAAAGTCATCACCATGATGCGCATTCTCGTCCCGATCGGGGTCTACCTACCGCTCGGAATCGCGCTGGAAATCGACGGCGCGCCGGTTGGCCGCGTTCCGTTCACACGCTGCCTGCCGCAGATCTGCACGGCCGTTGCCGAAGCGAGCGCGGAAACCCTGGGCAAGATGCGCAAGGGCGCGAAGGCCAATTTCATCATCTACGAGCAGCCCGGCGTCGGCATCAATCTGCCGGTTTCGCTCCAGGGCTTCACGGCCGCCCACAAAAAGCTTCTGAGCCTCTGACGCCATGTCCGCTCCCGCCGGCAGCTTCTTCTTTACGCGTAGCGAACTGGACGCAGCCGGCACGGAGCGTTTCGTTCTCGACACGCTCAACGGCTGCGACGACGGAGAGCTGTTCCTGGAGTACAGGATCTCCGAGGCCCTGGTTTACGATGACGGCAAGCTGAAGACGGCGACCAGCAACACCTCGCAAGGCTTCGGCCTGCGCGCCGTTTGTGGCGAAGCGGCCGGCTATGCCCATTCATCCGAGCTTTCGCCTGAAGCGCTGAACAGGGCAGCGGACGCGGTTTCCGCAGTGAGGGCCGGTCACAGCGGCGAGCTGTATCAGCGTCCGCCCGGCACCAACAAGATCCTCTACAGTGCCGATAGCCCGATTTCAGATCTCAGCTTTGCGGAAAAGGTCAAACTTCTCCAGGATATCGATGCCTATGCCCGGGACCTTGATGAGGTGGTCCGCCAGGTAACCGTGACCCTTGCGGGCGAATGGCAGGTGGTCGAGATCTTGCGGCCGGATGGCCAGATGATCACAGACCGCCGTCCCCTGGTCCGGCTGACCATCTCGATCGTGGCCGCGGACCGGGACCGCATGGAAACCGGCAGTTTCAGCCGGGGCGGGCGGACCGGCTATGCGTCCCACATCTCGCAGGAACAGTGGCGCGGGGGCGTGGAGGAGGCACTCCGCCATGCCAAGGTGAACCTGCGGTCCGAGCCCGCCCCTGCCGGCGAAATGGACGTGGTGCTTGGGCCGGGGTGGCCCGGAATTCTGCTGCACGAAGCTGTCGGACACGGCCTGGAGGGCGACTTCAACCGCAAGAAGACATCGGCCTTTGCCGGACTGGTCGGAGAGCGCATCGCCTCGCCGGGGGTCACTGTCGTCGATGACGGTACGATCAGCGAACGGCGCGGCTCCCTTACTGTAGATGACGAGGGCACGCCGACAAGCAATACGACGCTGATTGAGGACGGCATTCTGAAAGGCTTCATGCAGGATCGCACCAATGCCCGGCTGATGGGCGTGGCGCCGACCGGGAACGGACGCCGTCAGTCCTTTGCCCACCAGCCCATGCCGCGCATGACCAATACCTACATGCTGGGCGGAGAACGTGAGCCCGAGGAAATCATCAGCTCGGTGAAGAACGGCATGTACGCGACGTCCTTCGGCGGTGGTTCGGTCGATATCACGTCCGGCAAGTTCGTCTTCACCTGTACGGAAGCCTACCGCATCGAGGACGGCAGGCTCGGCGCCCCGCTGAAAGGCGCGACGCTCATCGGCAACGGTCCGGATGCGCTTACACGGGTCTCTCTCATCGGCAATGACATGGCGCTCGACACGGGCATGGGAACATGCGGCAAGAACGGCCAGGGGGTTCCGGTGGGCGTTGGCCAACCCACCTTGCGGATTGACCGCATGACCGTCGGCGGCACGGCGGCCTGACTTCTGCGTCCGCCACCTCCGGTTCCAACCATGCATAGTAGGCCTCGCGAGCCATGAGCACCCGGGGCACCCTCAGCGAGCACGAAGACCAGCCTGATACTGCAGACGGGGCGGCGGCGGCCAAGTTTGTCAACGGCTCGACCATGCGCCACGTGGTGGTCATGACCTTCACCGGCGCGGTCGGCCTCATGGCGATCTTCTTCGTCGATCTGGCAGACATGTATTTCCTCAGCCTGCTGGGCGAGGCTGAAGTTGCCGGCGCGATCGGTTTTTCCGGCGCGATCGTTTTCACGAACCTGTCGTTCGCGATCGGCATCACCATCTCCGCTTCGGCCCTTGTCGCGCGCAGCCTCGGTGCCGGCCGCGTTGAACAGGCGCGGGCATACAGCACTAACACCCTTGTGTTTTCAGCGATCTTCGGGGTGCTGATTGCTGTGGTCCTCAGTCTGCTGGCCGAACCCATTCTCAGGCTGCTCGGGGCCCGCGGTGATGCGCTTCAGTTCGCCAAGGACTACCTGGTTATCGTCATTCCGTCCTTCCCGCTCTTGTGCATAGGGCTTTGTCTTTCAGGCGTTCTGAGAGGCATCGGAGATGCCCGGCGGGCGATGTACCTGACCCTGGCCGGCGCGATCACCAACGCGGTCCTTGATCCTATTCTCATCTTCGGCCTTGAAATGGGCGTGCAGGGCGCGGCAACGGCTTCGGCCATCGCCCGCTGCGTCATCGTGCTCGTCGGCGCCTACGGCGTTTTTCGCGTTCACCGTTTCACAAGCCCTCTGCACGCAGACGGCTTCAAACGCGACTTGCCGGAAATTCTGAAGATCGCGGTGCCGGCCATGCTAACCCAGATCGCAACGCCGATCGGCAACGCCTACATCACCTATTCGATCGCCCCTTTTGGCGATGCCGCCGTTTCGGCGCTGGCGATCGTCACACGGATCGTGCCTGTGGCTTTTGGCGTGGTGTTTTCGCTCTCAGGCGCGATCGGGCCAATTATCGGACAGAATTTCGGGGCAGGCCGGGCCGACCGGGTGCGGGAGAGCTATGCGGACGCGCTGAAGTTTTGCACCATCTACGTATTGATCACGTCGGTCCTGCTCTTCCTGTTCCGCCACCAGATCGCAGTAATCTTCAACGCATCAGCGGGGGCTTCGTACCTGATCGCCGTCTTCTGCGCATGGGTCGGACCAACCTGGCTGTTCGCAGGCTTCCAGTACGTGGCAAATGCGTCCTTCAACAACCTCGGTCGGCCGCACTACTCCACGCTGTTCAACTGGAGCAAGTCTCTGGGCATGGCACCGCTCGCCGCAGGCGGAGCCTTGCTCGCGGGCGCAGAGGGTGTGCTGTACGGTATGGGCGCGGCGAACGTGCTGCTCGGCGCCGCCTCCGTCTATTTCGGCTACAGGCTTATCGGGCGCACCGTCGCCGCCGGTCCTAGATGAACGGCAGCTTCGGCATCATGGGTGCGAAGCGGTAGCCGAGCAGGACCACCATCAGGATGCCCACGAGGAACGCTGAGGGCGCAGACACACCGCCTGAGGCGCGCAGGTTCTCGATGTAGCTCTCCGGGTTCGTCGCATTGCTCATGATCGAGCGAACCTGTTTGTCGGCGGTCTTGGCATATAGCGACTTTCCGAAGAGACCGATCGCGACCATACCGGCCACCAGGGCTGCCAGTCCGATCAGCGGCTTGACCATGGTCAGCGCGGCAACGGCGACAAAGCCGATCAGGGCCTCCATGCGCATCTTGCGGTAAGCCAGCCAGGCAAAGGACATCAGGAAGGCCGGCGTCGACCAGGACTGCTGAAGCTTGCCGCCTGTGGTTTTCCAGGCTTCCCAGACCGAGGCATACTGTTCGGCATCGGCACCGGCATAAAGCATGATTTCCTCGCGCACCGGACCCTGCGCCTCGGCGGCGGCGGCTTCGCCGGCACCGGTTGCATCGGGAAGCATCACGCCGGCTTCGACACCGGGCCCCGACGGAGCGGTGCCCGCCGCGGACAATGACAGGATAGCAGGGCAGGATACCGCCATATCCCAGACCGAACATCGCACCCGTGATGTAAAGCGCGGTCAGATTGTCGACGAAGGCGAGCGTGAAAAGGAAAACCGCC
>JBCCEL010000167.1:0-12437 GCA_039030315.1 Pseudomonadota bacterium
CCGTTTCCCTCTTCAGTTTGTTTTGCTTTCCCCGTCTTTGAAAGTGTGTGTTTTTTTCTCCTTTGTTAATGTTTTTCGTTCTTCTGGCTCATGTTCTCTATTCTTTACGGCCGTCTTGTCAACACGGCTGGGTTTGTAGCAGATTGATGAGGATAAATTAATTGAATCAGTTAATTCTAGGAAAAAATCTCATCAACTTCAACCCGGCACCCACCCCACTCCCGCCTATCGATAATGGGAGGTACCTTGCATCTCACAGATCGCCAGGCAGTTTGCAGCAATGAACTGTGGACCTATGGCAGATGCTTCTGCATAGTTCGCCCGTGATGAGGTCGTTTGACGTGTACGGCAATATGAGGATTACACTGGATCCGGCCACCGAAGCTGAAATTGTTTCGAACATCCGGGGCCTGTCCGACCGCTACACCATTGTGACCGTGACCCACCGGCCGGCCTGGACCGAGATTGCGGACCGTCTCTACCGGGTTGAGGCCGGAAACGTGTCGCTCGTGGCAGGATCGCAAGCAGCCGACTCCGCCTGCAAGCCGTCTCCCCAGGCGGCGTGACGATTGCCACGATGGCTCCGGTCGAAATCAGGAAGGTCCGGTCAAAGGCTGACCGCAATACCTTCATTTCGATGCCGGCCTCCCTGTACGGAGCGGATCCGAACTGGGTGGCGCCCCTCCATCTTGAGCGCCAGGATCATCTGAACCCCAAGAGCAACCCCTATTTCCAGCATGCCGAGGTCGAGCTCTTCACAGCCTGGCGGGACGGGGCTTGCGTGGGCCGGATATCCGCCCAGGTCTGCAGCCTTCATCAGGAGCGGTACGCGGAAAAATGCGGCCATTTCGGCTTCATCGAAGCTGCGGATGACCCGGAGGTGTTCTCCGCCCTGTTTGCGGCAGCCGAGGACTGGCTGCGAGCCAAGGGCATGGAGAAGGTCCGCGGCCCCTACAACCTGTCGATCAACGAGGAAACCGGACTGCTGGTCGACGGTTTCGATACGCCCGCCTTTTTCATGATGGGCCATGCCAGGCCCTACTATGATGCCCGCATCACGGGCTGCGGCTATGCCAAGGCGAAGGACACCTACGCCTATCTCTACGATCCGCGCCGCGGCATCCCCCGCGCCATGGAACTGATGGTGCGAAAGGCGGCAAAGGCCGGGGAACTCAAGGTTCGCAACCTCAGCAAGCAGAACCTGAAGCGGGACCTGGAGATCGTCATCCGGCTGTTCAACGATGCCTGGAGTGACAACTGGGACATGGTGCCCATGACCCAGGCGGAGATCGATCATCTCGGCCAGAACCTGAAACTGCTGGTGCCGGAAGGCTTCATCTCCATTGTCGAGTATGACGGTGAGCCGGCGGCCATGGCGGTTTCGCTTCCCAACCTCAACGAGGCGATCCGCGACCTCGGCGGCAGCATCCTGCCCTTCGGCTGGGCAAAGCTGCTGTGGCGGCTGAAGGTTCAGGGGTTGAAATCTGCCCGCATGCCGCTCATGGGCGTCGCCAAGGCCCATCAGGGCACACCGCTTGGCGCCGCGCTCGGCATTGCCGCGATTGATCATGTGCGCGCCTACCACGAGGCGAACGGCACGGAGGTGGGCGAGCTCTCCTGGATCCTTGAGGACAACACGGCCATGCGCGGGATCATCGAGGCTCTGAGCAGCCGACCTTACAAGACCTACCGGATTTACGAGCGTCAGCTTTGACCTCTGCACCGCAATATGACGTCCTTGTCCTCGCTGCGGGCCGGGGACCGGATGATCCCATGGCGCTCGCCTTCGACGTTGCGCATAAGTGCCTCGTTCCGGTGGGCGGGGAGCCGATGATCGTCCGGGTCCTGCGGGCGCTGAGATTGTGCGGCCGGATCGGCCGGATCGCCATTTGTATCGACGATCTTGAGGCGGCCAGGCCGGCTCTCTCTGCCTATGGCGATCTAATCTACACGCCGTCTGCCGACACGGCTCCGGGGTCCGTGCTCAAGTCGGTCGAAGAAGCCGGGCTGAATTGGCCGGTACTAGTGACCACGGCCGACCATGCGCTGTTGACACCTGATATGCTGGAGCACTTTCTCGCCCAGTCCGATCTGACAGGGGCCAAGCTCACGGCTGGCCTGGCGGCCCGCGAAACGATCGAGGCGGAATTGCCGGAGACCAGGCGAACCTATCTCAGGTTCGCCGATCTGCACGTTTCCGGCTGCAATCTCTTTGGACTGATCACCGCCGACGCCCTCCCGATCATCCGTTTCTGGCAGCAGGCCGACAAGAACCGCAAGAAGCCGTGGAAGCTGATCGGCGCGTTCGGCCTGAAGCCTCTCCTGCTCTGGCTGGCGGGACGGCTCACCCTCGACCGGGCCTTCCAGATCGCATCGCAAAAGCTGGGCGCGAAGGCCAGACCCGTCCTGATGCCCTTCGCCCGCGCGGCGGTGGATGTCGACAAGCCATCAGACAAGGAACTGGTCGACAAGCTCCTGAGCAGGGATGAACGCATTTGAGCGGTCCCGCAATCGGCCGCTATGTCTGTCCATCCGGCTGAAAGATCAGTGTCTCTGACTGCCGCTGCCGGGAACGTGGGAGGCAAGGGGCAGGCCGCTTGGGCTCACGCTCCCGGTCCTCGACCCTCCACTCGTCATCGCCGGGTCAAGCCCACTGCTGTCCGGTTAAACTTCGGGCGGCCTATAAAAACCCCTTGGCGCCAATGCGTTAAGCCCCCTCCTCGCTGGGGAACACGCTTTCAAGTGGAGGGCGTTCCGCCCCCAATCTGTCATCCCCGGGCTTGACCCGGGGATCCAGGGCAGCTTGCTCAGTGAAGGTCAAATTCGCGTAAGGATCTGATTTCAAAAGATTAATTCAACGACCCGTTCTGCCGCTCTGGATTGCCGGGTCAAGCCCGGCAATGACGAGGAAGGGGCGGGATATCAGTTATCAACCAGCAGTGGGCCAAGCCCAAGGACGGTGAGCACTGGTGAGTTCCGCGTTGCTTTCCAGGCTTGTGAGCGGGCGTCGCGTCCAAGGAGGCGGTTGGAGGGCAACCTTGTCAATCGAGCTTCGTCAACAGCGCGTAGCCGATGGATTTGAGGCCGTTCTCGTCGAGGAAGTGCGGTGTGGCCAGCAGTCTGGTTGATTCTGCGGGCTGTGTTTCCTGGTTCCTGGAAAGGAAGGTCACACCATTGTCCGTGCCGGCATCCCAGACCCATAGCGGCAGGCGCACGCTCGTGGCCCACTGCCCGCCCTGGCTGAGCCGCAGGGAGGAGAGACCGGTGAACCAGTCCGGGCTGGGCGCCAGCATGGTGACGAAGGAAACGAAGGGATGGCTGCCTGAAATGTCGAACTCCGCCGACATCACGCCTGGCACTACTTTCAGGCCATTGGCGGAGAAGATGGTGCCGAGCCGCTCCCGGCGCTGGGCCTCCACAAACTCGGCCCGCATAATCGTCGCGCGGCCGTTCTCGGCCACGAGCTTCAGCCCGCTGGTTGCCGTGCGGCCATCGCCGAACATGATGTAGCGGGAATTGTGCGTAACCCCGATCAGGCCGGACATGTGGCCGCCGTTCTCCGGCCATTCGTGCGGGTGATTGGCCTGGCTCCAGGTGATGTGAAGCTCCAGCCTGTAGCGCGCCGTTTCCGCGGCCTGCGCGGGAGCGAGCCACAGCAGCGTTACAAGTATTGCGAAGGTTAAACGCAGCATTGTCGGTTCTCCTAACGTCCCTTCCACACCGGAGTGCGGTTTTCCGAAAAGGCGAGGGGGCCTTCCCGTGCATCTTCAGAACCCCAGACGGCGCTATAGGCCGGCACCTGTCCTGAACCTAGGTGTTCATAGGCTTCCGGCACGGTCTTGCCCTCGCTGGCGAGCATGACGGATTTGGTTGCCATGAGCGAAAGCGGGGCGCAGCCAGCGACCTGGCCGGCCAGTTCGCGCGCAGCCTCCATAAGCCCGGCCTGAGGGACGACCCGGTTGACCAGTCCCCACTTGAGCGCCTCATCGGCGTCCATCTTGCGGCCGGTCAGCAGCATCTCGCTGGCAATGGCCCGCGGCAGCCGGCGGGGCAGGCGGATCATCCCGCCCGCGTCGGCCGTGATGCCAAGGGTCACTTCCGGCAGCATGAACGAGGCATTGTCCGCTGCGACGATCATGTCGGCCGCCAGCGCCAGCTCAAAGCCGCCCCCTGCCGCATATCCGTTCACCGCGGCAATGACGGGTTTTTCCAGCGACCACATTTCAGTCAGTCCGGCAAAGCCGCCCGCACCATAGTCCGCCGTGTCCTCACTGCCGGACGCGGCCGCCTTCAGGTCCCAGCCGGCGGAGAAAAACTTCTCGCCACCTCCTGTGAGGATCGCAACGCGGGCGGCCGGATCGTCCCGGAAGGCGATGAAGGCATCGCCCAGCGCCCGGCTGGTGCCGGCGTCAATGGCGTTGGCCTTGGGCCGATCCAGCGTGATCTCCCAGATCTCGCTCTTCTTGTCGATCGTGACGGGATTGCTCATGGAATAGCGTCCTTTCAGGCGTCAGCCGGCTCCAGCCCGCACCAGTTCGCCACAAAACGCGCGATCACTTCCGTCACGCGCTTGAGCGAGGCGAGATCGACGCGTTCGTCGTAGCCGTGAATGTTCTCTGCGGTGCAGCCGTAGTTGAGGGCAGGGATCTGGTCGAACAGCGCATAGACGCGGCTGTCGAGATAGGCGGTCGCAAGCTGGCTCTCCAGGGGGCGGCCGGTTACCTTTTGATGGGCCGTTGCCAGCGTTGCTTCTGCGTCCGAGCCAGGCTCCAGGGTGTATCCGTCCGCGATAAAGCCGTTGAACGTGACGCGCGGCGGATTGTTGGCGAGGAAGGAGTCCTCCCGGGCGAACCTGGCAACGCACTCTTCGATTTCGCTCATCGCCTCCCGGGCGTTCTGGCCGGGCAGTACGGAAATGCGGCAGTCGATGCGGCACCAGCCGGGCACCGAGGAGGCCCAGTCCCCCCCTTCAATCCGGCCGAGGTTGAGATTGATCGGCTTGTCATGCGTATGGAAGAGCGGGTGATCCTTGCGAGCCTCGTTCCAGCGACGCTCGATCGTGCGCAGGGCATTTGCCGTCCGGTAGGCGGCGTCGATGGCATTGGCGCCTTCACCCATGCTGGCCACGTGGACGGGATGCCCGCGCACCTCGATCTGGAACCACAGCACCCCTACATTGGCCCGCGTCAGGCGTTCGCCTGCAGGTTCCGGGACAAGCGCTGCATCGGCCTTGTAGCCGCGCAGGTGGGTCATCAGGGCACCGTGTCCTGTGGATTCCTCTTCCACGACCGATTGCACATACACGGTCGCCGCGGGCTGATGGCCGGTGCGCCGTAGGGCATCGAGCGCAAACACCATTGCACTGACGCCCGCCTTCATGTCGCCCGCACCGCGGCCATGCATCCAGCCGTCCTTGATGACCGGATCGAACGGCCGGGTCGACCACATGTCTTCCGGCCCCGCCGGGACGACATCGACATGCCCCTGCAGGATCAGTGAGCGTCCCGTTTCCTCCCGCGGCCGATGGATTCCGACGACGATAGGGGCGCTGGAGTGATGCTGTGAGAACGCGCCTCCTCCGGGGTGGCCGGTGATCGCGGCTTCGTCCATGGCGAAGCGGTCGAGCGCATATCCCCGTTCCAGTAGCGCGCGCGCCATCAGATCCTGCGCCGTATGCTCTTCGCCGCGGTTGGAGGGACAGCGGACAAGCTCCTGCAGGAAGGCGGTCTGCTCTGCAAAGCCTTCCTCGACCGCTTCGGCAATCTGTGCGTCTGGTTTCTCCACCTTGCCCTTCGCCCCTGATGTTAACAACAAGAGGCGAGTGTGGAACCGCCGCGGCAGGGGGTCAAGGCGGATCGCGGACACTTCTCACAAGGTGCAACGGGCAAATCTTCCAGACGGCGCCGCTGGCTCTTGCCCGCGAGCGCCAAAGGTCTAAAAGCGCATGCGGACCGGTTTGTTTGACGGAAGGGAGCCTGGCCGTGACCCGGATTGTCTATATCAATGGCGCCTTCGTGCCCGAAAACGAGGCCACAGTACCCATTTTCGACAGAGGGCTTCTGTTTGCCGATGCGGTCTACGAAGGACTGGGCGTGCTCGATGGACAGATCATCGATTTTCTCCGGCACATGCGCCGTCTGCGCCGTTCGCTTGGAGAATTGGCAATCCCCGAGCCGTTCGGCCAGGATGATTTCTTCGCCATCCTGATGGAGCTGATCCGCCGCAACGCCATTGCGGAGGGTTTCCTCTATCTCCATGTCACCCGCGGCGTGGCGGATCGCGATTACCTCTACCCTGAGGGTCTTAAGCCCACGGTCTTTGCCTTTACTCAAGTGAGCCACGGTGCCGCCGATGGCGAACCGCAGGGCATGCGCCTGCAGTCCACGCCGGACCTGCGCTGGCAGCGCCGCGACATCAAGACCTCGAACCTTCTGGGCCAGGTGCTGGCAAAGCGCGCCGCCGATGCCGCCGGCGCCGACGAGGCGCTGATGGTGGGACCGGACGGCTACATCACCGAAGGCGGCGCCACCAGCTTCTTCATCGTCAAGGACAGATCGATCATCGCCCGCCCGGTCACCAACGAGATCCTCCACGGCGTCACGCGGCAGTCCATGCTAGCCGTGGCCAAGGCCGAAGACTTGCGCATTCAGGAACGCCGCATCACCCTGGAGGAGGCCTATGATGCGGATGAAGCCTTCATCACGGGTGCCTCAAGCTATGTGGAGCCGGTGGCGTCCATAGATGGACGGACCATTGGAGACGGCGTACCGGGCGAAATCACGCGCAAGCTCCGAAGCCACTATCTCAAGGCGGTTCGCGCAAGTTTCTATCGGCCAGCCGGTGGACCTGCCCCTCTTCAGCTCAAGACTTCAACCTGAGGCGCTACCTGGTCGTGCCGTAGTAGGGCGCTGTTTTTTCAGGATTTTTAAGGCGTTAACATTCGTTCACGTTTCCATGAACGGCCAGTGAATGGCCCTCTCAGGCTTAGTTCAGAGCACTTTCTCTATAACCGGCGTCAACGTCACGGTGGTTCTGGCGCGACGCCGGACCCCGATAAAAAAATGAAGGAGAAAGCGAATGATCAAGAAGACTGCTCTCGGCGCTGTTGCTGCAGCAGCCATCGCTGTAACGGCTCTGGCCGGCACGGCATCCACCGCTCAGGCTCACCACAAGTTTGGCTTCGGCTTCTACGGCGGCCCGAGCATCGTGATCGGTGGCCCCGGCTGGCACGGCTACTACGGCAACCCCTGCCGCCACTGGAAGCGCAAGTATCGCCGCACCGGCCGGTGGAAGTACTGGCGCCGCTACAAGCGCTGCCTGCGCCGGCACTGGTAAGCCGCCCAGCGCTTGAAAAAGCCTGAATTGCAAGGCCCCTGGAGACAGCCGTCTCCGGGGGCTTTTGCTTTGCCGGCCGGGCCTTCACGGCCGAGCTTGAAAAATGTGCGGGCCCCGCGGCTCAGGACCCCATCCTGAGGATTTCAGCTCTATCGAAAATCAGCGCACCTCAAAAGATGATCAGCCGGGCCGCGTAGTGGCCGCAAAGGAAGATCCAGACCAGGATCGCAAGGCCGGCGAATGTCGACGATGGTGCGGCCGTGAACCAGGGCAGCGCCAGCCCGGCCACGAGAAACTGCAGCACGATGATGAGGTGGACAATATAGAGCTCCTTGGAGAGCAGCCGCCAATCTGCCGCCTGCGGTCCCCAGGGATAGCAGCCCGCGCCGACCGCGCCGTCGATGCAAGCGAAGGCCTGGGCTGCACCATACAGCTCGTGAAGCCACAGCATTATGGCGGCGGCGATGACCGCCTGAACGCAAATTTCGGCGAATGTCGGCTTGCGCAACACGTCCCACCCTCCGCACGTGTCCGGCGAATCGCCGCCAAGTGTAGGCGTTCGAGGTGCCGGCGGCAATGCGTGGCCCTTGCCATGAATGCCCGATGAATGCCGTCCTCAGACAGGGTTCAGTGCCGGCCGGCTAAAACGGTCATCACTGAACGACGGGGATGCGCCGCGTCAGTCGATCACGCAGCAGGCGCTCCACCTACTGCCCGCCAGGGCTCCGTTGTCAGGAACAAGCGAGTTTTGCGCAAAGACCTCCTCCCCACTTTGCGCTCTGGGCCCCACGGGGTCCTAGAACGCAGCGGTCCCGGTCCAAACATCCGCCCCCTCTCCGGACCGGGACCAGCTGCCTTCCCATCTCCAGGCCTTATCGATCACCATACGGATGACGCGAAGTTGAGCGCTTCGACAGCTATTTTTGCGCGGATTTTCAACGTCAATCGTAATATGTAACGGCGTAGCGGGGCGCAGAGGAATTTTCATGGCAGACGTTACCTATCCGATCGCAATTGGGGCCGGACTCATAAGCTTCTTGAGCCCTTGCGTGCTGCCGCTCGCTCCGCCCTATCTGTGCTATCTCGCCGGCACCACCCTGGATGAGCTTTCTGATGCAAAAGGCATGGACAATGCGATCGCCCGTAGGGTGCTGATCGCCTCGATTATCTTCGTCTTCGGCTTTTCAACCGTATTTGTCTCTCTTGGCGCTGCAGCGTCTGTCATCGGCGAACTGCTTCGGGCACATCTCAACACGCTGGCGATCATTGCCGGTGTGATCATCATTGTCATGGGCCTGCACTTCCTGGGTCTGTTCAGGTTGTCCGCTCTCTACAAGGAGGCCCGGTTCCAGACCAGCAACAGCTCGGCCAGCTACATCGGCGCCTACATCATGGGTCTGGCATTTGCCTTTGGATGGACGCCCTGTATCGGTCCTGTCCTGGGCGCGATCCTGGCTGTGGCGGCGACGCAGGACTCGGCCACCCAAGGGGCATCATTGCTGGCTGCCTATTCCCTGGGCCTGGGGATTCCCTTCATCGCGGCTGCCTTCGCCGTGAAACCGTTCCTGAACTGGATGCAGAAGTTCCGCCGGCATATCGGCACGGTCGAAAAGGCGATGGGCGGTCTTCTGGTGTTGACCGGTGTTCTCTTCATCACCGGTTCCTTCTCTACCTTCGCCTACTGGCTCCTGGAGCTGTTCCCGGCGCTGGGCAACATTGGGTAACAATACGGTTTCCGCTGACCTCTAGGGGGAATCGCCGCGAGCGGCCGCTTCCAGCGCTTTGCGCGTATCCTCGTTGATGGCCTCCGGCGGTGCCTGCCGCAGTGCAGCAGCAGCGAACTCGTCGGATCCGGTCATCATTGGCGGCACGCTGATCGACACGCCTTGCGAACTGCCGACATCGAAGGTTCCGTATCTGCGGGAGTACTCGAGCGCCTTGACGTCGGACCACAGCACCGTCTTGTCGGGTCTGAAGAGCCTCTGGAAGCGCAGGCCTTCATCGGACAACTCGTAGAACTCAAAGAAGTAGCCCAGGATTACGGCCAGGCCGACTATCGCAAGGGAGACAAACCAGAAGTGCGCGATCTTGCTGGTGCTGGCCGCGTCCGCGACGAGGGAGATGAGCTCCAGGGTTGCGAAGAACACCGTGCAGAGCACGGCCAGAACCAGATAGTATCTTGGATAGACGAGCCGGCCAGGCCGGTGCCGCCGGAACTGCCAGAGCGTGGTGTGGGCAAGCCCCGCCGCCATTGCGGCCACGGCTATCGCGAGAACGAACTTCATCCCCCGTGCCCGCTATTTTCGGGCAACGGTCTCGCAGAACTCCACCGCTTCCCCGCCGGCCGGTTCGGCGATCTCCCCGTCCCACATGACACGGCGGCCACGAATAACTGTGCCGACAGGCCATCCGGTGACCTCCTTGCCGTCGAATGGCGTCCAGCCGCAGCGGCTTTCCATCTGCTCTTTCCTGATCGTGCGCCTGGCCTTGAGATCTACAATGGTGAAGTCGGCATCATACCCCGTGGCGATACGGCCCTTCCGGGCGATCTGGAAGATGCGCGAGGGGCCATGGCAGGCGAGATCCACAAAGCGCTCCAGCGAGAGACGTCCGGCGTTCACATGATCCAGCATGATCGGCACCAGCGTCTGTACACCCGGCATGCCGGATGGCGAGGCGGGGTAGGGCTGTTGCTTTTCCTCCAGCGTGTGCGGTGCGTGATCCGAACCCAGCACATCGGCAACGCCTGAGGCCAGGCCCCACCAGATCCCTGCCGTGTGGCGCATGTCGCGTAGCGGCGGGTTCATCTGCGCGAGATTACCCAGCCGGTCGTAGGCATCAGGCGCCGAAAGCGTTAGGTGCTGCGGCGTGACTTCGACCGTGGCGACATCCTTGTTGGCGGCGAGGAACGGCATCTCGTCGCCGGTGGAAATATGCAGAACGTGTATCCGCGCGCCGACCTTTCGCGCGATGCGCACGAGCCTCTCGGTGCACCGCGTGGCCGTTTCCACATCCCGCCAGACAGGATGGCTCGATGGATCGCCCTCAACACGCTCGCCCTTGCGCTCGTTCAGCCGGAACTCGTCCTCGGAATGGAAGGCTGCGCGCCGGGAGGTGTTTGAGAGAACCTTGGCGACGCCCTCATCGTCCTCGACCAGAAGCGAGCCTGTCGAGGAGCCCATGAAAACCTTCACGCCAGGGCACCCCGGAAGCCGTTCAAGCTCGGGGAGGTCTTCTGCATTCTCCCGCGTCCCGCCGATGAAGAAGGCAAAATCGCAGGCCATCCGGTGATGGGCGCGCCTGATCTTGTCCGCATGGGCCTCAGCCGTAATGGTCAGCGGATTTGTGTTGGGCATCTCGAAGACGGCCGTCACGCCGCCGGCCACAGCCGCCCGGGCGCCGGTCTCCAGGTCTTCCTTGTGCTCGCCGCCGGGCTCGCGGAAATGCACCTGGCTGTCGATGACGCCGGGCAGCACATGGAGGCCGCTGCAATCTATGACTTCGCTGGCCTGTTCGGCGGAAAAACTGCCGATATCGGCAATGCGTCCGCTGCGGACTGCCACATCGCGGGCGCCGATGCCGTCATGATTGACCACGGTGCCGCCCTTCAGAATGAGATCAAAAGACTGTGCCACGCCGCTTCTCCTTGAAGAACGCTTCGGGCTTACGTAAGTCTCAGGTCCGATGCAAGCCGGTGAGGAGACCTATGCACACATGAGCACCATTGCGCTGTTGCCGTCGCGGGCTGCCGTTTCGATATCTGGCGAGGAAGCCAGCGAATTCCTGAACGGCGTTATCACGCACGATATGGAGGAGGTCGATGAGGGCAAGCCTGGCTATGGCGCGCTGCTCACGCCTCAGGGCAAGATCCTGTTCGATTTCTTCATCCTGCGCGACGGCGAGCGCTATCTCGTGGATTGCTCCGCGGCCCAGAAGGCCGATCTCATCAAGCGGCTGACCTTCTATAAGCTGCGCGCCAAGGTTGATATCGCGGACGAGAGCGGCAATCTTGGCATTGCTGCAGGCTGGCAAGGCGCGACTCTTCCAGGCGCCAGCTACCCCGACCCGCGCGCCGAAACTGCCGGGTGGCGAACCTTTGCGGACTTTGAAGCATTGGGTGCGCTGGAGGACGCGGGCGAGAGCGCTTACGATGCCTATCGAATTGCGCTTGGGCTTGCCGATACGGACAAGGATATCGGTTCAGGCGAACTCTTCCCTCACGAGGCCAATTTCGATCAGGTGGGCGGTGTGAGTTTCACCAAGGGCTGCTACGTCGGCCAGGAGGTGGTCTCGCGGATGCGCCACAAGGCCAAGGTGCGCAAGCGCATCGTCATTGCAGAGAGATCGGATGGAGCCCTGACCGCGGGCGCGGATATCACAACTGACGGCAAGGTCTCAGGCAGCGTCTTGTCAGCGGCCGGCGGCAAGGGGCTGGCCCTCATCCGCCTCGACCGGCTGGCGGATGCCTACGCGTCGGGAGGCGAAATCAGCGCGGACGGTGCGCCGGTTTCGTTCGAGAAACCCGCTTGGGGCGATTTCGAGATGCCGGAGAGATCTTGAGGACATGGGCTGGCAGCATTCTCTCATCGAGCACGAAGACGGATTGAACCGGTGCGGCTGGGCCGGGCTGGAGCCGATCTATGCCCGCTACCACGACGAGGAATGGGGCGTGCCGGAATACGATGACCGGGCGCTCTGGGAAAAGCTCATTCTCGACGGCTTTCAGGCCGGTTTGTCCTGGATCACAATCCTGAAGAAGCGCGATGCCTTCCGCGAGGCGTTTGACGGTTTCGATCCGGAAAAGATCGCGCGCTACGACGAGGCCAAGCAGGCCGAGCTGATGCAGAATGCCGGTATCGTCCGCAACCGCTCGAAGATCCAGGCGACGATCGGCAATGCTCAGGTGTGGCTCGACATCATGGAGAGCGGGCAGGGGTTTACGGACTATCTGTGGGACTATTGCGAGGGCCGGCCGATCCAGAACAAGTTCAGGACGCTGGACGAGGTCCCGGCGGAGACAGAACTGTCCAAAACCATCTCAAAGGATCTCAAAAAGCGCGGTTTCCGTTTCTGTGGGCCCACAATTGTCTACGCCTTCATGC
>JBCCEL010000168.1:0-12393 GCA_039030315.1 Pseudomonadota bacterium
GCGGCGTGTTCACGCCGACAGAAGCGGCCAGCGTGGCCGTATTCTACGCCCTGTTTGTCGGCGCCGTGGTCTACCGCGAGCTGACTCTGGAGAAGTTTATCGAGGCCTTGCGCTTTACGGCCCTTCTGACCGGGATCCTGATCCTCCTGACGCCGACCCTGGCATTCGGCCAGCTCACCGCCTTCTACGATGTCCCCACGGCGGTGCAGGGCGCGATCACTGCCATCACTGAGAATCCGATCCTGGTGCTCATCCTGATCGGCATTTTCTACATCTTCATCGGTACCTTCATGGAGTCGCTGGCGCAGATCATCCTCTTCACCGCCGTCTTCTTCCCGCTGGTCACTTCCCTTGGTATCGACCCGGTCCTCTTTGGTATTTTTACGGTCGTGACCTGTGAAATCGGCTTCCTCACGCCGCCGCTCGGAGCCAACCTGACCGTGGCCGCGAGGATTTCCAACATATCCATTGAGCGCATATCGGTCGCCGTTCTGCCGTTTATCGGGGCCTATATCGTGGGCATGCTTATCCTGATCCTGTTCCCGGAGATCACCCTCTCCCTGCCGAACTGGGTCTACGGCCCTGCAAAATAGGAGGCGAGCATGACGTTCGACCTGGTGTTGCGCAACGGCGAGATCTTCGACGGCACGGGCCGGGACGGATTCATCGCCGATCTTGCCGTCAAGGATGGACAGATCGCCGAGATCGGTGAACTCTCAGATGCCGGTGCAGAAGAGGAGATCGACGTTAGCGGTCTTGTGGTCTCGCCGGGCTTCGTGGACATGCATACCCATTCCGATTTCACCCTTGTCGCCGATGGCCGGGCCGAAAGCCAGGTGCATCAGGGCGTTACAACCGAAGTCATCGGCCAATGCGGCATCAGCTGCGCGCCCGTCTGCAGTCACGACGCCATACGGTCGGTGTCTCCCTGGTACACGGACCAGGCCAGCCATCCGCACTGGCACGGCTTTGGCGAATACCTTGATGTGCTGGAGGAGAGCGGTCTCGGCGTCAACGTGCTGGCTTTCGTCGGTCATGGCACGATCCACCGTGCGGTGCTGGGTGATGAACTCCGGGCAGGGGAGCCCGAGGAGGTCGCTGACATGGCGCGCCTGACCGAGCAGTGCATGGATGAAGGCGCGGCCGGTTTTTCATCAGGCCTGGAGTACTTCCCGGGCATTTTGGCGGCGCCGGAGCATCTTGTCCCCATGTGCGAGGTGGCGGCCAAACATGGCCGGCCCTATGCGACGCATGTGCGCAACCGGGACACTCACTATGATCTCGGCTTCGCCGAAGCGATCGCGACCGCGCGGCAGTCCGGGGCCAAGCTGCAGATCAGTCATATCCAGCCGAAGTTCGGAGCGCCCGACTACGCCATGGAGCATACTCTGGAAATGATCGAGATCGCCCGAAGACATGACGCGGACATCGCCTTCGACGTCATCCCGCACGACTGGAACCATACCCTCATGGCTGCCATCCTGCCGAAATGGGCCCAGGCCGGCGGGCTGGACGAGATGCTCGGCCGCCTCACCGACAGGGAGGCCCGGGAGAGGATCAAGTCCAATCCCCAGCCCATGTGGCTCATCGTCAAGGCGCGCAAATGGAAGGACATCGTTCTCCTGAACGCCGTGGAGAACAAGGACATCGTCGGTATGGACTTTGAGGAGATCGGCCGGATGCGCGGTGTCGATCCATATGATGCCGTTCTCGATATCCTGCTGGAAGAAGGTGAGAACCTTATGGGCTGTATGTGGTCCTCCAAGTCCTTTCGGGACCGTGATCTCGACCTGTGTCTGCAGCAGCCCGAATGTGCGGTGATCTCCGACACGGTCGCCATCGCCAACGATGGTGTCCTGAAGGATCACGTGGGCTCGCTGTCGGGATACGGCTGGGCAGCGCGCTTCCTGCAGTACTATGTCCGCGACCGGAACGTCCTGAGCCTTGCGAAAGGGCTCGCGAAGATCACGTCGATCCCGGCTGAGCGCCTCGGGCTGAAGAATCGCGGCAAACTCCGGCCTGGGTTCCAGGCGGACATTTGTGTCTTCGATAGCGCCAACATCGCCAGTAACGCGACCGCGAAGCATCCGCGCCGGTACGCCTCCGGAATCGCCCACGTTCTGGTCAATGGCGAGCTTGCGATGCGCAACGGGCGGCGGACTCCCCGAAATGCCGGCCAGGTCGTCCGGGATTTTGCCGCCTGACCGGCCCCCTTCCATAGGAGCGCCAAAGACCCGCCTGCGCGTTGAGAAGGTTATCGTTGGCGCAGACCAGCCTGATGATGACTGCAGCGCCAGGGATGGTCCCGATTTGGAAACTGGACGGTGTCTGAACGGAGCGCTGCGCACAGGATTCGCCTACATCGTCGTTGGCGCTGCCGTGTAAGCTCTTGCCAACAGGTTCTCCCGGGATGATGAAATCAAAGCCAAACTCATTCCACCACTCCGCAGGGCTGAACATCCAGCCATCAGAATCCACGGTAAGTTTCCCGTGGGTGTTGGAGAAACCGCGGTTGTGAGGGAAAGCGGATGCCCGTCGCTCTCGGGTATTGAATGGGATCAGTTGGTATAACTCAGGCGCCTGGTGGCCGAGTGATCTGCAGTTCGCCCCTATCCGGCCTGGCCCCAACTTCTCGCTTGATCCAGTTTGCAACCTCCAGCGCAACGCCGGCCCGGGGTTTCTTCTCCCGCCAGATCACCCAATAAGCCCCATCCGCCATTTCCCGGCCGGGGAGCCGGACCAGCCTGCCAGAGGCGAGCTCGGCCGCCGCCATCATGTCGCTGGCAAGGGCCACGCCCTGGCCATCAATTGCGGCGTCTACAGTTTGCGCCGCGTTCCACAGGACCGAACGGGTCCGCTGGCGGAAGCTGATGCCGTTGGCCGCGAACCACTTGCGCCACCAGTCGCCATAGTCCTCGTGCAGCAGATCCGCCTGCTGGAGGTCAGATGCCTTTCTGATTGGACCTTCCCGCTCCAGGTAGGACGGCGAGCACACGGGATAGACCGGCTCGGAGAAAAGCAGCTCGCACTCTCCCTCCAGGTCTTCCGGATTGCCGAAGCCAATGGCGAAATCGGCACCCCCCATCTCCCAGTCCTCAACATCGGTGAATGGTTCAGCGATGATCGTTGCACTCGGAAACCGTTCCATGAGGGCAGGCAGATTGGGAACCAGCCATCTGGAGCAGAAGCCGGCTATTGCCCGGATGTGCAGCCGGCTGGTTCCGAACTTGCCGCAGATATCCTCGGTCGCAGCCGCGATGTCCTGCAGAGATTCCGATATTCGCTGAGCGTACAGCCAGCCAGCCTCGGTCAGCTCAACGCCGCTTTTGGTGGTCTCAAAGAGTTTGACCCCAAGCCTGGCTTCAAGGCCCCGGACGTGGCGCCCCACCGCGCTATGGGTGACGTTCAGCTCGTTGGCGGCCGCCCGGAAACCGCCATTCCGTGCCGCTGCGTCAAAGGCTTTCAGAGCATTGAGGGGAGGGAGCTGCCTTGCTGACATGGTGCAAAAAAGTATCCACCTCGGGGAGGTTTTGCAAGTTGCAGGTTAGGTACTGCCGAGACACTCTCAACCTTGGTGTGGCAATTACCGCGGCGAGGTGCAAGCAAATGACAAACCTGTCCAGAAGATCACTCATAGCCGGCGGGATGGCACTCTCCGCGCTGCCGCTCCGGCCTGCCCTGGCCATGACAGGTGATCCGGATGTGGTGGTCATAGGTGCCGGCGCTGCAGGACTGACAGCGGCCCAGACCCTGATCGGGCAGGGCAAGACCGTCGTGGTCGTCGAGGCTGCAGACCGGATCGGCGGCCGTGCCTACACCGAGAGCGAGACTTTCGGCGTTCCGTTCGACCATGGCTGTTCATGGATTTCTGCCGCCAATGCCAATCCCTACAAGAAACTCGCCCGGGACTGGGGCTTTGATATCCTGGATCACAGCAATGCCGGCGAGGCCGTCTATGTCGGCGACAGACGCGCCAATGGCAAGGAGCGTAAGGCATACGACCGCGCGTGGAGCGGAATCATGACGGCCCTCTACAAGGCGGGCAAAGCAGGCCAGGACGTACCGGCCTCAACGGTTATTCCGCAGAATGATGATTTTTCCGGCGTCTGCCAGTCCTGGATCGGTGCCATGGACTACGGCGTCGATTTTGCTGATCTATCGACCATGGATGACTGGAACTCGGCGGAAAGCAACCCGAGTTACATGATCAAGGAAGGGCACGGTGCCCTTGTGGCCAGGCAGGCGCAGGGCCTCCCCGTCAAGCTCAACACGCCGGCAACTGCGGTCAACTGGGGTGGGAAGGGCGTGTCGGTGGAAACACCCGCCGGAACGATCCGTGCCAAGGCCTGCATCGTGACGGTTTCAACCGGTGTGCTGGCCGCGGGCTCGATAAAATTCACACCTGAACTCCCCGCTTGGAAATCGGATGCCGTGGCGAATTTGCCGATGGGGCTGCTGGCGAAAATCACTCTGCAGTTCGATGGTGACAAGCTGGGCTTTGGATACAACAACTGGCTGACCTACTGGGTGCCTAACGAGATGCCGGCGAAGGCCTGTTACTTCCTGACTTGGCCCTTCAATTTCGACATCATGATAGGATTCGTCGGTGGCAAGTTCGGCTGGGAACTGTCTGCGGCCGGCGAGGAGGCCGCTGTCGATTTTGCCCTGGGCGAAGTGGTCAGGATCGCGGGCAGCAGCGTCCGCAAGCACTTTGTGAAAGGGCACCTGACAGGTTGGGCAGACAACCCGCTAACCCGAGGGGCCTATGCTGCCGCCAGACCTGGCCACTACGGCGCGCGCGCCGAACTCGAGCGACCATTAGCCAACCGCCTGTTCTTCGCGGGTGAAGCCGTGGCCGGCGCGCACGTCGCACTTTGCGGCGGGGCATACCTGAGCGGAGAGAAAGTGGCCAGGGAGGTGGCCAGGCAGCTCTCGTAGGAAGGTTGTACCGATTTCCCGCGCGGGCTGGCGGCAACGGGCCTGATCGGGCTTTCGCTGTGCCCCCATGCCGCAGGGGATATACGACTTCCGCAGTGTTGCACCGCGAAAAGACCCGTGCTAGACGAAGCCCCGGTTTGTGGGGAAGCCGAATCCGGCGACCAATCCCCGAGATAAAAGCAAATAAAATCAAAGAGTTAAACGACAAGGCTGGCGGCGCGCCTGGATCGATCCTGACACCTTGAGCCAATCCTTCCATGTGCCCTTGATCTGGAAACTTGAAAGACTAGAGAATCGTGGCTGTTCAAGACCCCTCAATCTCCGGCGTGTCCGGGCGCTATGCGACGGCTCTTTATGAGATGGCAAGCGATGAGAAGTGTGTCGACGAGGTCGGCAAGAACCTCGCCTCCGTTGGCCAGATGCTGGATGAATCCGAAGATCTCGAAAGGCTCGTACGTTCGCCCGTGTTCGGCTCCGACGAACAGTGGGCTGCTTTGAGCGCCGTGCTCAAGAAGGCCAAGATCGGCGGTCTGACCCACAATTTTGTCGGCCTGGTTGCCAAGAACCGCCGCCTGTTCGTGCTTCGCGACATGGTGACGGCCTACGGCAAGCTCGTAGCCCATGCCCGCGGCGAGGTTTCCGCGGAGGTGACCAGCGCGGAGAAGCTCAGCGCTGCTCATGTCAAGAAGCTCAAGGCGGCGCTCAAGGAACAGGTGGGCCGCGACGTTCAGATGGAAGAGAAGGTTAATCCGGACATCTTGGGCGGACTGATCGTAAAGGTCGGCAGCCGGATGGTGGACAATTCTCTCCGCACCAAACTCAACAATCTTAAAATCGCTATGAAAGAGGTCGGCTGATGGATATCCGCGCCGCGGAAATTTCCGCAATCCTCAAGGACCAGATCAAGGATTTCGGCAAGGAAGCCGAAGTTTCCGAGATTGGTCAGGTTCTCTCCGTTGGTGACGGTATCGCCCGTGTCTACGGTCTGGACAATGTCCAGGCCGGTGAAATGGTCGAGTTCCCGGGTGGCATTGCCGGTATGGCGCTGAACCTGGAAGTCGATAACGTCGGGATCGTGATTTTTGGCGATGACCGTTCCATTAAGGAAGGCGACACGGTCAAGCGGACCGGCGCCATCGTGGAAGTGCCGGTCGGCAAGGAACTGCTCGGCCGCGTCGTGGACGGCCTCGGCAACCCGATTGACGGCAAGGGCCCGATCAAGACCGCCGAGCGCCGCCAGGTGGATGTCAAGGCGCCGGGCATTATTCCCCGCAAATCCGTGCATGAGCCCATGGCCACCGGCCTCAAGGCGATCGATGCGCTGATCCCGATCGGCCGTGGTCAGCGCGAGCTGATCATTGGTGACCGCCAGACGGGCAAGACCGCCGTCATTCTGGACACTTTCCTCAACCAGAAGCCGATCAACCAGGGTGATGACGAGAGCGCCAAGCTTTACTGCGTATATGTTGCTGTTGGCCAGAAGCGCTCCACCGTGGCCCAGTTCGTGAAGGTGCTGGAAGAGAACGGCGCGCTGGAATATTCCATCGTGATCGCAGCAACCGCGTCCGATCCGGCCCCGATGCAGTTCCTGGCGCCGTTTGCCGGTTGCACCATGGGCGAATACTTCCGCGACAACGGCATGCACGCAATGATCGGTTACGATGACCTTTCCAAGCAGGCCGTGGCCTACCGCCAGATGTCCCTGCTGCTCCGCCGTCCGCCTGGACGTGAAGCCTATCCTGGTGACGTCTTCTATCTGCACTCCCGTCTTCTCGAGCGGGCCGCAAAGCTCAACGAAGACAACGGACTTGGCTCCCTGACCGCGCTGCCGGTGATCGAAACCCAGGGTAACGACGTGTCGGCGTTTATCCCGACCAACGTGATCTCCATTACCGATGGCCAGATCTTCCTTGAGACCGACCTCTTCTTCCAGGGTATCCGCCCGGCCGTGAACGTCGGTCTGTCGGTGTCCCGCGTGGGATCTTCGGCCCAGATCAAGGCGATGAAGCAGGTTGCCGGCAAGATTAAGGGCGAACTCGCCCAGTACCGCGAAATGGCGGCCTTTGCCCAGTTCGGCTCCGACCTCGACGCGTCGACCCAGCAACTCCTGAACCGTGGCGCCAAGCTGACCGAACTTCTGAAGCAGGACCAGTTCTCGCCGCTCAAGGTGGAAGAGCAGGTTTGCGTCATCTATACCGGCGTGAATGGCTATCTCGATGATCTGCCGCTCGCCGATGTCGGACGCTTCGAAGAAGAGTTCCTGCGGAATCTCCGTGAAAACCACGCTGATCTGCTGTCGACCATCGCATCGGAGAAAGAACTCTCAAGCGAAACGGAAGAAAAGCTCAAAGGTGCAGCCGACGCGTTCTCCAAGTCGTTTGCTTAAGCGCTCCGTGAGACGGAACCAGAAGGACTGAGCTCACTATGGCTAGCCTTAAGGAACTACGAAACCGCATTGCCTCGGTGAAGGCGACGCAGAAGATCACCAAGGCCATGCAGATGGTTGCGGCGGCAAAGCTGCGTAAGGCCCAGGAGGCAGCAGAAGCTGCCCGCCCGTACTCGGAGCGGATGGCTTCGGTGTTGGCAAACCTGGCGGCGGGTATGGAAGGCAATGACAATGCCTCTCCGCTTCTGGCCGGCACCGGCAAGGATGATGTGCACCTCCTGCTGGTTGCAACAGCCGAACGTGGACTTTGCGGCGGTTTCAACTCCAATATCGCGCGTCTCGCCCGGGATCATGCGGCCAAGCTCATCTCCGAGGGCAAGACGGTCAAGATCCTCTGCGTCGGCAAGAAGGGCAATGACGTCCTGAAGCGCGTGTACCCGCATCTCATCGAAGATCTGATCGAGATGCGCGACGTCAAGCAGGTCGGGTTCGCGAACGCGGCCGATATCGGCAACCGCGTCCTGAAGATGTTCGACGACGGCGAGTTCGACGTCTGCACGCTGTTCTTCTCCGAGTTCAAGTCGGTGATCAGCCAGATCCCTACCGCCCTGCCGCTCATCCCGGCGAAGGTGGAACTGGCCGAAGATGCCGAGCCGCTCGATCTCAAGGGCGCCGTTTACGACTACGAGCCCGAAGAGAGCGAGATCCTGGATACGCTCCTGCCGCGCAATGTCTCCGTCCAGATTTTCCGCAGTCTCCTGGAGAATGCGGCCTCCGAACAGGGCGCCCGCATGAGCGCCATGGACAACGCGACGCGGAACGCCGGCGAAATGATCGACAAGCTGACGCTGAGTTACAACCGCCAGCGCCAGGCCCAGATCACCAAAGAACTGATTGAAATCATCTCGGGCGCCGAAGCGCTCTAAGGATCGAAGAGAAGGTAAAAGCTATGGCCAAAGCACCTGCAAAGAAAAAGGCCGCTGCCAAGAAGGCAGCTCCGAAGTCATCTGGCGGCAAGACCGGCCGCGTGCGCCAGGTCATGGGCGCCGTCGTGGACGTCCAGTTCGGCGACCACCTGCCGGAAATCCTCAACGCGCTGGAAACCGAGAACCGCGGCAACCGCCTGGTTCTGGAAGTGGCGCAGCACTTGGGTGAAAACACCGTCCGCACCATCGCCATGGACTCCACCGAAGGCCTGGTCCGCGGTCAGGAATGCAAGGACACCGGCGACAGCATCGCAGTGCCGGTCGGCGACGGCACTCTCGGCCGCATCATCAACGTGGTCGGTGAGCCGGTGGACGAAGCCGGCCCGATGAAGACCACCGCGACCCGCGGTATCCACCAGCCGGCTCCGGACTACATCGACCAGTCCACCGAGTCTGAAATCCTGGTCACCGGCATCAAGGTGGTGGACCTGCTCGCTCCGTACGCCAAGGGCGGTAAGATCGGCCTTTTCGGCGGTGCCGGCGTGGGCAAGACCGTTCTCATCATGGAGCTCATCAACAACATCGCGAAGGCGCATGGCGGTTACTCCGTGTTCGCCGGCGTGGGTGAGCGGACCCGTGAAGGAAACGACCTTTACTGGGAAATGATCGAATCCGGTGTGAACAAGGAAGGCGGCGGCGAGGGCTCCAAGTGTGCCCTGGTGTACGGCCAGATGAACGAGCCTCCCGGAGCCCGTGCTCGCGTTGGTCTCTCCGGCCTGACGGTCGCCGAGCACTTCCGCGATGAAGGTCAGGATGTGCTGTTCTTCGTGGACAATATCTTCCGCTTCACGCAAGCTGGTTCCGAGGTGTCGGCGCTCTTGGGCCGTATTCCTTCGGCCGTGGGCTATCAGCCGACGCTGGCCACCGACATGGGCGCCCTGCAGGAGCGCATCACCACCACCACCAAGGGTTCGGTGACCTCGGTGCAGGCCATTTACGTCCCGGCCGATGACCTGACCGACCCGGCCCCGGCCACCTCGTTCGCTCACCTGGACGCCACGACCGTGCTGTCCCGTGCGATCTCGGAGAAGGGCATCTACCCGGCTGTGGACCCGCTTGACTCCACATCGCGCATGCTCGACCCGCGCATCATCGGCGATGAGCACTACGACGTGGCCCGCCGCGTGCAGGAAACCCTGCAGCGCTACAAGGCCCTTCAGGACATCATCGCCATTCTCGGCATGGACGAGCTTTCCGAGGACGACAAACTGGCCGTGGCCCGCGCCCGCAAGATCGAGCGCTTCCTGTCCCAGCCGTTCTTCGTTGCCGAAGTCTTCACCGGTTCGCCCGGCAAGCTGGTGGACCTGGAAGACACGATCAAGGGCTTCAAGGGTCTCGTGGACGGCGAGTACGACCACCTGCCGGAACCGGCCTTCTACATGGTTGGCTCCATGGACGAGGCGATTGAGAAGGCAGAACGATTGGCAGCAGAGGCTGCTTGAGGAACCAGTTCGGGCGCGGAACTTCTACGCCCCGCCCGTCACCCCCGCGAAGGCGGGGGTCCAGGACCGCAAAGGTAGACCAGCCGCGCAGGCCCTGGGTTCCCGCCTTCGCGGGAACAACAACTGAAGAAGACTTGCGAGGACGCCGCCATGGCTGAGATGCTCAACTTCGAAATGGTCTCCCCGGAGAAGCTCCTGCTTTCCGAAGAGGTCACTTCTGTCACGGTCCCGGGCACCGAAGGGGATTTCACCGTTTTTGCCCAGCACGCTCCGGTGCTCTCTACAATGCGTCCCGGTGTGGTTGATGTGCAGAAGGACTCAGGCGAAGAACGCATCTTCGTTCGCGGGGGCTTTGCCGAGGTCAACCCGGGCGGCCTCACCATCCTCGCCGAAGAGGCCATCCCAATGGCCGACCTCGACAAGGACGCCCTGGCCCAGCAGATGCAGAACGCCCAGGAAGACGTCGACGACGCCAAGACGGAAGAGAAGAAGCGCATCGCCCAGGAAGCGCTCGACCATCTCAAGCAGTTGGAAGCCTCGCTCTAGTCCTGCGCAGACAGATTGAGTTGGAACGGCCTCTGAGCAATTCAGGGGCCGTTTCACGTTTCTGGCCGAGACGGTCCCTGCGCGCCGTTGTCCGGAACACCAGACCAGAGGCGCGGGTCGACAAGCTGTGCGACCGTTCCTAGAGTGCCCCTGTAACCGGGCCCTTCAGGAGAGCCGAAACCATGTGGTCACAAAACACACTTACGCAGCGGCTTAACCTGAAGTGGCCGATCCTGCAGGCTCCGATGGGAGAGTTCACCACACCGGCCCTTGCGGCAGAGGTGAGCAGTGCCGGTGGTCTCGGCGGTCTCGGCATGTGGGGGTACACCGGAGAGGAAGCCGAGCGGCGCGTTGCGGGATTTCGCCAGCAAAGTGGGGGCAGCCTCAACGTCAACTATCCTCTCTGGGAGGATCCTGGACCCCTTGAAGGGTTTGGCGCTCAAATGCGTGAGCTGGTTCAGCAGTTATATGATGCAGAAAAGCTGGGGCAGATGCCGCAGCCGTCCGGTGCGGCCGGAAAGGTGACGGACGAGCACCTGGCCATGCTGGAAAAAATGAAGCCTGAAGTGGTGAGCTTCCATTTCGGCCTGCCTGATCCGGAGACGATGCAGGCCGTCAAGGATATAGGGATATTCGTCATCAGCAGTGCCACCACAGTGGAAGAGGCCCGATCGCTTGAAGCCTCCGGGGTGGACGCCGTAATAGCTCAGGGCTCCGAGGCCGGCGGGCATCGGGGAACGTTCTCAGGCGTGGAGATCTCCATGCAACCGGGGTTGTTCTCGCTGCTTCCCCAGGTCGTCGATGCGGTTCAGGTTCCGGTGATTGCCGCCGGGGGGATTTCGGACGGGCGCGCTATCGCCGCGGCGTTCATGCTTGGCGCGTGCGGCGTTCAGCTGGGCACGGCGTTCCTTCGCTGTGAGGAAGCCGATGTGCCGGATGCGCACCGCGATGCGTTGAGCCAAGCGGGGGATGCCAGCACTGTTGTGACCAGCGTCGTTTCCGGCCGGCCGGCACGTTTCATAAAGAACCGGCTGATCGAACATCTCACGGTCTCCGGTGTTGAGCCGTTGCCGTTTCCTGCCCAGATGAGTGTCACTTATCCGCTTGAAGAGGGTGGCCGTGGCGAGGTTAGCGGATTGTACTCGGGCCAGTCCGTTGCGCTTACGCGTGAAATGCCGGCGGCTGATCTGATTGAGACGCTGGCAGAGGAAACCAGCCAGCGCCTTGGGGAACTCAGCTGATTAGAACCGGCGCGATGCTGACAGGCTGCCAGAGCAGCAGTGACTTGGCACCAGATTCAGGAACAGCCCTGACTCATAGGCAAGGGTCCATGGCCGGAATGGATCCCTCAGCTGCGAGATCCGGAAGGTGTTGGGCTGTGCCGCCGACTCACACGTGACGACCCGAATGCGTCAGAAAACGGGCGGCTGCGTGACCATTTCTTCAACTTGAACAGGTTTTTCCGGCCTGCGAGAGTCGGCGGTCTGGATAGCGCAGATCAATGTGGTGCCCGCTGAACTAGGACCTGCGTTTTGTCCGGATACAGATATTTCTCTCGGATATTCAACGCAGTACAGCGCGGCGCCGCGCAGGTCAGCTTCGAAAGTAACCGGATGGGCAGGTCCGCTGACCCGGCCTGGACGATCAGATTCGCAACTTGATAGTGCTCCCGGTTCTTGCCGCAAAATATCGTCACGTGAACGCCCAGCACCTGGCGTACTCAGGTCACAAACGCGAACAACACTCGCGGCGTAACGCGTAACCGAGTAGTTGAGTAAGTAGTACCGTGACCTATTCCGACCGGCGCATTGACGAGTTCGATGCGCAACCCGAGAAGCCGGTAGAAGCCGCACTGCTTGACGCAGATGCCGCTTCGGTTTTTTCTGAACCTGCCGCAAGAGCTCAGCGCGAGCACGAAGAGTTCGAGACGCCCCGCCCGATGGCGCGGCGACGTCTGGTGCGGCTTCGCGGGAAGGAGAAGCCCTCCTGTGGTGGCGACAGGCGCCGATCAGTGCCGCAGAGAGAAGCACGCTTTGTCAGCAGCGCCAGGTCGCGGCATGAGGTTCTGGAAACGATCCTCTACTCCATGGTCGGA
>JBCCEL010000169.1:0-12374 GCA_039030315.1 Pseudomonadota bacterium
GACCCCGTCATCGATGATCAGCCCGTCGTCGGACAGCATCAGGCCATAGCGTCCTGATCCGGCCTCCAGCGTGTCGAAGGCGTTCGTGTAGAGCATGTTCAGAAAGCGGAGCGCATCGCGTCCCTTGATCTCGAACTTGCCGAGGGGGGACCCGTCATAGACCCCGACATTCTCGCGTACGGTCCGGGACTCACGGTTCACGGTCTCCTGGAAGCTTTCTCCCGGTCTCGGAAACAATCCGGGACGCTGCCAGCGCGCGCCCGCCTCATACATCGTGGCACCTTGCTGGATGTTCCATTCGGTGATTGGTGTGTGGCGGTAGGGCAGGAAGACGCTTTCCTTCCGCAAGCCGCCGGAAGCACCGAAATCGACCGGCAGGTAGGGTGGCCGGAACGTGGTCGTACCGATATCCTCCATCGCAACGCCGGCGTGCTGCGCAATGGCTCCGACCACGTTGATATTGCCGGTCTTGCCCTGGTCGATGCCCATGCCCGCCGTGGTGTAGCGCTTCACATGTTCCACTGCCGCAAAACCTTCACGCATCGACAGGTGCACATCGCTGAGCGTGACATCGTTCTGGACGTCCACAAAGGCCTTGGCACCGGGCGGCACACGGCCGTTCGGCCAGAACGCCTCAATCGAGTAGGGTGGTATCTGCTCCACGCGCGGTGCCTCGGCCGGCTCGGCGAAAAAGCCGAGTTCTCGCGCAGTCTGCGCCCCTTTCTCTGCACCATCGGCGAGAACCGAGGGAAGGTCGAACACCCCGGCCGCTGCGCCGGCACAGACGGCCTGCTGTCCAGGCGCATCGGGTATGAAGGCCGCGGTCTGGTCATCAAACTTCAGGCTGCCGCGTGCTTGAGAGTAGAGGTGGACTGTCGGGCTCCAGCCACCGGACATCAGGAGCAAATCACATTCGATCTGACCGCGCGCGCCGCCGTTTCGCGGTTCTGCGGTGACCGACCTGATCCTTCTGCCCCCGGCAGTTCCCGCGATCACATGTCCTGACACACAAGGCGTACCTGGCGTGAGACCCTGAACCTTGCCCGGCACCTCATGGCGCACATCGACGATCGCAGCGACCTCGATGCCGGCATCGTTCAGATCCCTTGAGGCTTCATAGGCACTGTTATTGTTCGTGAAGATCACGGCGCGGCTGCCCGGTTTCACTGCATATCTGTTCACGTATGCCCGCGCGGCCGACGCGAGCATACAGCCGGGCCGGTCATTGCCCGGGAAAACCAGCGTCCGTTCAATAGCACCGGCGGCCACAATCACCCGTGCGGCGCGCACCCGCCACGTGCGCTGGAAGACGTGATCAGGCGCCGGACTGCGTTCGGTGACCATGAGCAGATTATGTTCGCGGTAGGCCCACACCACCGCATCCCGCAGGCGGGTGACGTTCTGCATGGCGTCCAGTTCGTGCACGATCCCTGATGCCCAGTCGGTTGCAGGCTCTTCGCCGATCGTGCCGCGGCTCGACAGGAGAGATCCGCCAGGCTCAGGACCCTCGTCCGCGATCATCACACGCGCGCCGCTGCGCGCCGCCGTCAGGGCTGCCATCAACCCCGCCGGCCCGGCCCCGACCACGAGGATGTCGCAGTGTCCGTGCCGGGTTTCGTAATGCAGATTCTCAGCTGTCTCCTTCGGTGCTTCGGCCAGACCGGCTGCGCGCCGGATGAAGGGCTCGAAGAGATGCCAGGTGGGCCACATGAACGTCTTGTAGTAGAAGGCAGCCGGAAGGAGGCCCGAGAACAGCTGATTGACCGCCATGAGGTCAAAGCCGGGCGATGGCCAGCAGTTCACCGACCTGGCCTTCAGGCCGTCCCTGAGCCGAACCATAGTGATGGGCTGGTTGCCGGACTGGTTGTCCCCAAGGAGCTCAACCAGAGCGGAAGGCTCTTCCACCCCGGCGCCCATGATCCCGCGGGGGCGATGGTACTTGAAGCTGCGCGCCACCAGGCTGACGCCGTGCGCCAGCAGCGCCGAGGCCAGCGTGTCACCTTCGTAGCCAGAGTATTCCCGGCCGTTGAAGGTGAACCGGAGCGGCTTGTCCCGGTCGATGCGCCCACCGGATGGCAGCCGGTTGCTAGCTTCAGCCATCGCCGCCACCGTTGTCCGAGATCTCGTGGGTTACCGTGTGCCGGGAGATGGTCACCCACTGGCCACAGCCGCGCACATGCCACCATTTTTCTTCTGCCGGGCCTATGGGGTTGTCCGGCACGGTGAGATGGGCCACCCAGTCCTCATCGGTCAGGGCATGCGCGTCCTCCGGGCGCCTTGGGCGCGCCGGACCACCATGGATAAACTCGCTTTCATTGCGCGGACCGCAGAAGGGGCAGGTGATCTTCAGCATCCGTGCGGCTCCTAACGCGCCGTGGTCGTGCCGGATTCCAGAATGAAATCCAGGTGGCGGAAGCGGTTCAGGCCAAACGGTTCGATGAGCGGGTGCGGCTCTTTGTTGGCAATCAAATGGGCAAGCGTAAATCCGCCGGCGGGGATGGCCTTGAAGCCGCCCCACCAGCCGGCGGAAACGAAGAGCCCCGGAATATCGGTCGTGCTCACGATCGGCGAAGCGTCGTGGGCGATGTCGAGGGAGCCGCCCCACTGGCGCAGCATCTTGACCCGCCGGAAGGCTGGAAACAGCTCCAGCATGGACACTACCGCATCCTCGAAGACCGATTGCTTGACGTCACGGCGGAAGGACTGGCCGGGATCAGGCGCCCCGCCGATCACCAGCTCGCCCTTGTCGGACTGGCTGAGATAGACCCCGATATCGGGGCAGTTGACGACCACATCGACCACCGGCTTCATCGGCTCGGAGACGAAGGCTGCGAGGTTGAAGGTCTTGAGCGGCAGGTTTAGATCCACGGTCTCGGTCAAGGTGGTCGTGTGCCCGGAAACCACGACGGCGACCTTGCCTGCCAGCACGTCTCCGCGGTTCGTGCGCACTCCTGAAATCGCCCCGTCCGGCCCGCGCAGAAGGGCCTTTACCTCCGTATTCTGATGCATCTCCACGCCCCGGTCGTCGGCGGCGCGGGCGTATCCCCATGCCACCGCGTCGTGCCGGCAGACCGCAGCGTCCGGATGGACCATGCCAGCAATGATCGGGAGCCTCGAACCTTCGCCGCCGCCGGTCAGGGCGGGGATGCGGCGGCGCAGCTCCTCCACGCCGATGGGAGTGTAGGTGCCGCCATGCAGGTCCATGGTCAGCATGCGGCGCTTGATTTCCCTGAGTTTCGGGTAGGTCTGAACCACATCGATCATGCTGCGCTTGGAGTACATCAGGTTGTAGTTCAGATCGCGGGTCAGGCCGTCATAGAGGGCGACGGTCTTCACGTAGAACGGGATGCTTTCATCGCGCATGTAATTGCAGCGGATGGTCACCGTGTTCCGTGCCACGTTGCCGCCGCCGAGCCAGCCCTTTTCCAGCACAGCCACATTGGTAACGCCGTGGTTCTTCGCCAGATAGTAGGCGGTGGCGAGCCCATGTCCGCCCGCGCCGATGATGATCACATCGTACCGGTCCTTGAGTTCCGGGCTGCGCCATGCGGCCGTCCAGTTCTCATGGCGGGTGAGGGCGTTCCGGGCCAGGCTGAAGATGGAATATCGTTGCATGACAGATCCTGAATCTCATGCTATCAGACTATGGATTTCAAAAAACCATAGAATTTTGTTATATAGTATTCTCAGCCGTTCTCAGCGAAGGATTACCCGCCCTGCCTCTCACCTTCAAACAGATCGAGGCCTTCCGTGCCGTGATGCTGGCCGGCACCACATCCGAAGCCGCCCGCAATCTCGGGGTTTCGCAACCCGCAGTCAGCAGGCTGGTTGCGGATATGGAACAGGATATCGGCTATCAGCTGTTCAGCCGGATCGGGCGGCGCCTGACGCCTTCCCACGAAGCGAGACTGCTTGTGGAAGAGGTTAACCGGGCACTGACCGGGCTCGAGCATATCCGTGAAGCTGCAGTCGAAATCGGCAGATCGCGGTTTCCCAGGTTGCGGCTTGTGGCGCACCCTCTGGCTGCGTCAGGAATCGTCGCCGATCTTGTCGCGAAGTTCTCGGCGCATCAGCCCGGGGTTGCCGTGACGATCGAGGTCATGTCATCTGATGAGGCATTGGAATGGGTCCTTGCCCAGCGTTGCGACCTCGGCATCACCTCCGCTTCGATCAAGAGCCCCGGCATCGACTCTCTGGCGCTGGAACCTGGGCAGAGCGTATGCATCGTGCCCTGCGGTCACCGCCTGGCGCAAACGGCGCGCGTCTCGCCCGAATGCCTTGAGGGCGAAGCCTTCGTCTCGTACTGCCGCGATTCGGAGTTCCGCATGCATCTCGATCAGATTTTCTCCGCGGCCAATGTGGAGCGCCAACTCCAGTTCGAGGCGCGCACAACGGAAGCCATCTGCGCACTCGTGGCGGCAGGTCTGGGTGTATCCGTGGTCGGGCCAATCCAGAACAGCCACCCGCTTCTCAGGCCGGACAATGACAAGATTTGTGCAATTCCTTTCCATCCGGCTCCGGAAGCGTTCTGGTCGATCATCTGGCCGGCGCAGCGGCCCCGAAGCGCCTCGGCGGAAAGCTTCGTTGGCATCGCCCGCCGGGACCTGGACCGGCGTGCCGATTGACTCAGTACACAACCATGCTGCCGGGATGATCTCTGTGTTGACTCTGGCACGCGCCTCGCCTGGAATACGTGCGATAAGGCCATCTAGTACAACAGCTCCTCAAATCGCAGTCGCGCGGTTTCCCGTCATAGAGCTGTCCTTTGGGCGACCAGGTACTGCAGGAGAATGTAAATGCCGGAAGCATCCGTTTTGAGGCTGCACGGGGACGACAACATCGTCGTTGCCCTTTCGCGGCTGGGGGAGGGGACAGCCCTGGAGAACGGTATCGCCACCGCCGAGCGGATTATGGCCGGCCACAAGGTGGCGACGCAGCCGATCGCGGCAGGCGAGCCGGTGCGCAAGTTCGGCCAGATTATTGGCTATGCCAGCACGGCGGTCGATCCGGGCCAGCATGTGCACACCCACAACTGCGACATGGGCGAGCACGACCGAGACTATCAGTTCGGCATCGAGGCCGGGATTGTTCTTCCCGCGGAGAAGCCGTTGACGTTCCAGGGCTATCGCCGTTCAGACGGGCGCGTCGGAACCCGCAACTACGTCGCGATCTGTTCATCGGTGAACTGTTCCGCCACGGTCTGCCGCTATGCGGCAGACGAGATCAACCACTCCGGAATTCTGGAAGACTACCAGAACGTGGACGGCATCGTCGCCTTCTCTCACGGAACCGGCTGCGGCATTGCCGGAGACGGGGAGGGCTTCGACAACCTGGAGCGGGTGATCTGGGGTCACGCCACCCATGCCAATGTCGGAGCGGCACTCTTTATCGGCCTTGGATGCGAGACCTTTCAGCTCGCCCGGATGGCGGAGAAATATGACATATCCGATCCCAGGCGTTTTCACCGCATGACCATCCAGGGCACCGGCGGCACGCGAAAGACCATTGAGCAGGCGGTGGCGAAGATCAGGGAACTGCTGCCACTGGTGAACGATATCAGTCGCACGGAGTGCCCGGCCTCCGGGCTCAAGGTGGCGCTGCAATGCGGCGGCTCCGATGGCCTGTCCGGCGTCACGGCCAACCCGGCTCTCGGCCATGCCGTCGACCTCCTGGTTGCCCAGGGAGGCACAGGCATTCTGGCGGAAACACCGGAGATCTATGGCGCCGAGCACCTGCTCGTCCGCCGGGCCGCCTCCGAAAAGGTTGGCCGCAAACTGATCGAACGCATCGAATGGTGGGAGGACTACACCGCCCGCAACAGAGGCGAGATGAACAACAACCCGTCGCCGGGCAACAAGGCCGGCGGACTGACGACGATCCTGGAAAAGTCCCTCGGCGCTGCGGCCAAGGGCGGCACGACACCGCTTACAGGAGTCTATCACTACGGTGAACGGGTCGACACGCCCGGCTTCGTGTTCATGGACAGCCCCGGTTACGATCCGGCTTCGGTGACTGGCCAGATCGCGGCGGGAGCAAATCTTGTCTGTTTCACGACCGGCCGTGGCTCCGCCTTTGGCTCCAAGCCCGCACCGACTGTGAAGCTTGCTACCAACTCGCGGACTTACGAAAACATGACCGAAGATATGGACATCAATTGCGGGGACATTGCTGAGGGCAAGTCGACAGTCGAGGAAAAGGGGCGGGAGATTCTTACCCGGTTTCTGGCGGTCGCCTCCGGTGAGAGATCCAAGAGCGAAGCACTCGGTCTCGGTGACAATGAATTCGTACCCTGGCAAATCGGCGCAACGATGTGAAGGCAGACATGAGCGAATACCTGGAAGAAGAAGATCTCGGGCAGGGGCTCCGTGTCCTGCGGCTCAATCGCCCGCCCGCCTCGGCTCTCAACACGCCCTTTCTGCTCGACATCGCCCGGCGCCTGGGCGAGTTGGCTGCGCACCCTGAAGTCAAAGCCCTGATCCTGACGGGGACGGACCGTGTCCTCTCGGCCGGGCTTGATCTCAAGGAAGCCGTCAAGTTCAGCGCTGAGGAGCAGGATGACATCGTCGACGGCCTCAACCGGGCCTACGGCGCCCTGTACGGCTTCCCGAAGCCGGTGGTCGGCGCGGTCAACGGCCATGCCATCGCCGGCGGCTTTTTCTTCGTCCTGGGGTGCGACTATCGCATCGCGGCCGAGGGCGCGAGCTTCGGTCTGACCGAGGTGCGGGTGGCCGTTCGGTTTCCAGTCTCCGCAATCGAGATGGCGAAGGCTGAGTTGTCGCCAACCATGAGCCGCCGGCTTCTGCTTTCCGGCCGCAACATAAGGGCGGCTGAGGCACTCGATCACAAGATTCTGGACGAAGTCGTGCCTGCTGCCGAGGTCATGTCCCGCGCGCGGGAGACGGCGGCGGATTATGCCTCAATCCCGCCCATCGCCTATGCTGACGTGAAGGCCCAGACCCGGGGTGATGTGGTGGCGAGGATTCGCGATGCGGTCGAGAAACGGGAAGATCCCTGCCTGGATGGCTGGTTTACCAAAGAAACACGGACAACGGCCGCGGCATTGCTTGCTGCTGCCACGAAGAAGTAGGATGCCGCTGTCAGGCAGGGATATGATGGCGTAGAGGGGCAAAGCTAGCCCATGTCCACCGAACCATTCGACACCTCGGTAGCCGAAGAGGAGCTTCCGGACGACGAACTGATTCCGGGCGAGGAGTACGATCCTGACGCCTACCTGCACCCTGACGACGAACTGGAAGCCTACGGGGAGGAACGCATCCCCTGGGTTGCGGCAGCGCTGCAATTGGCTGGAGGCGCCGGCTACTTCTATGCGGACTGTCCGCGCCGCTTTGGCGCAATGCTGGCCTTTTATTCCGCGTTAGTGCTCGCCTGGTATCATGGAGTCTGGAGCTGGGCGAGCCACCCGCTGGTCTATCTCGGAATGATCGCCGTCTGTTCACTCGCGGTGCTCGGGTTCGTGGCGGACGCTTTCTTCCAGGTCTCTTCACAGCGTTACTATTGGCGAAAATGGTTCAACGCGCCCTGGGCCTATGCGCTTTTCGGCGCCGTCGGATTTCTGCCTCTCGTGCTTCTGGTCTTTCTGAGCATGGATGAGGGGCGCGCCGTCCGGACGGTATCAGTCATCGAGGGCGCCAACACACCGACCATCCAGATCGGTGACCGTGTCATCCTTGACATGCGCGCCTACGACGCCCTGGGCCCGCAGCGCGGTGATGTCGTCTACTACCGCGTCAGGGACGATGCGGACACCCTTTATCTGAATCGTGTCCTTGGCCTGCCCGGAGATCAAATCGTATTTGGAAACGGAGCTGTTTCGCTCAACGGCAAGGTGCTTGACCGTCAGGAGGCCGGCCCGTTCGCCGGTGCCCATTACACAGGCGACAAACAGATCGTGGAGACGGTTACCGATGGGCCGTCTTACATGACCTTGATCTCCCCAAACTCTTCCGTTCAGCACGATGGCAGGCTCTATGAAGTGCCGCCGGGACACTATTTTCTCGTGGGTGACAATCGCGACAGCGCCTGGGACAGCCGCTTTCAGTCTGACCATGGCTACATCGCCCGGAACAATATCCTCGGCAAGGGACGGGGGATTGTCTGGTCCGGCTCTCTTGAACGGATAGGTGCGCAGTTCCCCTGAGCAGCCGCTCGGTTCAGATACTCAGATCTTCAAGGTTGTAGTCGAACATGCTGGCGCGTGCGGCGTCGTCATAGACATACCTTTCACCTGCCTCGGCATGTGGCCGGTACACATAAGATGTTTCGATGGGGAAGCGCTTGCTGCGGGCATCGATGGCATAGCCGATCACCCGCGAACGTGAGCGGATCCGCGCTTCGTCGTAAACCGCCGCCGCATTGTGCAGTCCGCCCCCGCTTACACCAAGAACTGAACTTCGCCGGTGAAAGCCCATGTTGACAGTCACCCGCCAATCCGGCGACGTGTTCGGAAACGAGGCATGCAGCGTCTGGCGATTGGTGACGGCGACGTCGCCAGGTTTGCAGACAATGGGAACCGCGTTCGGAAGGCGTTCTGTTCCGGCCTCGGAGACAGCTTTCTTGATATCAACCTTCCCCTGCCTGTGCGAGCCGGGGACCACCCAGACGCCGTTCTTCGGCGTCGAACCGTAGAGCTGGCCCATCAGGTTGAAGCCGTGCGTACCCATGTCCCAATCGGGACTGTCCCAATGCGTGATTCCGTCCTGATGCCAGCTGACGGCGGCCCCCAGTCCGGGTTCCTTGATGAACAGCGCATCGGTGAACGGCACGAAATCAGGACCGTTGATGGCTTCGACCACGCGCAGCAATTCAGGGTGACCATAACAGCGCAACAGGGCATCGGAGAACTGCAGCGATCCAAGGATGAGGTAGACGATATCCTCCGGTGCGTCCGCGCGGGCGGTCGCCTCAATCATCTTTATGTGGTGTCGGCCTCCGGCTTCGTTCGTCCCACCCATCGGGTCACCAAGTGGTTTTGACCAGAACAGCGTTGGTGCCTGGTTGGCGACTCCGATTGCGGGCCTGCCCTGGGCATCAAGCTCCGCCTCCTTACACATCGGCAAGCGGGTCATGATGTCCTGCACGCCCGCTTCCAGATCGGCGAGCTCATCGGCGCTCAGAACGTTCTCGAAGATGTAGAACCCATGCTTCCAATAGCTTTCGAGGATCGCCGGATCTACAGCGCCGTCAGCGGTGTAGAGGATCGGACTGCGGTTCCCCAGCGCCATTGCGCGAGCGGCGCCGTCCTGCATATAGGCGTCCAACTCGGCCTGGTCGTCGCGGTGGCCAAAGGCGCCGGGTCCAGGCTTGGCGCGGACATCGGTTGTCAAGGACATGCACCTCCTCCTTGTCGTTCTGTATGGCAGGATAGGCTCTGTCCTGTCCGCGGTCCAGTCGCTGTTCTCGCCGACCGGTTGGCGCCGGGGCTGTCCCGCCCACGCGAGTTTGTGCCACTATGCGCAGCTTGAAAGGATAGAGCAGGAGACGCTTGGTGGAAACGGAAGACTGGATGCTTGCGATGGCCGAGCGGAGCTTGGATGTTGCTGATCCCGTCACGGCGCAAACAGGCATTCAGGCCAGCATCAGTGCTGTTTGGTCGGTTATCGCAGCGCCCGGCGGACTTGAGAGTTTCCATCCATTTTGCGCAGCGAACACCGTGGTCAAATGGCCGGGCGCAGACGCGGAAGATCTGGTCACCTACTACAGCGGATTGAAGTATCGCCGGCGGTTCCGCCAATGGTATGACCACGAGGGATATGATCTTGAACTTGGCGTGGGAGACCGAGTGAGCGCATATGTGCAATGGCGGCTCCGAACATGCGGCCCCACAAGCAGGCTGACGATCAGGGTCTACCCGCTGCTGATCTCCATCTATTCCCCTGCAAAGAAGGCGGCGTTTCTTGAGCGGCAATTCGGGCCGTTACTGCGCCACTATCTTGACTGCGTTGTCGCGGGCGCCCGGCATCGTGTAGAAACCGGCCTGCCAGTCCGGGAAGATCAATTCGGCCGCAACGAAATCTACTCGGCCCGTGGAGATGGATAGTTGTTAGGGGCAACGAACCGACCACGGTGCAAGGAAGCGCGCTGACGTGCTGTGCGACTACATGTGACACGCTTTAGAAATCCAGTCTGATCAGCTCCACCTGCTGCCCCTTGAACGCTCTGGGCGCATTCGGCGGGCGGATGACGAGACAATCGGATTCCATCAGCCGGCGCAGCATGGAACTGTCCTGTCTGGCAAAGGGCAGGGCGATGAGCGAGCCGTCGACTCCCGAGGCGAGCTTGGCGCGAAGGTAGTCCTGACGCTCATCGTTGGCGGGTACGTCGCTGCCGAGCCGACCGGGCACGGGCGCATCCTCCGGATCGAGGCCAAGCAGGCTGTCGATCAGCGGTTTCAGGAACAGCCGGGCGCAGACAATGGCCGAGACCGGGTTTCCGGGCAGCCCGAGCACCCGCATCTTCTTCAGCTTGCCGAACATCAGCGGTTTTCCCGGCCGCATGGCGATCTTGTAGAAACTGAGCTTCATGCCCGCCGCGCGCAGCGCGTCCTGAACAAGATCGTGCTCGCCGACTGACGCTCCGCCAAGCGTCACCAGAACATCGCAGCTTTCCGCTTTCCCGATGGCGTCGGCGAGCGCGGCCTCATCGTCTGGCACAATGCCGAGATCTACCGGCTCGCCGCCATATCTTGAGATCATGGCCGCAAGGGCAAAATTGTTCGACGAGACGATCTGATCCGGACGCGGCTTGACTCCCGGGTCCACCAACTCGTCTCCGGTCGGCATGATCGCAATCCGTGGTCGTCTGCGCACGGGCACAGCGGCGTGGTTCATCGCGGCGGCGATTGCTGTCTCGCGCGCGCCCAGCAACTGGCCTGCCTCGATCAGTTTCTCGCCGCGTTTGAAATCCAGGCCTTTTTGACGGACGAAAGCGGCGTGCTTGGCCGACTCGCGAACGGTCACTCTGTCGCCGTCCTTGTCGCAATCTTCCTGGATGACGACGGTGTCGGAACCTTTTGGCAGCGGCGCCCCTGTGAAAATCCGGACGGCTTGCCCCGGCTTCACCACTCCATCGAACGCCCGTCCCGCCGGCGCCTCGCCAATCACTTGCAGCTCTGCCGGTGTCCGCATGACATCGCGGCCGACGACTGCGTATCCATCCATGGCGGAGCTGTCGAACGGCGGCTGATCCCGGCCCGCCTTGAGATCCCGAGCCAGAATGCGGCCCGCCGCTTTGGCTAGCGGCACCTTTTCCACCGGCGTAGGCTTGACGCCGTGGAGAATCTCGTCCTTGGCCTGTTTTACCGGTGTCAGGGCCATCTCAATCAGCCTGGAATGTTCCGGATTTTCCGCCCGTCTTACTGACAAGCCGGATGTCCGAGATCCGAATGCCGCGATCGACGGCTTTCACCATGTCGTAGAGCGTGAGGCAGGTTACCGACACTGCGGTCAGGGCTTCCATCTCGACCCCGGTCTGGCCGGTTACCTTCACTGTCGCCGTCACATCCACACGGTTCTCGCCATCGGCCTCTTCAATATCCACGGTAACCTTCGAAAGAGCGAGGGGATGACAGAGAGGGATGAGTTCATGCGTGCGTTTGGCCGCCATGATGCCCGCGATACGCGCAGTTCCGATCACGTCGCCCTTCTTGGTCAGGCCTTGCCGGATCATCGCAAGGGTCTCCGCCTGCATCCAGACCGATCCTGTGGCGATCGCGGTGCGACTCGTAACGTCTTTCTCAGAGACGTCCACCATGTGGGCATTGCCCTTGTCGTCAATGTGGCTGAGGCCTGCCATTAGGCCACATGCCGGCCCTCGGCCGGTTTGCTGAGGATGGCGCGCGTTGCTTCCGCCACATCGTCCTGCCGCATCAGGCTCTCGCCGATGAGGAAGGCGTTGACTCCGGCCGTCGACAACCGTGCCAGGTCGGCGGGTGTGAACAGGCCGCTCTCTCCGACCAGAAGATGGCCCGTCGGCACCATCGGAGCGAGACGTTCGGTGGTCGCCAGGCTGGTTTCGAAAGTCTTGAGGTTGCGGTTGTTGATGCCGACGAAGGTGCTCTTCAGCTTCAGTGCTCGCTCCATCTCTTCCTCATCATGCACCTCGATCAGCGCATCCATGCCCCAGGCGAAGGCGGCGTCTTCGAGTTCAGCCGCCAGCCCGTCATCAACCATCGCCATGATGATGAGAATACAGTCTGCACCCCAGGCCCGGGCCTCGGTCACCTGGTAGGTGTCGAGCATGAAGTCCTTGCGCAGCGCCGGAAGGCCGGCTGCCTTGCGTGATTGCGTCAGGTAGTCCGGTGATCCCTGGAAAGACGGCGCGTCCGTCAAGACCGAAAGGCAAGCCGCTCCGCCGGC
>JBCCEL010000170.1:0-12357 GCA_039030315.1 Pseudomonadota bacterium
AAGCCCGAATTTTTCGTGAAGCGCAGCAGACTGACCGCTCTATCAGGCGGGGGCACCACCTTCAGACGCTGCTGCTCCCGGGTCGCCTCTGGGGACCGCCTTCTGGGCGTGTCCGTTGGGATGAACTTTCAGGCGTTTGAGTCGGCGGGCATCGGCCTCGAGCACCTCGAACGCCAGTCCGCTGCTGTGCCGGACCAGTTCGCCGCGTGTCGGAACCCGGCCGACCAGGGTGAAGACAAGCCCGCCCAGCGTGTCGGCATCGTCCTCATCCTCGTCCGGAACGAGATCCACCTTCAAAAGCTCCTCAAGCTCTTCGATGGGCGCGCGGGCATCGGCGACAAGGGTTCCGTCCGGCCGCGAACTGATAAGCGGGCCGTCCGGTTCGTCGTGCTCATCAACGATCTCCCCGACAATCTCCTCGACCAGATCCTCGATGGAAACGAGACCATCCGTGCCGCCGTACTCGTCAACCACCAGCGCCATGTGAATATGGGTCGACTGCATCTTCACCAGAAGATCGGCCGCGGGCATGGAGGGCGGGACGAACAGGACATCCCGCATGATGTTCGCGGCGGCGACAGGCTTGTCGAGCCGAATACCGGACAGGCTGAACGCCTTGGGCGCCGAGGCGCCATTCTTTCCGTTGGCCGACTTCTTCTTTTCTCCGGCCTTGGCGATCCAGTTCACCAGGTCCTTGATGTGAACCATGCCCAATGGCTCGTCCAGCGCTTCGCGGTACACCGGGATGCGCGAATGGTTGGCCTCGATGAAGACGGCAAAGAGCTCAGCCAGGCTCGTCTGCGCCTCGACGGCTATTATGTCCGCGCGGGGAACCATGACATCGGCGACGCGGTGCTGGCCGAACTGCAGAATGTTCTGCAGCATCAGGCGCTCTTCGGCGGACAGATCTCCCTGCTCGTCGGCATCGTGCTGGCCGATCACATCCTCGATGCTGGCGCGCAGCGTGGTTTCCGGATCGCCGGAAAACTTGCTCCGCAGGAAGCTCCAGATCGATCCTGGGGATTTTCCCGGTTTGCCTGGGGATGCGCCATTGCCCGCGTCAGCGTCTGAGCGGGCGGCGTTGGTACTGTCGGATTGTGCGGGGTCGTTCATCTTTCAACCCGGTAAAGGCCGGGCGCTCACATTACGCGTACGGATCTGCAATTCCGAGGCTTTGGAGAATCCTGATTTCAAGATTTTCCATTTCTTCAGCAGCTGACTGCTCTTCGTGATCATATCCTGCCAGATGCAGCACGCCATGTACAACAAGATGTGCGACATGGCTTTCAAAGTTCTTACCATCCATTTCGGCTTCCCGCTGCACCGTTTCAAGGGCGAGGATGATATCTCCAAGACCGGCCTCGTCTTCAAAATGGGCAAGTTCGTCACCCGGTGCGGACGGGAAGGATAGCACATTGGTCGGCGCATCCTTGTGTCGGAACGTCCGGTTCAGCTCGCGAACCTCTTCGTCATTCGACAACCGTACGGCAACAGGCATGGCCGCCTGCTCTTTCTGCAGAACGACCCGCACGGCCGCGACCCAGCGTTCGACACAAGCCTGGACGCTGAAAATCCCGGACCAGCGCTCATCGGCGATATCGATGTTGATGGACATTACGCCTCGCGCGGCTGCCCCGCAGTCGGCCGGCTGCGCTCGGCACCTTCGTAGGCATTCACGATTTTTGTCACCAGCGGATGGCGCACGATGTCGTCGGCCCCGAAACGCACGATGGTGATGTCTTCGATATTGCCAAGCAGCCCCACCGCCTCCGCCAGGCCGGAGCTGACGCCCCGCGGCAGGTCCACCTGCGTGGGATCACCGGTCACAACCATGCGGGAACCTTCGCCCAGGCGCGTCAGAAACATCTTCATCTGCTGCGGCGTACAGTTCTGGGCTTCATCGAGGATGACGGCGGCCCGCGCCAGTGTGCGGCCGCGCATAAACGCCAGAGGGGCGATCTCTATGGTCTCGTCCTCCAGTCCGCGCTGCACCTGGTTGGACGGCATGGTGTCGTAGAGCGCATCATAGAGCGGACGCAGATATGGATCGACCTTCTCTTTCATGTCGCCGGGCAGAAAGCCCAGCCGTTCACCCGCCTCCACTGCCGGCCTCGAGAGGATGATGCGGTCGACCTGTCCGGCCATCAGCGCTGCAGCGGCACAGGCCACCGCGAGATAGGTTTTCCCTGTGCCTGCCGGTCCGATGCCGAACACCAGCTCGCGCGACTGCAGGGCCTCGATGTAAGCGGCCTGCTGGCGCGAGCGCGCGTGAATGACTTTCCGCCGCGTCTTGATCTGCACATCATGGGCAACGCGCTGGCGCCGGGCCGGCGCTTCAGCGGCGACTTCGGGCACAGATTGCAGACGGATCGCCCCATCCACATCACCTGCCTGAACATCGAGACCCTTGCTCAGGCGCTCGTACAGACTGGCGAGGACCTCGCGGGCATGCTCCTGTGCGTCGGTCTGGCCAATAATGGCAACATGGTTGCCGCGCGGCATCACTTCGACGCCGAGGCGGTCTTCAATCAGGGCGAGGTGCTGGTCATGTTCACCAAAAAGATGCGGCAGGAGGCGATTATCGTCGAACGTTACAATCAAGCCGTTTTCTTCCTGCGCCGGGTCCGCCTGCTGGCCGGCAAGACCGGGTTGTGTCGGTTCGTTCTGGGTCGGGCTCAAACGGTGATTCCTATGGCGGCGTTGTGTGACGGTTCTATTGCACAATATGCGCGGAAAGGCTGTTCGCGCCAATAGCATCGATGTGAACCGGGACGATCTCGCCGATCTGCGCCCGTCCGGCATCGAGATGAACAGGCTGCAGGTATGGCGAACGGCCCACCAACTGACCCGGATGCCGCCCGGGCTTCTCCAGCAGCAGATCGAAGGTGCGTCCTTCGCAGGCAGCGTTAAACCCGGCCTGGTGTTCACCGAGTAGCGCCTGCAGCCGGGCCAGCCGTTCGGACTTGATCTCCTCGGCAACCTGATCGGTCAAGTCCGCTCCCGGAGTTCCCGGCCGGGGCGAGTACTTGAACGAGAAGGCCTGGGCATATCTCACCTGGCGCACCAGTTCCATCGTCGCCTCGAAGTCTTCATCCGTTTCCCCGGGGAAACCGACAATGAAGTCCGAAGACAGCGCGATGTCGGGTCTTGCTTCGCGGATACGTTGGATGATGGCGAGATATTCCGCTGCCGTATGCTGCCGGTTCATGGCCTTCAGGATACGGTCCGAACCGGACTGAACGGGCAGGTGCAGGTACGGCATCAGCTTCGCGCAGTCCCGGTGCACGGCGATCAGATCATCATCCATGTCGCGCGGATGGCTGGTCGTGTACCGCAGACGCTCCAGACCGTCGATGCTGCTCAGACGGACGATGAGGTCCGATAGGCGCCAGGCCGAACCGTCCGGTCCGTCACCATGATAGGCATTGACGTTCTGGCCAAGCAGCGTGATCTCGCGCACGCCGGCCTCCACCAGCCGGCGCGCCTCCTCCTCGATCTGGACGATGGGGCGTGAGAACTCTGCGCCGCGGGTGTAGGGGACCACGCAGAAGGTACAGAACTTGTCACAGCCCTCCTGGACAGTGAGGAATGCCGCAACACCGCGTGTCCGTGTCCTGGTGGCCGAAGGCGAAACCAGGTGGTCGAACTTGTCCTCGGCGGGGAAATCGGTCTCGACGACGCTTTCGCCGGTGCGCTCCGCCCTTGCCAGAATGTCAGGCAGATTGTGATAGGTCTGGGGGCCGAAAACCATGTCCACGACCGGTGCCCGGCGGACAATTTCCTCGCCCTCGGCCTGGGCGACGCAGCCGGCCACTCCAATCATCAGATTGCCGCCGCCGGCCTGTTTCTGCTCCTTGAGAAGCCGCATACGGCCAAGCTCCGAGTAGACTTTTTCGGCTGCCTTCTCCCGGATATGGCAGGTGTTGAGAATCACCAGATCCGCCTCGTCCGGCGAGGCGACCTCCTCATAACCGGCCGGCGCCAGCATGTCGCTCATGCGCGTGGCGTCATAGGCATTCATCTGGCAGCCATAGGACTTGATGAAAAGCTTGCGGGGATGCTCGGTCATGGTTTCCGGCCGGATGCTCCAGTTTGGCTGGTTTCTTTAGCTTCTTTCCACGCCGATGCAAGGTTTTCGCTGACCACGGCATGGGCTCGAAGGGCGAGCGCCTTGCGGCCGGATAGCCCGGATGCCGGCAGCGGCACGCCGAAATCGAGACGGACACGGAGCGGGCCGGACGCGAACACAGCGCGCATGTGCTCCAGAAGCGACGTGTCGTCATACCACGCATAAAAGGGGTGGGGTCGGGCATTTCCGTACAGAGTCAGCGTAAGCGGGTGAACGGTGATGCCGTCGCCTGCATCCGGTAGGAGGGCACTCTTGAACGGCAGTACCTCGCTACCCTCGGTGCTTGTGCCCTCGGGAAAGAGCACAAGGATCCGATCCTGCTCGAAGCTGCGGCCCATGGCATCCCGGAACGGCGCAGTTGCCAATCGCCTGTCCCGGTCCAGGAACATGACGCCAATGAGCCGGGCCAGTTGCCCGAACACGGGCCAGCGCGCAACTTCGCGCTTGGCGATGAAATGGCACGGCATGAGAGCGCCAAGGACAATTATGTCGATCCAGGAGAGATGGTTGCACAGGATCAGCGCCGGACCGCGGGCCGGCACGGGGCCGCGGATGTCGCAATCAATACCGATGATTTTCAGCCCCAGCCGGAACACGGCACCAGGCAGCAGATAGCGCCGGGAGGGGGCGAGCCCCAGAACGAGCAACTGGACCGGGGCAGAGACCAGAAGCAGCAGTGCAATCAGAAAACCGACCCGTGCCGCCCGAAGACCGGGCGCAGCGGACCTAGCCGTCGTCCTTGTCATCCAGCGCAACGCCGTAAAGTTCGAGGCGGTGATCGACAAGCTTGTAACCGAGCTCACGGGCGACGATTTCCTGGAGGCGCTCGATCTCTTCGTTCTTGAACTCGATCACGCGGCCCGACTGCAGATCGATCAGGTGATCGTGATGCTCATCCGGCGCTGCCTCGTAGCGGGCCCGTCCATCGCCAAAATCATGGCGCTCCAGGATCCCGGCATCCTCGAACAGCCGCACCGTCCGGTAAACGGTCGCAATGGAAATGCGGTTGTCGATAGCCGATGCGCGCCGATAGAGTTCCTCCACGTCCGGATGGTCCTCCGCGCTCGACAGGACATCCGCAATGACCTTGCGCTGCTCGGTCATGCGCATTCCCTTCTGGATGCAGATATCTTCAAGCGAGGACATGGGCAGTTTAGGGCCGGATCACTTCTGTTTCGGGGCGCGGAGCTGGCGCTGGTATAGGTTGCCGCCCTGACGGGCGCAACCGAGCTGTTACGGTTTGGCCTGCCGGGGCACAGACTTCTGCTCCACCACTCCCCGGCGCAAGAGCAGGGCATCGGCTCTGGAGCCGTCGGCCTTTGCATAATATCCCTTCCGCGTACCTGCTGTCTCAAAGCCCAGCGACCGGTACAGCGCACGCGCGGCGCGGTTGCGTTCGTCCACTTCCAGATACAACATCTCCGAGCCGGTCAAGCGCTGCGACAGGCAATCCATCAGCTGGCGCGCGATGCCTCGGCGCCTTGCTGCCGGAACCACGCAGATCGTGAGGATTTCGGCTTCATCCGCCGCCTGGCGCGCCAGCACAAATCCCGCAGGTGTCCCGGCTGCCGCAGCCGCGAGACAAACCGCTCCGGGTACATCAAGCAATCCGGCAAAAGCATTTTCATCCCAGCAGTTTTCAAAACTGTCCCGGTGCAGCTGCGCCAGAACCGCAGGTGCGCGCAGCTCGAATATCTCGATATCATGCTGCGGTGCCGTCATTCCGGGACGCGTTTGGCTTGCGAATCCGGAGACGGCGGCTTTGCATCCGGTTGCCGGAGATAGAGCGGAACCGGGTCTTGCAACAGTTCAGGATGCCGCGCAGCGATGGGGCCCCAGATCCGCGCATCCGGCAGCGGCGGGGTAGCGGAGGCCTGAAGGCGATCATACTGGCCCAGCAGTTGCGCCGCCCCGGACCCCGCCAGAAGGACGGGCCCCTCCGGCAAACAGGCCGCGCCGGAATTCACGGACACCAGTTCAGGCGCACGCAGCTCTTGGCCCTCAGGACTGTAAACGGCGGCATAGAGTTCATCCCGGCGCGCATCGATCACCGCCGCGACGGGAATCACAGGTTGATCTGCAGCGATAGCGCACAGAGCAATGGCCCGGAGGCTGGAGAGCGCCCGGATCTGAACGCCTGTCCCTATGCCCAGGCCTCTCGCCGCGGAGATACCGATCCGCACGCCTGTAAAGGTTCCAGGGCCGCGGGTGACGATCACCTGCTCAAGCGCGTCCGGACGAAAGCCGGCCTCCGTGAATACGTCATCGATTTGGGGCAAAAGCGCTTCCGCATGGCCACGGGACATGGGCTCATGCCGGCCGGCAAGTAGCCCTTGCCCGGTTGCATCAAACAGAGCGACCGAGCATGCATCAAGGCATGTGTCGACGGCGAGCGTGATCATGGACTTCCGGCGTCCAGATGCGCCGGCGAACGGTCGTTCTAGACGGGCCTGACTTCGTTCACTTCGGGAATGAAGTGGCGCAGCAGGTTCTCAATACCGTGCTTCAGCGTCGCTGTCGAAGACGGGCAACCGGCACAGGCGCCCTGCATGCGCAGGTGGACGATGCCGTCGCGATAGCCGTGGAAGGTGATGTCGCCACCATCCTGTGCCACCGCCGGGCGCACCCGGGTGTCGAGCAGATCCTTGATCGTGTCGACAATCTCGACATCGGCCTCATCGAAATCCTCGGCCATGTCAGGGCCGGTCGCGGCCCCGTCGCCGATCACGGGCGCCCCGGACAGATAATGCTCCATGATCACGCCGAGGATGGCCGGCTTGAGGTGCTGCCAGTCGGTATCGTCTTTCGTGATCGTCACGAAGTCGGAGCCGAAGAACACACCGGTGACGCCCGAGACCTGAAACAGCCGTGACGCCAGGGGCGACTCAGCCGCTTCATCGGCATCGCGATAGTCGCGGGTATCGTCCGGCAAAACGGGCTTGCCAGGGATGAATTTCAGCGTTGCCGGGTTCGGCGTTGCTTCGGTCTGTATAAACATGGCAGGTCTCCACAAACCTGAAAGATCAGGCAGGCGGCCCGTGCGGGCCAGATTCGCTCAGACTATTCTAAACTGGTGTCTTGTCCATTGCTTTACAAGTTACGCACTCGGCTGCCTACCGGATGAATCCGACGATTTTCCGGACTTCGTCGAAAATCGGTTCGGCAAGAGTGCCTGCCCGTTCGGCACCATCGCGCAGGATTCCATCAATGTGACCCGGATCCGCCAGAAGCCTCTGCATCTCATCATTTACCGGCTGCAGTTTCTCAACGGCAAGATCGGCCAGATCCTGCTTGAACTGTGAGAATTGTGCTCCGCCATAGGCCTTAAGGGTTTCTTCCGTGCTCTCCTCCTTGAGCGCGGCGAAAATGCCGACCAGATTGTCGGCTTCCGGCCGGCCTTCAAGACCGTCAGGCTCGGACGGTAACGGCTCTGGATCGGTCTTCGCCTTTCTGATCTTCTTCGCAATCGTGTCCGCATCATCGGTCATGTTGATACGCGACAGATCGGAAGGATCAGACTTCGACATCTTCTTCGACCCTTCGCGCAAGCTCATGACCCGCGTGGCCGGCCCGGCGATGACGGGCTCGGTCAGCGGGAAGAACCCGTCCGGATACCCCATTTCGGAAAGCCGCCCCGCAAAGTCATTGTTGAACTTCTGCGCAATGTCACGGCAGAGTTCCAGGTGCTGCTTCTGATCTTCCCCCACGGGCACGTGGGTGGCGCGGTAGATCAGGATGTCAGCCGCCATCAGGTTCGGATAGGCGTAGAGGCCGACGGATGCGTTCTCCCGGTTCTTGCCGGCCTTTTCCTTGAACTGGGTCATCCGGTTCAACCAGCCGAGGCGGGCGATGCAGTTGAACACCCAGGCAAGCTCTGCGTGCTGGGGCACCTGACTCTGGTTGAAGACGATGTGCCTGGCCGGATCGATGCCCGCCGCAACAAACGCTGCGGAGACCTCGCGAATGTTCTGCGTAAGCTCCGCCGGGTCCTGCCAGACCGTGATCGCATGCATATCGACGACGCAATAGATGCACTCGTACGAGTTCTGCAACTCCACGAACCGCTTGATCGCACCCAGATAATTTCCGAGATGCAGATTTCCGGTGGGCTGGACGCCTGAGAAGACGCGTTCTTTCAGTTCGATCATGCCGCTGCTCCAGTGAAAGCCCGCGCTATATGGCTGATTGCTCAAGGCTTGCCAAGCTCTCAGGCGCGTCCGAACGCAGCCTTGAGTTCTGACATCCGCAAGATGCCGAACAGGCGGCAAAGCGCGAAATAGACGATGGCGCCAAGGGCGATCAGCCCGAGGAGTGTCACAATGCGTATTGCGAGATTCCAGTCTGCCGTAAAGAGCATGTTTGCCCAGAGCATGGCGCCAGCCAGGGTCGCCCCCATAACAAGCGCCGCGAGGAGCATGAGCGGAAAGCTCCGTTTCAGCCGAGAGTCCGGACTGTAGTGTCCACGGTTTGCAAGCGTAATACCCAGGAGCGCGGCGTTGATCCATCCCGCAGCAGATGTCGCAAGAGCGATGCCGACCTGCGAATAGACGGGGAAGAGCAGGAGACTGCCGGCAACATTGGTTGCCGCGCCAATTCCCGCGTAGATCATCGGTGTGCGGGTATCCTCGCGGGCGAAGAAACCCGGCGAAAACACCTTGATCAGAACGAAAGACGGCAGGCCGATGGCAAAGGCGATCAGGGCTGCCGCCGTGGCTTGCGTGTCGCTGCTGACGAATTGTCCGCGTTCGAACAATACCTGGACCACGGGATAGGGCAGAGCCATCAAACCGATGGCGGCTGGCACGGTCAACAGCATCGAGAGCTCCAACGCGCGGTTCTGGCTTTCATCGACGCCTGCCACGTCTTCTGCGCGCAGTTTGCGGGAGATGTTTGGTAGGAGTGCAACGCCGATCGCGATCCCGACGACGCCGAGAGGCAGCTGGTAGATCCGGTCGGCAAATTGCAGCGTCGCGATCACACCAGCCTTCTGGCTCGCGATAATCTGGCCGATCAGCAGATTGATCTGGGTGATGCCGCCGGCGAGCGCGGCCGGCACGGCCAGCACAAGAAGACGTTTCACACTGGGCGTGAGCCGGGGCCTGGCGAAACTCAGCGAGAAATCCGATCGTTTCAGCGCAGCCAGCAGAAGCAGAAGCTGCAGCCCTCCCGATACACAGACGGCCCAGCTCATAACCAGACCGACATTGCGCTGTTCGACGGCGCCCATGAGCCAGGCCCCGGTCAGTGCGCCGATGATCACGATGTTCAGGATCACCGGCGCGAAGGCGGCCGCGGCGAACTTGCCGAAGGAGTTGAGGACACCCGACAGCATCGCGACAAGCGACATGCACAGAAGGTAAGGGAACATGATGCGGGTCAGCAGCACGGTCAGGTCGAACTTCTGAGGGTCGCCGGCAAAGCCAGGTGCGATGATCCATTCCACCAGGAAGGGCATGAAGAGTTCCGCCAGGGCGGTCAGCGCGAGCAGAGCGACCAGCAGCACGGCCAGAACCTGGTTGGCGAACGTCTTCGCCTGCTCCCTGCCGCCCCCTTCAAGCTCCTTGGCAAAGAGCGGCACGAAGGCCGCGTTGAAGGCGCCTTCCGCGAAGAGCCGGCGGAAGAGGTTGGGAAAGCGGAAAGCGGCAAAGAAGGCATCCGCAACGGGGCCCGTGCCGAGGAACGCCGCGATCAGGAGTTCGCGGACAAAGCCCAGAACACGGCTCATCATGGTGTAGCCGCCAACCGTGGTTGCCGAACGCAGCAGGTTCATGGGATTTCCGGCTGTTTCCTCATCACCCGTCACAAAGCGGCACAGGCCGTTAAGGGCGGGTTAACACATTATCTCAGACAACCATGCTCATGAGCTCGTCTTCCGGTATGTCCTCCGGAGAGAGCACGGCCAAAAGATGACGCTTGATGGCAGCGCGCCGGTTGGCGTTCGTAATCTTCTGATTCGTGAGATCGGTGACGTAAAACACATCAACTGCTTTCTCGCCGAACGTCGTAATGTGCGCCGACCCGATGTTTATGTTCAGCCGGAAGAGGGCATCGGTCAGCTCGAACAGGAGGCCCGCCCGGTCGAGCCCGTTCACCTCGATCATGGTGAAGACGTTGGAGGACTCGTTGTCGATCATGACCTGCGGTTCGACCGTGAAGGCGCTGGCCCTGACGGTGGGCTTCGACTTGGACTTTACCAGATCCCGCAACCGCACCTCTCCCGTCAATGCCTTTTCGATCAGGTCGGCGATCCGACCCGCGCGCCGCAACTCATCGGCCGTGTCCGGAAGCTCGCGTTGAATGAGCAGCGTATCGAGCGCGTATCCGTCTGCCGTCGTGAAGATCTGGGCTCCGGCGATGTTGGCGCCTGCCGCTGAACAAGCGCCGGTCATCAGGGCCAGCAGGCGAGGATGATCGGGCGCGTACACTGTGAGTTCGGTGATGGCGGTGAAGTCGTCACTGTGGACTTCCGTCATGACCGTCTGGTCGGCACGGTCAATGAGATGAGCGTGGCTGAGCTGGCGCTCCAGCCTGACGTTCAGCCAATAGGGCTCATAGTGCTTTTGCACATGGGCGGTGAGCTTGCCATCGGGCCATTCTTTCATTTCGGTTCTGAAAAGACCCTGTGCTTCCGCCACGCGTGCGGCCCGTGACACCCGGGTATGGCCGCCTGAGAGATGCGGTTCAGCCTCAAAGTACAAGGTGCGAAGCAGCTGCCCTTTCCAGCCATTCCACACCCCGGGGCCGACAGCCTTGATGTCGGCAACGGTCAGCACCATCAGAAGTTTCAACCGCTCCGGGCTTTGAACGACGGCTGCAAAGTCAGCTATGGTCTTGAAGTCGTTCAGGTCACGCATCTGCGCCGTCTCGCTCATCAGCAGATGATGGCGGACAAGCCAGGCAACCGTTTCCGTTTCTGCCGGCTCCAGTCCAAGTCTCGGACACAGCTCCTGAGCCACGCGTTCCCCGGCAATGGAATGGTCTTCATCGCGCCCCTTGGCGATGTCATGCAGGAACATGGCGACAAACAGGACGCGCCGGTTCTTCAGGGCATGGATGATCTCGTGGGAGACCGGATGCTCCTCGCCCAGTTCTCCGCGCTCGATCTCGGAGAGCACACCGATCGAGCGCAGCAGATGCTCGTCCACCGTATAGTGGTGATACATGTTGAACTGCATGTGTGCGATGATCCGGCCGAAGTCCGGGATGAAGCGGCCGAGGACGCCGGCCTCGTTCATGCGCCTCAGAATGATCTCCGGATCGCGCCTGGAGGTCAGCACATCCATGAACAGCCGGTTGGCCTCGATATTGTTCCGCAGCTCATCCGTGATCAGGTTGAGCGAGCGCGTCACCAGCTTCAGAGCGTCCGGGTGAACCCCACAATTGTAGCGGTCAGTCAACCAGAACAGCCGGATGAGATCGGCTGGATCGGACTTGAACACGTCGTCTGAGACCACGGTAATGCGGCCGGCGTCGAAGCGGAAATCGTCGCTCTCCTTGATGCTTCCGCCTCCGGTGAGAACCTGCGGCATGCGCCGGAAGAAGTCCGTCATCTTCGGCGCGCGTTTCAGCTGCTGTTCTTCGAGCACGGAACAGAAAATGCGCGTGAGGTCCCCGACATGTTTGGCGGTCAGGAAGTAGTCGCGCATGAACTGTTCCACATGACGGCTGTCGCCCTCATCCAGGTAGCCCATGCGTTGCGCCATATCCGCCTGCTTGTCGAAGGTCAGCTTGTCGTCGCCACGGCCCGTCAGGAAATGAAGGTGACAGCGGACCGCCCAGAGAAACTCCTCGCACTCGGCAAATTGCCTGGCTTCCGCCGTGTTGAAGACGCCGGCCTTCACGAAATCGGTTTCGCCATCGCCGCCGTAGACGAACTTCGCAATCCAGAACAGCGTCTGCAGATCGCGCATGCCACCCTTGCCGTTCTTGACATCCGGCTCCACCAGATACCGGGATGCGCCAGACCGCTTGTGGCGTTCGTCGCGCTCGGAGAGCTTGGCGGAAATGAAGGCCTTGGCCGCACCGCGCGCGCCGGCCAGGTCCTTCCAGTAACGCCGGATCAGTTCATCGAACAGGCCTTTGTCGCCCCAGATGAAGCGCGCTTCCAGCATGGCGGTCAGGATGGTTGAATCGGTGCCGGACAACCGGATGCATTCATCGACGGATCGGGTCGCATGGCCAACCTTGAAGCCGAGATCCCAGAGCATGTAGAGCACATATTCGACCAC
>JBCCEL010000171.1:0-12287 GCA_039030315.1 Pseudomonadota bacterium
GGTTTCCACCTCCGGCACCTGGTCCAGGATTTCCAGGCCGAGTGTCCCCTGCCCGGCAATGATGTCCGGATGATCGAACGGCTGCAGCATTGTCATGCCGTCCTCGACCAGACGGTCGACCTCCTCCTGGGCATCGTCCTGGGAGCGGCCGACAATCCGCACTTCCGCGCCTTGCGCCTTTATCCCGTCAACCTTGTTCTGCGGCACCAGTTCCGACATGCAGATGATGCAGCGGACCCCAGCCTCGCGCGCGGCAAACGCCAGCCCCCGCCCGTGATTTCCCGTCGAAACGCCGACCACGCCGGCCGCCCTCTGCTGATCGTTCAGGGACAGCACGGCATTGGTAGCACCGCGCAGCTTGAATGAGCCGGTCTTCTGAAGCTGCTCCAGCTTGAGCGTGACGGGCGCGCCCGCCAGCTCCGACAGCATGTCGGACCGCTCAAACGGCGTGATCCGCAAGCGATCGGCAATCCGCTCCCGCGCAAGTTCTATCTCGCTGAATTCAATCCGAGCCATCCTGCTCCCGCTCCTGGATTTGTGTGCACCGTAGCCCATCATTCGCTTCTCTGAGAATGCATTTCTGCGTAGAACCGGAAGCAATGAATCGAAGGACTTCGAAGTGACCATTTTTCTCCCCAGCAGAAGATCTCTGCTACAGTCGTCGGGTGCGGCCCTGGTATCCGCAGGGCTCCTCCAACGGGCATCGGCATCAAGCAATCCGGACGTGGTGATCATCGGAGCCGGCGCGGCGGGTCTCGCAGCCGCCAGGCAGTTGGCGGCATTGGGATTGACGTTCCGCCTGATCGAGGCCCGGAACAGGATTGGTGGCCGGGCCTATACCGAAAGCACCACCTTCGGGGTCCCGTACGATCAGGGCTGCCACTGGCTTCATTCCGCCAATCAGAACCCCTGGCTCAAGTACGCCCGGCGGAACGGCTTCGATGTCTACAAAGCGCCGGCCGAGCGGACGCTCTATGTCGGCGACCGGTACGTCACGGATGCCGAAGCGAAAGCAGCACGTAACGCGCTCAGCAAAGCAACGGCCGCCATCAGTCGCGCAGGCCGCCGGGGCCGAGATGTCAGCCCGGCATCGGTGATCAGGGACAGAGGACCCTGGGCGCACGTTGTCGGGAATATCCTTGGCCCCTGGGCCATGGGCAAGGATCTGGAACGCTTCTCCTGCACGGATTGGTACAGCGGCGCCGGCGGCGAGGACTGGTTCTGCGAACAGGGCTTCGGCAGCCTCATCAGCCACTACGGCCGCAGCGTCCCCGCCGAACTGGGCGTTGAGGCCAAGCGCATCAACTGGAACAAATCCGGCGTGTCCGTCGAGACAACACGAGGCACGATCGCTGCCAGGGCCGTCATCGTCACGGTGCCGAACGGCGTCCTCGCCTCCGGCAAGATCAAGTTTGCCCCTGGCCTGCCGGCCCGGAAGGTCGAGAGCTTCCACAAGATCTCCATGGGCCACTACAACAACATTGCCCTGCTGTTTTCCGAGGATGTCTTCGACGAAGGCGAGGACGCATTGATCAACTACCGGAGCAACACGCGGAAATCCGTGGGGATCCTCAGCAACTCAAACGGCGATTACCTGAGCCTCGCCTTCACCGGCGGCACCCACGCGGCGGAACTGGAGAACGCCGGTGTCGCAGCCGCCGTGGATTTCGGGCTTGGGGAAATCGTCAGGATGCTCGGCAGCAGCGTGCGCCGCAAATTTCTCAAGGGCAACTACACCCGCTGGGGTCTGGACCCCTATTCCATCGGCGCCTACGCCTCGGCGGAGCCAGGCTACGCCCACTTGAGACGCGCTCTGCGCCAGCCGGTCGGGAACCGAATTTTCTTCGCCGGCGAGGCCTGTCACCGCAGCTTGTGGTCGACGGCTGCGGGAGCCCATCTCTCCGGCCAGGCAACAGCGAGGGCCGTCAAGAAAGCACTGTAGAGTCAAGGCGGCTAAATCCCTGGATTTCCGCCCCCTCGCCTGCCATAAGCGGCAGTGGCATAATGTTGGTGATTCGGGGGCCATACTCCTACCTTACCTGTGCGCTAATGCGCCAAGAACAGAGCAATATCGGTCTATGTCGTCGTCAGAAGTGCATGATCTCTTCGAAAAGCTGGAAGCGGAAATCACGCCGGAAGCGGCGAAGGCCCGCACGTCCAAGCCACGCCGCCAGACCAGCGTCGCCGAGGATGGATATACAGCAGCCGATATCGAAGTCCTTGAAGGTCTTGAGCCCGTGCGCCGCCGCCCGGGCATGTATATCGGCGGCACCGATGAAAAGGCGCTGCACCATCTCTTCGCCGAAGTCATCGACAATGCCATGGACGAGGCCGTCGCCGGCCACGCCAACTGGATCGAGGTGCATCTTGGCGAGGATGGCTACCTGACGGTCACCGACAACGGCCGCGGCATTCCGGTCGACCCTCATCCGAAATACAAGAACAAGTCCGCGCTGGAAGTGATCATGACCACGCTCCATGCCGGCGGCAAGTTCGACTCCAAGGTATACGAGACCTCCGGCGGTCTCCACGGCGTGGGGGTTTCCGTCGTCAATGCACTGGCCGAAGAGCTGGAGGTCGAGGTCGCGCGCGGCCAGGTACTCTACCGGCAGATCTTCGCCCGCGGCGTCCCGAAGACCAAGCTGGAAGACCAGGGCAAGATCCACAACCGGCGCGGCACCAGGGTGCGGTTCAAGCCCGACCCGGAAATCTTCGGCAAGACGGCAAGGTTCAAGCCCGCCACGCTCTACAAGATGGCCCGCTCGAAGGCCTATCTCTTCGGCGGCGTCGAAATCCGCTGGCAGTGCGACCCTGCGCTCGTTGAAGACGGCAAGACGCCGGACAAGGCCACGTTCCATTTTCCCGGCGGGCTCAAGGACTATCTCGAGGCCACCATCGAGGGCCGCACCCGCGTTGCCAACGATCTCTTCGCCGGCAAGGTCACTAAGCCCGGTGGTCACGGCTCGGTCGAGTGGGCAGTCGCCTGGTTCGGTGGAGCCGAAGGCTTCCTGAATTCCTACTGCAACACGGTGCCGACAGCGGAAGGCGGAACCCACGAGACAGGCCTGCGGAGCGCCTTGAACCGGGGACTTAAAGCCTTCGGCGAACTGTCCGGAAACAAAAAGGCTTCCATGATCACGGCGGACGACGTGATGAGCTCGTCCGGCGCCATGCTTTCGGTCTTCATCCGCGAGCCGGAGTTCCAAGGCCAGACCAAGGAAAAGCTGGCGACGAGCGAAGCTACGCGGATCGTCGAGACCGCGGTCCGCGACCACTTCGACCACTGGCTCTCCGGCCACCCGAATCAGGCCAGCAAGCTGCTGGAATGGGTGATCGACCGGGCCGAGGAACGCCAGCGCCGGCGTCAGGAGCGCGAGGTCAACCGCAAGACCGCCGTCCGCAAACTGCGCCTGCCAGGCAAGCTTGCCGACTGCTCGCAGAATTCGGCCGCCGGTTCGGAGATCTTCATTGTGGAGGGCGACAGTGCGGGCGGTTCGGCCAAGCAGGCCCGAGACCGCAAGAGCCAGGCCGTCCTCCCCTTGCGGGGCAAGATCCTGAACGTCGCCTCTGCGGCTGCCGGCAAGATGGCCCAGAACCAGCAGATCTCCGATCTGATCCAGGCGCTGGGCTGCGGCACCCGCGAGAAGTACCGGGACAGTGACTTGCGCTACGAGAAGGTCATCATCATGACCGACGCCGATGTGGATGGCGCCCACATCGCCTCGCTGCTGATCACCTTCTTTTTCCGGCAGATGCCGGAACTCATCGCCAACGGCCATCTCTGGCTGGCGGTGCCGCCTCTCTACCGCATCGCCCAGGGCGGCAAGACGCTTTACGCCCGCGACGATGCCCACAAGGACGAACTTCTGGAAACCGAGTTCACCGGACGCGGCAAGATCGAGATCAGCCGGTTCAAGGGGCTCGGCGAGATGCTGCCGGCCCAGCTCAAGGAAACCACGATGAAGCGGGACAGTCGCACCCTGCTACGCATCCGCGTGGAAGACGGCGAGGAAACGGCGACAACCCGGATCGTCGAACGCCTCATGGGCAACAAGCCCGAGGAACGCTTCCGGTTCATCTCAGAAAACGCCGAGTTCGCCGGCGAGGCGATCGACGTCTAATCAGTTTACGCTGGTCCGCGCTCGCGTATCGGCACCGCAGGCCCCTCAAAGTGCAGCCCTCGGGCCTGACCCGAGGGGCCGAGGGGCGCACCGCTCCGGGTTCGCCGCCCTGGGTCCTCGGCTCGGGGGCCGAGGACGGCAGTGTTGGGCGCTCAGTGCCATGCACCACCACAGCCCAGCGTGCAGCCCTCGGGCTTGACCCGAGGGCCCAGGGCAACACCGCTCTGAGTCTGCCACCCATGGTCCTCGGCTCGGCGGCCGAGGACGGCGGGGATGGGCGCTGGTCACATTTCAGAAGCCGCTCAGTCTAGGCCCGCCGAAAGGTATCAGCGATACCCAAGGTGGCGCATGAGGGCGTCGATCATCTTCCTCTGCTGCTTCAGATGGCCGTGCTGGGCCTCAATGTTGAAGTAGCGGCGGTTGCGGTAGGCCGCGAAATTCGACAGGGAACAGTCCGTATTGCTCAGCGTCACAAATTCATGGACGACGTTGAAGCCCGCCTGCCGCAGCGCGATGACATCCTGCTGCATGCCCTTGTCCTGGGAGAAGGGCTTGCTGCCGGTTACGTAGACGAAGTCATCCGGATCCTTGGAGATTGGGGGACCCGACGCGAGCATGCCCCGGTTCTTGGAGTCCGTCCGGGCGGCCGTAACGGTTCCACCGTTGGTGTTGTTGTGCATGGTCAGGATGGCGCGATGGCCCTTGAAGAAATTCAGGACATAGTTCGAGTACTTCGGCGTCGGCCGGCCGCCAGTGGCGGCACACGCTTTGACCTCTTTCTTAGTGAGCCCAAAATAGCGGTTCGGATCCGTCTTGCCGAAATTGCGCTGCTCGCCTGCATGGATGGTCAGCATCTTGCCGCCATACCGCTCCAGCGCGTAGAGCCCCGCCCGGAACGCGGTATTCTCGTTGTCATGCGGCATGAACCAGGCCGGACCATCGGGATTTGCCGGGTTTTCGAACGTTTGGAAGGTCCAGCTCTTGCCATGCTCCTTGACCGTGGCCACGGTATAGCAGAGGCCGGCTGCAATGATCTGATCGGCACTCCGCTTCACATCCGGATCGCCTGAGCTTCTGACGGCCTCATCCGACCGGCATTTGGGATCGGACGGAGCCGGCGCGGGCTTTGGTTTGGCTTCGGCCGTCGGGAGCGGCTTTGGCGGAGGAGCATCATCTTCGGTCCGTCCCGCAGCCGGTGTGATGTCGGCCTGCGGCTCCGCGCCTGCGTCGCTGCCGCCGCGCTGGGATTTCAGCCGCTGAACCTGGAAGTTGGAGATCAGCGCTCCCTGCAGTGCGACCCGCATCTCTTCGGAGCGGTAGATCAGATCGTCCGGCGGCGATCCGAGCTCGGTGTCCAGCGCCTGAATGACCTTGATGCGGAAATCCTCCCGGGACTCAAGCGGTTCCTTGGGGGCGTTCTTTCCCACGATCTCGTGGCCCAGACGCACCAGGGTCTCTCCGGCCAGGCACCAGGTGTGTCCGAGCCCCAGCCGCCTCTCCCGCGCGGTTTTGATCTCAGACGCCCGGAGGGTCCGGAAGTTCGTCGATCCCAGAAAATCGAATAGCACCGAGAGTGACAGATACTGGTATGTGCCGCATTCCTGGGGAAAGACCTGTTCTGCGGCGGACGCGCTCTGAACGGTCAGGAGCATCGCGGCCCCGCCAAGCAGCACGGCTTTGAGGCGTCGTTGCAACGCGCGGCCCGTGAACATCATTTGCCTGTCAACTCCATCATGGGAAGATGCGGAAATAGCCTGACTTGCAGTACCTGCTCCACATACGGGCATTTGTATAGTGACCGGAAATGTTGAAAGGAGTGCGGGTTCTGGGTGAAATACCCGATCGCGTCACGTTCACGTTCCCGCTCCTGTCAATCGTTCCCCGGAAGGTCCGGCCATCGCTCCAGAAGCGGATGCTTCCGTTGTTGACGGTCACATTGAAATGGTACGACGACAGGCATTCGGAGAAGGGCTTGGGCCGGCCGCGGCTGGTATATCCCCGCACGCCGCGATACTGGCCGTTCGCCAGGGCGTTCGGCTGGGGTTCCGGCTCAGGCTCCGTGTGTTCCCAGTTGGGCGTGTTGTTCCCGTTCTGCTGTGGCGGATTCTGCGGCGTCTGAGGCGCCCGGCACGCAGTACCGATCTCCAGATCAAGATAGCGTATGCGGATGTCCGCTTCCGTTATGCACGAGCCGCTCGGATAGGATCCCTTGTAGATTTCCCACTCCTGCTTTGCGAGCTTGAAACTGCGGCAATCCTTGGCGCCCTGCGTCATTGAGCGGGCATTTTCGCACATTCTGATAGCCGCGTTGTTCTGCGCCGGAGGCTGGGGCGGCTGCGGTGCCTGTTCAACGGCCCCGCAGGCCGGATTGTTTTCGAGCTCTGCGATCTGGAGTTCTGCCTCGCTGGAGCATGCGCCCGTGGGATAGAGCTTCTTGTAAATCTCCCACTGCCTCTTCGCGCGCTGGCACGAGGATGGATTGTTGGCGAACAGCGTGGCATCGCGCGCACGCTGGCAAAGGTTGGAAGCAGCACTGTTGAAGGTCTGGCCGCGGGGAGGTTCCGGTGTCGCCGGCGGAGTGCTGTTCTGAGCATCAGATGGGACACCATCCACGGGCGGCTTGAGGAAGATCCGCTCACTCGTCAGCGAGCCGTAGGTGAACGGTTCCTGGCGATCGCTGGTGTCGCGCAGCACCTGGTCGCGGATCTTGCGAAACAGAAAGTTGATCTCCAGTCCCGGCTGTTCAATGTGTTCCAGGAGCGCCTTGGTGAACGGGCTGTTGCGCCCCCGGCCGTCATCCGCCGTGGTACCGCCCTTGGCCGCATAACTGACCAGCGTTCCCGACTTCGGTTCAACCCGCGCAAACCCCCTGCCGACGGAGCGCGAGGCCGACGTCATCTTCATGGAGGCACTGAACGGATTGTTGCGGCAGGCATCCAGGATTACCAGTTTCAGGCCCTTCGCATCCTCCACCGAGCGCATGACCAGGTCGAGCGGCACAGCTTCAAAGTCGACATCCTTGTCGGTCTTGAGCCGCGCATCAACGGGGATCAGGTAGTTGACGTTGCCGATCTCCATGCCGTGTCCTGCAAAGAAGACAACGGCCATGTCGGCCCCGACGGCGGCGTTTGAGAAGTCCCTGAGAACCTTTCGCATTGCATCAAAGCCGAGATCGTTGACGAGGGTCACCTCGAAGCCCAGCCGTTCGAACGACTGGGCAACATCGGACGCATCGTTCCTTGGATTGGTAAGCTGCGTGACATGGGCATAGGTTGAATTCCCTACCACCAGTGCCACCTTCTCCTGCGCCGACGCCAGCCCGGAATAAACCAGCAGCATCAACGCCGCTATCGTTACGCGCACCCACATGATCATTGCCACTAACGTGTTCACTCAAACCCCGGCTGCCAGCTTAGTGCCTGTGCTTGACGGGTCAAGTACAAGGGCGATCAATACAAGCCGCAAGCAGAACCAAACACGACATACGATTTGACATAGCGCAAATGCGCCATGCCCGGCATGGCCCGCTATGCTAGGTTTGCGCGGGCCTGTCCGGCATTGTGACGGCTGAGGGGAGAAAGTCCAAATGACATATGCATTGAAACCATACGCGCTCGGCTTGGCAGCTGCTACCGCCATTGCGGTATCCATGAGCGGCGCTGCGGCAAAAACGAAGTGCTTCTCGGCATCGGCAACCGGATCTGACCAGAACCGGAAAACGGCCGCGCAGACCGCGCGCAGCAAGGCTGGACCGGCGGCAATCGCAAAGTGCCATACCGTAAGCCCCAGACGCAGCTGCAGGCTCACCTCCAAGTTCCACGTTAAGAAACGCCAGAAGTGCACGGAGAAGATGTCCGATCCCTCCCAGGGGCGCACGGAATCCATCTGGACCTGCGAAGTGACGCTCGTCGCGTGCTCGAAAACCTGAACAATCGCCGCGGCTTGCTTCCGGAAATTGGCCTTGGCCCGGGGACCATCGGGAGATCCGTTTTCACCAGATGAACAGCTGAGTGACGGGCGCCGGGATAACGTCTCTCGAAGTCCTTCCCTCTTTCATGATCCGGTCTACGTCCTCAGCCCCCGGAACGTCCTGCCCCACGCTGCAATGCTATTTCTTGATCTGCTCTTGAGAGGCCATTACAATTTGCCGCCTTGGTAGAAACCACCGTGCAGGATAAACAGTCTGGCGTGGGAACCAGATGGGCTACTCTCGCACAGGCCGCCTTCAGTGGGACGAATGAACGGCAGTATGGCCAAGACCTCATCAGGATGCTCCGCAATCAATGGACAGGCTGATACTGAAGCGCGGGCCAACCGCCCACCGCAGTCGGCAATACGACACACGATCTTGAGGACCGGGAACAAATGCTTCCACCTGACATGAAAATTTCGGACTACGACTTTCTGGATTTCGGTTCTTCCGACGGCGCTTCACTGGCCTGGGGCAAGGAAGAACTTGGCGGAAAACGGGGGCTCGGGATCGATTCCGCACCGTACAAGGTCGAAGAAGCGAACAAGCGGGGCCATGAATCCATCTGCGCATCGCTCCTGGACATCGACCTCCCGGATGACTGCGTCGATTTCGTCATCATCAGCCACCTGCTGGAACACTTGCCCGGATATGATGAGTCCCTGAAGGTGGTCGAGACCGCCATGCGGGTTGCCCGCGACTTCGTTTGCGTTCGCGGGCCCTGGTTCGATGCAGACGACTATCTGCGCGACCTTGGTTTCAAGTTCTACTGGTCGGACTGGACCAACCATACCTTCCACCTGACGACGAGCTTGCTTGAGCAAATGCTGGTGGAACTGGATGCATCAGACTACACGATGATGGGCAAGGAGCGGATATCCTCTACGCTGCATCACACGATCCACCCGTTGTCTGCACCCAACAACCAGATGGGCTACAAGAAAGAACACGGCTACCGGGCGTCCTTTGAGTTTCCCCGTCCCCTGTTCAGAGACATGGTCTGCATCGTTTCTCTCCGGGACTTCGAACGCAAGGAAGAAGTGCTGAACTTCACCGATGGGCTCGAACACCTCGAGGATCTTGTCGACGATGAACACCCGCACGGAGCCATGTACTCCATGCAGGACAGGATCGACGGGCTCAACACAATCGTCAATTCGATGGTCGAACTCTACGTGGCCAAACACGAAGAGAACGAGACGACCTACGGCCGGCTGCAGGTGCAGAGCGCAGAAGCGAAGAAACTCTACGATCTCCTGAAAGAAGAACGGGCGATGCGGGTCTGAAGCAGCGCCGATCCGCCAAAGCAGCCCAGGCCCGGCCTCTCCCGGCTGACGTTCATTACCGTCAGGGCCGTGACGGTGATGCCCAATCTTTGACCGCCGCGCCAAGTCGCAAAAGATCGGTCGCCGGCCCCGCGCTGTTAGGGGTTTTGGGAGCCTGCGGTCGAATTTCCCTCCGACTTGCTTGCGGCGGACGAAGTGGAGAAGAACTTCGCGGATATCCTCCCTCCCCTGAGCCTACATGAAGCTCTGATTGCAGCTGACCGCTGCGTGCGGTGCGGTCCGGGTCGCTCGCAAGGGCGATCTCGACGCAATCCTGGCGCTGCGGATCGGCCAAGAGGCAGGTCATTTTCTTCATCGGCTGCGCCGCCCACGCTGCCTGTCCGCCGCTGGTGCGGAAGTTCAATCCCTGTGAACCGACGGTCTATTTCACGCCGATGACCATAGCCTTCGGCGCCGTCTGGATCTTTCTCGTGGGCGCCAGGGATCTTGTCAGTACCGAATGGGCTCAGCTGCCTGCGATCGTCTGGATCGCGGTGATCTACCTGGCTGTGTTCGCCACCGCAGGCACGTTCTTGCTTTGCCGGTTTGCCTTTATCCGGCTGCCGGCCTCAATGGTGCTCACCTACGGCCATCTGACGCCGGTTTTCGTGATCCTCATCTTGGGTGCGATCGGGCACGGCTGGGCGTTGACATTTTGGCGACATCGGCGATCTCATCAAGCGTGGAGCCCCTGGCCACGCTTCATGTTCCTTTCTTGTTAGCACGCCGCGTCTGGCTCTTGAAACTCATACGTTGCGGCTTGAGAGTGAGATGGGAAACCTGTTACCTCTATCAATTGGTCAAAAAAATTGCGGACTGCCTCCCGCATAGGGCCGGAACAAGACAAAAGGGAGGACGAGATGGCAGCTCCTGGCGAAAATCTCAGATTGAACGGCGACCGTCTGTGGGACTCGATCCACGAGATGGCCGAAATCGGCCCCGGCATCGCCGGCGGCAGCAACCGGCAGACGGTGACCGATGAGGACGCCGAAGGCCGCAGCCTCTTCCAGAAGTGGTGCGAGGACGCCGGACTGACCATGGGCGTCGATGAAATGGGCACCATGTTCATGCGCCGCGAGGGTACGGACCCGGAGGCCCTGCCCGTCTATGTCGGCTCCCATCTGGACACCCAGCCCACCGGCGGGCGCTATGACGGGGTTCTCGGGGTTCTGGCCGGTCTGGAGATCATCCGCTCCATGAACGATCTGGACATCAAGACCAGGCACCCGATCGTGGTGACCAACTGGACAAACGAGGAAGGCGCCCGCTATGCGCCGCCCATGATGGCCTCCGGCGTCTTCGTTGGCACGGTTGACCAGGACGAGGTCTATAACCGCGAGGATGCCAACGGGAAGAAATTCGGAGAAGAGCTGATCCGCATCGGCTGGAGGGGCGACGAGAAGGTCGGCGACCGCAAGATGCACGCCTTTTTCGAGCTGCACATCGAACAGGGGCCGATCCTGGAAGCCGAAGGCAAGGATATCGGGGTCGTCACCCACGGCCAGGGGCTGCGCTGGATCCAGTGCACCGTGACCGGCAAGGAGAGCCATACCGGATCAACGCCGATGCCGATGCGCAGGAATGCCGGGCGCGGGCTCGCCCAGATCACAGAACTGGTCCACGAGATCGCCATGGACAACCAGCCCAACGCTGTGGGCGCCATCGGCCATATCGACGTCTACCCAAACTCACGCAACATCATCCCCGGCCAGGTGGTGTTCACCATCGATTTCCGCTCCCATGAACTGGACAGGCTGGAGCGTATGGTGGCGCGGCTTCAGGAAGAAGCACCCAAGCTCTGTGAGGCGCTGGAGATATCTTTCGAGAGCGAGATCGTTGGCGCGTTCGATCCGCCCGCCTTCGATGAGGGCTGCGTGACCTCGATCCGTGAAGCGGCCGAGCGGCTGGGCTATTCCCACATGAACATCATCTCCGGTGCCGGCCATGATGCCTGCTGGATCAACCGCGTGGCCCCGACCGCAATGGTCATGTGCCCTTGCGTCGACGGGCTATCCCACAACGAGGCCGAAGACATCACCAAGGAGTGGAGCACGGCCGGCGCCAACGTGCTGTTCCACGCAGTGGTCGAGACCGCGGAGATTGTGGGGTGAGGTATTTTGCGTTACAATCACAGCGCGCATCCGGTTTGGAAAGAACCTTATGGCCACTGACAACCTCATCCTTGAACATCTGCGGGCCATCCGCGCCACCCAGGATTCTCACGGCGACGACTTGCGGGAAATCAAAGGGCGTCTCGGCGTTCTCGAACAGCAATATGCGATTATGTCCAATCGTTTGGACAGGGTCGACGGACGCATCAACCGCATCGAAAAGCGGCTTGATCTTCAAGACGCCTGACCAGGACACCTGGCGAATACTCGGGACCAAGCTTCTCAAGAGCATAAACGAGGACACGCCGGTGCCGCCGGCGTAAGCGGGAGGACTCCAATGACCACCACCATCAAGAACGGCACCATCGTCACTGCCGACCTGACCTACAAGGCCGATGTCCAGATCGAGAACGGCGTGATCGCGGAGATCGGCTCCGGGCTTTCCGGCGGAACGGAGCTTGACGCGACCGGCTGCTACATCATGCCGGGCGGCATCGATCCGCACACCCATCTGGAAATGCCCTTCATGGGTACCTATTCCACCGACGATTTTGAGTCCGGCACCCGGGCCGCCCTGTCTGGCGGAACGACGATGGTGGTGGACTTCGCCCTGCCCTCCCCCGACCAGTCCCTGCTGGAAGCCATCCAGATGTGGGACAACAAGTCGACCCGCGCCAATTGCGACTACTCCTTCCACATGGCCATCACCTGGTGGGGCGAGCAGGTCTTCAACGAAATGGAGACCGTGGTCCGCGAGAAA
>JBCCEL010000172.1:0-12276 GCA_039030315.1 Pseudomonadota bacterium
CAGGCAAGGCGGGATCTGATCACCAAATCGGTGAGCGCCGATGTGCCCTCGATCATGATCACGCTGGCCTCCTCCATCGCTGTTCTGATCTTTGCCGGGGCCTGGTCCGCAACGGAGATCTGGGCCCCCATCACCGCGGGCAGTGTGGCGGTGCTCTGTCTGTCGGCAGCTTTCCTGAGTGCCGGCATCCACCTCCTGATCGTCGGCGTCCGGACGGGTGAACTGTCGGTTGTCGCGCCGTTCCGCTATTTGCTTGTGGTGTGGGCCATGATCTCCGGCTATCTGGTCTGGGACGAGTTGCCGGATGGCTGGGCTCTGATGGGAATTGCGCTTGTCGTCGGATCGGGGATCTACACCATCCGCCGCGAGGCGCGCCTCGGCCGAGCCAGCGGCGCCAAGGGAGAGGAATGATGGTGCATCTGGCCGACATTCACCGGCATCCGGTCAAGGGCTGGACGCCTGAAAGCCTGGAGCGGGTTACGGTCGAGACAGGCGGCGGCCTGCCCCTTGACCGCCATTTCGCCTTCACAAGCGGCCGGCGGGAGGAAAAACCGGTCTCTGGTGGCTGGGTCCAGGCGCGGACATTTCTCCAGCTTACCGTGTTTCCCGAACTCGCGGCGTTTGGGGCCAGCCTGGATGACAGCGGCCTGCTTCGAATCACGGCGCCGGACGGCAGCAGCGCATCCGCCCGGGCCGGCGAGCCTGACGGATTTGATGAAGCGAACGCCTTCATCGGCCAGCACTTCGAGCCCGGACCCTATGGAGCGCCTTATCTGGTGGAGCAGGTGGCGGGACGCGGACACTGGGATTTCACCGATACCAGCATTTCCCTCATCAATCTTGAGAGCGTGTCCGTCATTGCAGAAGCGGCGGGTCAGCCCCTTGAACGGGAGCGGTTCAGGGGGCAACCTGTATCTCGATGGCCTTCCTGCCTGGGAGGAGTTCGCCTGGCCGGGACGGAGACTGACCATCGGCGATGTCGTGCTTGAGGTGCTGCGGCCGGTGCAGCGCTGTGCAATGACGTCGACGGAACCGGGGACGGGCAAGCGCGCGTTCGATCTGCCGGCCATCATGAACGAGACCTTCGGCCACAATTTTTGCGGGGTCTATGCGCGGGTTGTCTCCGGCGGAGAGCTGGTCAGCGGAGCTTCGATTGCCGTTGGCTCGAACGATGTCCTGGCGCCGTACGACATTCTGCCTGAGCGCGTAGCAGCGCCGGCGCTGTGGCCGCGGCTGGTCTCGGCCGATCCGGTCGGCAGGGGGCTGGTGAGGCTCGGCCCGGCCAACGTGACCTGGCCCTTGCTCCCTGCCGAGCCCGGTCAATCCATACGGGTCCTGAGCCGGACGCACGGCGGTTCCACTGGCAAAGTGCGTGTCATCGAAAGCAGCCGCGACGGCTATGTCTGCAAGGCGGATGGTGTCGATCTTGAAGGAACCGCGCTGATCAATGGCCCCTTCGGCGGCAACGGTTAGCCTGTTGCACAGGGCTGTGTTTCTGCCCAGTGCCGGGCAATGTCGCCGCGTTTGCAGATCCAGACCTTGTCGTGCGCCAGCATGTGGTCGAGCATGCGGTGGAGGGCTCCGATCCGGCCGGGCCGGCCAAGGAGCCGGGCGTGCAGGCCTATGGTCAGCATCTTCGGTTGCGTTGCCCCTTCCTCGTAGAGACAGTCGAAGGCGTCACGGATGTAGGTGAGGAACTCATCGCCCGTCTGATAGCCCTCGCGGCGCGCGAAGCGGCTGTCGTTTGTATCAAGGGAATAGGGGAGCAGCAGGTGCGGCCGTCCGTAGTCGGTGGTCCAGTAGGGCAGATCGTCTGAATAGGTGTCGGAGTCGTAGAGGAAACCGCCTTCCTCGACCACGAGCCGCCGCGTGTTGATGCTGGGCAGGCCCGCGTAGTAGCCGGGCGGATGTTCTCCTGTGAGGCGGACGGCCTGTTCGACGCCCCGGGCAATGTGTTCGCGCTCTTCGTCCTCGGAAAGCTCGTGATAGTCGATCCAGCGCCAGCCGTGGAGCTGCAGGTCGAAGCCGGCCTCGATCATGGCGTCGAGCGCATAGGGGTTGGCTTCGCCGGCCACGCCGACGAGATTGACGGTACCTGTCAGTCCGCGGTCGGTGAAGGCCTTCAGCAGGCGCCAATAACCAGCACGCGCGCCGTATTCGTAACTGGACTCGATGTTAAGATCGCGTTCGCCGATCCTCGCGTCCACGGCAACGTCAGAGATGCGCACCTCGGAACGGTCATCGCCGTTGAGGATGCACATTTCCGCGCCCTCCTCATAGTTGATGCAGAAATTGACGGCGATACGGGCGCCGCCCGGCCAATCCGCATGGGGCGGGTCATTGCGGTAACCGACAAAATCACGGGCCGGGCTTGGCGTTTGCTTCGACATTTTTCTGTTTTCCTGGATTGAGGCCGGTGTAGAGGTTGGGGGAAGAGGTGATTTCGGTAAACAGGTTTCTCACATGGATGATGCGCGGGACGAAGATGCTGCAGCCACGATCGTGGCCGCGGAAATCCTGTTGCCGACCGAGGATCTGAAGGAGGATCTGCCCTTCTACTCCAAACGGCTCGGGTTTCGCCTGGACACGATCTTTCCGGCGGATGATCCGGCGGTTGCCGTTCTGTCGGGGCACGGCGTCCGCATCCGGCTGGAACGGGGCGCGACCGGCGGCGCCGGCACTCTGCGCCTGCGATGCGAGGACCCGGGCAGGCTGGCCGGCGGCGCTAGCGAACTGACGGCGCCCAACGGCACGCGGATCCAGCTGGTGGAAGCCGATCCGCCCATGGTGATGCCGGAAACGCGGCACCGGTTCGTTGTCCGCAGGCTCAAGGATGAGGCGCCGTGGGTGATCGGGCGTGCCGGCATGCACTACCGTGATCTCATTCCCGATCGGCTGGGCGGGAGCATCATCGCGTCCCATATCCGCATCCCTGAAGGCGGGCCGGTGCCGGACATGGTGCACTATCACACGGTCGGCTTTCAGCTGATCTTCTGCATTCACGGCTGGGTGCGGCTGGTCTACGAGGATCAGGGACCGCCTTTCATCCTGGGCGCGGGCGACTGCGTGATCCAGCCGCCGGAGATCCGCCACAGGGTACTGGAATCCGGGGACGATCTGCAGGTGATCGAAATCGGCGTGCCGGCAGAACATGTGACGACCATCGATCACGAGATGGAGCTCCCGAACGGGACCTTCAATCCCGACCGGATCTTCAGCGGCCAGCGGTTCGTGCACCACAAGGTTGCCGAAGCCGAGTGGCGGCCCTGGAGAGTTCCCGGCTTTGAGGCCCGCGATACCGGGATCTGCGAGGGAACCGGCGGTGAGGCAGGAGTACAGGTCGCGCGGTTCTCCGGAGGCGGGGCGGCGGCGGCAACAAGCCACTCCACGGATATTCACTTCACCTTCGTCATGGCCGGTGCGATGGTTCTGGAAGGCGAAGGCCAGGAAAGTCAGGCGCTTGGGGCCGGAGACGCATTCGTCATCCCGCCCGGCATGAAGACCCGCTACCTGGAATGCTCAAGTGACCTGGAACTGCTCGAAGTGGCCTTGCCTGGCCGGGTCGAGACGGAAGTCCATTAGAGCCTGCAGGTTGGGGCCAACCTGAGCCCATCCGCTGTGTTACTCTCGGGCTTGCCTCGAGGGTCCAGTGGCGCATGGCTCGGCTTTCCGGCAGACGGCGATGAAGTAGCCGTTGTGCCAGTCGCTCTTCTCCCGGGCGACGGGCGGGTGCGTGCCGTCAGCTGTCGTGTGGATCACTAGACGGGCCAGGATCTCGATCTCCAGGTCTTCCAGGGCGCGATAGGTGCCGTGCCGCACCTGGGGCCAGTTCCAATCGTCGATGATCAGGGTATGAACCTTCGTGAGAGCGTCCTGGGCGCCGACAATGCCTTCGTAGGTCTCCAGCAGGGAATGCGGGCCATCGAAGAAGTAGATGTTGAACTGTCCGTGGGCGGCATAGTCGACATCCCTGAAATCGGTTTCAATGAAGTCGAACCGCACCTCCGGAGTGCGCCAGCGCTCGATATTGGCGAAAAATTCATCCCTCGGCCCCCCAAACAGGGACCAGTTGTCGATGCACATGACCCTGGCAGCATTACCCGTCATGGCGGCGCAGGCGGTCGAGCCCTTCCAGGATCCGACCTCGAGGTAGGCCGCGTCGTGCGTTGTCTTCACCAGCCGGTTGATGAGGCTGCGGTAACGCTGGCCGGACATTCCCGGCATATTCAGGACTTCGCCGGGCAGATCAGAGCGCCCCTCATTGGCAAATTCGAATGCGGACTTCAGCGCGGTGACTTCAGCGCAATCGAAGTGGAGCCGAATGTCGATCGTCAGCTGGTCTGCGCTGGTAGAGACGGCCATGCCGGTACCCCTCGTGAACCGCGATGCGCGCAGCTTTTCATACCACAAAGCCGCACAGGTCAGCGGCTCCGTTTCAGCGACGTCCTGCCTGCCGGGCTCTACGTGGCATCACGGGGCTTCATTTCGAGCACTGACCGTAGCTCATGGCGGCACGTTCGTCGGGGTAGATGCGGTGGCTGAAGCGGCCATCGGCTTCAATGCGTAACCATTCGCGTTGGCCGTCGAGCCTGATCAGTATGTAGCCCGATCCGCTGACATTGCCGCGCGCAGGCGGCCGGTCACCCGCGAAAACGAGGCGTGCCCGGTCACCGCGAATGCTGATCTCGATGACAGCCGTTCGAATTCCTGTCTTGCCGGAGCAACCGACGTGAACATTCCGGCAATAGACCGGCAGGGCGGGGCGGCACACGAATGTCACCGTGCCGGCGCCCTGTGCTCCGGTGCTCGGAGGCGCGGAGAGCAGCGCAAGAGCGAGCGGGAGGAGCCGCCGATATCTGTACGGGACGAGCATCCCGGCCAAGCGCCTATGGCTCCTTTCTTGCGAGCGCGGCAGCTTCCAGCAACGCGTTGCGGAGCCGGGTGACGCACTGGTCCTTCGCGGTGAACGCGATGAGCAGACCGGCGGCCGCCGCACCCAGAGACCACCAGATCGAGGTCTCTCCGGAGAGCAGCATGCCGATTGAAAGCAGCAGGCCGAGAACCACGGAAGCCACGCAACCGAAGATGTTCGGCTTGGAGAGCCGTGCGGTGAACGCGATCTCCGCGCCGCCTTGCGCGCTTTCCTGCACTATAATGCGTCCGGACTGAAACCGATGCAGCGGCTTGTTCCGGCTGGACAGAACGAACGTGGGGATCTCGAACGTGAACACGCCGTTCTCGGGTCCGGCCGCCTGCGCGTTGTGGAACTCCAGGAAGCTGGCAACCGCGCGCTCGACGCTGGTCAGCGCAATCTCGCCGCCGGGCACCTGGAAGCTTGTGGAGGCGTTGAAGATCTGCATCGCACGGCGCCTGCCTAGTGAACCCGGCGGATCAGTTCAACCATGTAGGCCGTGCTCCAACCGAACATGAGAAAGCCGTTGGCGCCGATGATGGCGGAGAGGAAGCGCCATTCCACCGGCAGGGTGATGTCGCCGAAACCGAGCGTGGTGAAACAGACCAGAGAGAAATAAAGCGATGCCTCCGCGCCCTTCACCGCGCCGGTGGCGAACAGGACCACCGCCCATAGGGAAACCTGCAGGATCAGCGCGAAGAGCAGCCCGTGAATGGTGATGACGATGACGCCCGTTTCCGACCACCTTCCAGGCAGCCGGCGCATATGTGTCATCAGCCAGCCGAGCCGCCGCGAGAACAAATTGAGCATCTCCGCCTGGATCACCACTGTCGCGGAGACCACCAGAAAGCCGATGACGATCTGGCGGAAGAGCAGTCCTGTGCCGATCACCTCCATGCAGCGGTCCTAGCGTGCCAGGGCGTCCAGTACGCGCGCCCAGGATCTGGTACCTTTGACGAAGCTGTCGATGTCGTATTTCTCGTTCGGGCTGTGGATCGAGTCGTCATTGAGCCCGAAGCCGATCAGAAGGCTGTCCATGCCAAGCTCATCCTTGAAGCTGGTGGCGATGGGAATGGAGCCGCCGCAGCCCATATAGACCGGATCGCGCCCGAACTCGTCGCGCAGCGCCGCCGCCGCGACCTTCAGATGAGGCTCGTCCTCCGGAACCACCAGTGCGGCGCCGCCGTCCTCGCCATGAAATTCCACGTCGCAGTCATCGGGAAGCTGAGCGCGGATGTAGGCGCGCAGATTTTCACGGATCGCGAACGGGTCCTGTCCAGGCACCAGCCGGAAGGACAGCTTCACGGTAGCACGGGACGGGATCACGGTTTTCGTGCCCTCATCAATGTAGCCGGCGACGATGCCGTTGGCGTCGCAAGTGGGCCGGGACCAGATCTGTTCCAGCATGGAATAGCCACTCTCGCCGGCCGGGACGGCGAGGCCCACATCTCCGAGAAAATCTTCCGGCGCGCAGTTCAGTGAATCCCACTGCGCCTTCGTCTGATCGCTGACGTCTTCCACGCCGTCATAGAAACCCGGGATCAGCACACGGCCGTCATCGTCGTGCAGGGACGCGACGATGCGGGCGAGGACCCGGATAGGGTTGAGCGCCGCTCCGCCATAGAGGCCGGAATGAAGATCGCGCGAAGGACCGATCAGCGTCAGTTCGTCGTGCATGGTCCCGCGCAGGCGCGTAGTGATGGCAGGCGTCTCGGCATCCCACATGTTGGTGTCGCAGATGAGAGCGACGTCGCGGCTCAGCTCCCCCGCGTTCTCTTCCAGGAACGCGTCCAACGAGGGGGAGCCCGATTCTTCCTCTCCCTCGATCAGGACGGTGACCTTGACCGGTAGGGTACCCGCCGTTTCCATCCATGCGCGGCTGGCTTCGATGAACGTCATCATTTGGCCCTTGTCGTCTGCGGCACCCCGGGCGTATACCCGTTCGATGCCGTCCTCTCCCCTGACGCGCCTCGGTTCGAACGGAGGTGTCGTCCACATGTCAAGTGGATCAGCGGGTTGGACGTCATAATGGCCATAGAAAAGCACGTGGGGAGCATCCGAAGGGAGGCTTTCCGGCACATGGTGGCCGACAACCATCGGTAATCCGGTGGTCGGCCGCACGCTCGCCTCGAAGCCGATGTCTTCCAGCGTGGTTTTCACAACCTCTGCAGCCTTCAGGCAGTCGGCTTCGTAAGCTGAGTCCGTCGAGATGCTGGGAATCCGGAGGAGCTCGAGCCAGCGCTCGATGCTCTGTTCCATGTTTTGATCGATGCGGGCAAGGACGGTGTCGAGTTGGGGCATGGGCGTGACCATTGGGCAGGTTGCGGCGGTGGCCGGAAACGGTGTGATTGGGTTCGAGCGTCCGGGGCTGAGCGGACGCTCCGCGTGCGACACCTATCACGACAGCCGGACCCGTGTCATGCGCGCAAAGTGAGGGAGCTGGTGGAACGTGAGCAACCTGAGTATCGTCACTGACAGTCTTCGCGCCCGCGACATCTCTCACGATTGGACGTCCAAGGTCCGGCGCCGCGGTTACCAGCATTTGGCTGCGCTGCGCCAGCAGGTCAGCTTCTACTATTTCTGGGAGAAACGCTGGTTTTTCATCGCCATGATGATTGGCGCGATATTGATGACACTGCCACTGCCGGACGGCCTCACCCGAGAGGGCGAGATCGTCCTGATCATGTCGATTGTGGCGACGATCCTCTTCATCACCGAGCCCGTGCCGCTCCCGACGGTCGCTCTTCTCATCATTGTCGGGCAGGTGCTTCTGCTCGGACTGGATTCCACCAAGGTCGCCAAGACCCTGATGACCGATTCGGTCCTGTTCATCATGGGCTCGCTGATGCTCGCGGTGGCGGTGGTTAAACAGCAGCTCGACAAGCGCATCGCCTGGGTCATCGTGCGCATGACCGGGACGAAAACCATCAACATCTGTTTCGGCATTTCGGTAGTGTCCGGCCTGCTCGCATCGTTTATCGGCGAACACACGGTCGCCGCCATGATGCTTCCTGTCGGCATCACGCTGATAACGCTGACATCGGACAATTCGAACAAGGTGCGCGGGCTCGCGGCATGCCTCTTGTTTTCAATCTCCTACGGCTGCTCGGTCGCCGGTATCGGCACGCCGTCCGGTGGCGCCCGCAACGCCATCATGATCGGTTACTGGAAGGAGTTCTTCTACGATCCGACCAATCCGGAGACCTACAAGTTCCTGATCGATTACGTGAAGTGGATGGTCTACGCATACCCGATGTTCCTGCTGCAGTTGCCTGTTGTTACGGCGATCCTCTTCCTGACGTTCAAGCCGGAATACAAGCACCTGACCCGGGCTGTGGCGAAGCTCAGGCTTCAGGTCGAAATGCAGGGACCTCTGCGGCCGGTGGACTGGGCCGCGATCCTGATATTCGTCTTCGTCCTCCTTGGGTGGATTTTCTACTCCCAGGATATCGGTATGGGGACGGTTGCAATTCTTGGCGCGGCCGCATTCCTGATCGCCGGCCTCGTCCGTTGGGAAGATCTCAATTCCGGCGTCAACTGGGGTGTGGTTCTTCTCTACGCAGCCGCAATCTCGCTCGGGGTCGAGATGAAGGACACCGGAGCGGCCAGGTGGGTGGCCGAGACGTTCCTTGCGGCCATGGCCCCGCTGGGAGCCGACGAAGGCCTTGGCCTGTGGGCGGCGATTTCGGTACTGACCACCGGCGTGACGAACACTATGTCCAATGGCGCCGCGGTTGCGGTTCTCGGGCCCATTGTACTCAATGTGGCGAGCGTCGCCGGCGAAAGCCCGATCATCCTCGGCTTCATCACGGCCGTATCGTCCGCTTTCGCGTATCTCACCGTTGTCGGTACGCCTGCCTGTACGATCGTTTATGCTTCGGGGTATCTCAAGACGACCGACTTCCTGAAAGTGGGCTGGCGGATGGCGATCGTCTCAATGATCATCCTGTTGCTTGCAGCCGATTTTTACTGGCCGCTGCTCGAGTAGGGTCTGACCGATGGCAATTCGTGCAAAGCAGAAGAAAAAGCGGACGCCGCGGGCCCTGGACCAGGAACGGCGGGAATTCGAAGCGCTGCGCGAGGCCCGCCGCAACCGATTCCGTATCCTGGCTTGTATCGATGGAACCGATGAATCCTATGAGACGGTGCGGATGGCCGCCCGCCTTGGAAAGGGACCGGATGTGGATATCATCATCCTCTATGTGAGGTCGATCGATCAGGGGCTGCGCTCAGGTGGGCTTCAGGTCCGGGTTGCCCGCCAGAACATGCTGGACTGGGGTCTGGATCTTCCTGGCGTCAAACATCTGAAGCGCAGCATCCAGGTGCTGAATGACGAGGGTGTCACGGATAAGGGCTGGACGATGACCTCGTCTCACACCGACACCTGGAACGATCCGCTGGGCGACAACAAGATCGAGTATGTCCACGAGAGCGGCGCCACGGTCGTTCTCAAGCTCAAAACTGCGCCAGATACCGCGTCGGGAATTCTCGATCAGTACGAACTCGGCCCCTACAACCTCATCATTCTCGGCGAACCATCACGCTGGCGAGGAGAGCTCTCATCGTTCTTCGATGCCGGTGTCGATCAGAAGATCATGGCGCTGTCGCCCTGCTCCGTGATGATCGCCCGTCCAACCGCCCGCAAGTCCGGCTTCTTCATTTGCACCGACGGCACCTCCGCTGCCACGGATTCGGTCAGGCAGTCTGCCGTGCTTGCAGCCCATGCCGGCGAACCGATCACCCTGTTCTCGGTGGCGCGCACGAAGGATCAGCGCGGTCTTGCCGAAGAGCATGTGGCCAATGCTGCCGCCGCGCTGAAGGCCATGAAGATCAAGGTGGAAACCACCAAGGTTGCCGTCGGTAATCCGGCCGAGCAGATCATACGTCACGGCAGCAGCTCAAGACTGATTGTCGTCACCAACCAGCATCTGACCAAGCTCCAACGCATCCTGGTCGGTTCGGTTACCAACGCTGTGGTCCGCGGCGCCAGAACATCGGTGCTGAACGTCAGGTAGGTGCAAGGTCCGTCAGCCAATTCAGCATTCAGCGAGCGGGAGGCCGCCCATGATTGATCAACTGCACGGCATCGTGGCGCCGTTCACGACACCCTTTCGCGAAGATGGTCAGATCGATTTTCCCCTGATCAAGGGGCAGGTGGACTGGCTTGTGGAGGCCGGGGTGCACGGGCTTGCGGCCGGCGGCAGCACGGGCGAGGGCCATGTTCTTGACCGGAGCGAGTATCAGGAACTCATCAGCGCAACCCTTGAGGCCATCGACGGCCGGGTGCCGTTGGTGGCGGGGATCATCGCGAACTCCACGTCGGAAGTGGCGGCGCGCGGCCATCTCGTCAAGGACCGGGGCGTGGTTGCCCTTCAGGTGACGCCGCCGCATTACCTCTTCCGCCCGGATGACGACGCCATGGTGGAGCACTTCCGGGCGATCCATGCCGAATGCGGCGTGCCCATCCTGATCTACAACGTGGTGCCCTGGTGTTATCTATCGCCGGACCTGCTCTTGCGGATCATGGATGAAGTGCCAGGCGTTGCCGGAGTGAAGCAGAGTGCCGGCGACATGAAGCTCTTTGCCGATCTGATGCGCCGGGCCAAGCCGCACAACCTCATCTTCAGCGCTGTCGACGCCTTGCTTTACCCGTCCTACCAGCTTGGCGCCCGGGGCGCGATCGCCGCCATACTGACCGCCGCACCGGGACCGTCGGTGGCGCTGTGGAACGCCGTGAAGGACAAGGACTGGGACACTGCGCGCGACCTGCACGAACGGCTGATGCCGGTCTGGGATGCTGTCGGCGTCGACAACATGCCGTCCCTGGTGAAATACGCCCAGTCGCTCCAGGGGGTCGCCGCGGGCCTTGCCCGCAAGCCGACCTCGCCTGCGACAGAAGAGCAGAAGGCGCAGGTCAGGTCGGCACTGGAGGGGCTTGGCCTGCCTTGATCTCCGCACCCTTGCTTTGGGCAGGTTTGGGGATAGTCTGGCGGCATGAGCCAGAACGGATTATCCACCCCGCTTGCGCATGTGCCTGCCGCACAGGTTCTCGCCAAGCTCGACGCGGAAATATCGCGCCCCTTTGACAGTGCCCGGCCGATCCCGCCTTCGGCAAACCATTCCCTTGAGTTCATGTCGCTGGAACGCGAGCGGGTGTTTTCGCGGGAGTGGATCTGTGTCGGACGGAGCGATGAGATCGCTGCAACAGGTGACTATCTTGTCCACGATGTGGCCGGTGTTCCGGTGCTGGTCGTCCGCCAGGAAAGCGGCGAGGTTCGGGCCCATGTGAACGCCTGCGCGCATCGCTTTGCATGCCTCGTGCCGAAGGAGAAGGGCAGGGCGAAGCGGTTTGCCTGCCGCTATCACGCCTGGACCTATGATCTTGGAGGCCGTCTGGTCAGGGCACCGTTCATGGACATGAAGGACGGGTTCGATCCGGCGGACCACAGCTTGCGTGGCCTCCATTGCGAGGTCTGGGAGGGTTTCGTCTATGTCAGCCTTGCTGACCAGGCACCCCGGCCTCTGGCCGAGACGCTGGCGCCCCTGACCCAAAACGTCGTCGGGCGTTTTGACATGGCGCGCTACCGCACTGTCTTGCGCGAGACCATGGTGTGGGAGGCGAACTGGAAGAACCTGATGGAGAACTTCATCGAGAGCTACCACGTGCCCATCGCCCACCTGAAAACATTCGCCAAGCACGACAAGCCGCTCTCCACCTACATTTGCGGCGAGGGCAGCGACCACTATTGCTACCACCGCGCGGCCCAGCCTGAGGACACCGGCCCGGGCGCCGCTCATCCTGACAATGAGCTGCTCGAGGGTGAATGGCGCCGGATGATGGTGGATTTCTCCATCTTTCCCTGCCAGCTGATCACGCTGATGCCGGACTTCCTCTGGTGGATCTCGGTCCAGCCGGAGGGTATCGGGCAGTTCCGCGCGATGTGGGGCCTGGCGTTTCCGCCGGAGATCCTGGCCGAGGTGCCGGAGGCCGAGTACGACGACTGGCTGGCGGCGAAGAAGGCCTACATGGACACCGCCAACGACGAGGACAAGGAGCTTGTCGAAGCGCTCTATCGGGGCAGTGCTTCGCCACTCTTACCGCAGGGGATGTATCACCCGCTGGAGAAGAACCTCTGGCAGTTCATGCGGTATCTGAACCGGGTTTGTGGGGAAGCGGCATAAGAAAAGACGGCACACAAGGCAGCGTGCCGCCCTGGGTCCTCGGGTCAAGCCCGAGGACGACACTTGGCAGGGAACGGGGGAGGCTCAGGTGCCTTCGCCCTCGTTCCTGGTGAAGGGCAGTCGGCGCCAGCGTTCGCCTGTCGAAGCGAAGATGGCATTGGAGACGGCCGGGGCGATGGGCG
>JBCCEL010000173.1:0-12237 GCA_039030315.1 Pseudomonadota bacterium
ATATTTTACCGGACTCTTTTTCCTTTTCCAGCGCAATTTTGAGCTCTTTTCGCACCCATTCGCTCATTTCCTCTTCGTCATTTATAAAAATGACAACAAAATCAGCGTCATCAATCGCTTTGCATAGTGCTTCAGTCAACTTTTCGCCAGCAAGCAAGTCATCTTCGTCAATCCAGACGTCAATCGATTTAGGGAATCTATTTCTGATCTGCTGGACGATGGGTTTGATTTTACCTGCGTGGCCGAAGAATACCTTCATCGTGGTTCACCACAAACATCCAATCTTCCAAGCGGAAAAACTAGTAGAAGCGCAGAATAGCACGGATCCGCTGCCTGCAGAAACAGTCTGAACCATACTCACTTCAGATCATCCACGATCGAAGATCTGTCTGAGCTGCTTGGGGTACTCAAAGTTGGGGGTGTTGTAAGGAAGTTCGACGTCGCCAGAACTGCCGCCCCGCGTGCTTTTCGGACACCTGCCCGTAAATCCCGGCGCGCGTGGTGAGGAACGACTGCATGCCGTCTGCGATCCGGGCCGCATAGCCGCTGCAAGCCTGGGCCCGGCCGGGGCCGGCTTCGGCCAGGAAACAGTTTGCAGCTTCGATTCCGGTCCACAGGGCCGTGGTCATGCCGTGGGAGGAGAGGGGATCGAATGCTGCCGCGGCGTCCCCGGCCGCGGCCCAGTTGTCTCCGGCTGCAGGCGCAATCCAGGTTGTGGCAGCGCTGGCCAGCGCCGGGCTCTGCTCGAGGAGAAACCCGGCCTCTTCGACCCAGCGGTTGACGTATTGTGTTTCCGCCAGGAGTCTTGCGAACAGGTCCGGTTCCGCCGTCGCCCCCGCGGGCAGCAGGTCGCTGTCGGTATAGTAGTTAAGTGTCAGGCGGCCATCTGCCAGAAGCGCGGCATACCACCAGCCGCCCGACGCCGCTTCGATGAGTGTCGCCCGGGTCGGCTCGACTTGGGAGCCGGGCGCCTGGCTGAGGAACGCGTAAAGGGCGCACAACTGGTCGGCCCGGAAGCGCTGGGCCTGGTTGCGGGCCATCACCGCCGCGCGGCCGCTTGCATCAATGACGAAGCCGGTACGATGCAGAGTATCGTCCACCGTCAGCTCCCACCCGTCCCCATCCGGGCGCGCTTCGGCGAGCGTCCCCTCGACCAGATGAACACCGTGTTCGAGCACACGCTGAAAAAGCTGCTGTTCGAAGCCCGGCCTGTCGATGACCGTTCCGGCGCCCTCCAGATGCACGATGCTGCTGCGCTCGGTCAGGCGCTCCGAACTCCAGGCTGAGAACAGGCTGTGCCCCGGGCGGTGGCGCGCTTCCTCCAGCAGGTCTGAACACCCGAGGCTCTGCAGCAGGGGCCGGGCCGCAGGCGACAGGCTCTCGCCCGGTTTGTCGCCGTCCGGCCGGTCCCGGCAGATCCAGAGAGGCCGGACGTTCTCCTGCGCCAGACGCAAACAGGCGGCGGCACCTGCGATGCCGCCGCCAATGACCGCTACGTCTGATATCACTGGTTCGGCAGGACGCCGTCGCCGGGCTTCCAGTCGAACGCGAACTCCATGTTCCCTCGGCCTTCCTCGACGAAGACCTCATCGGGGATCTGGCGTGGGCGTGACGGATCGGTCGGACCAGGCCGCTTCACCACAAAGCCCATGCGCTGCCAAAGGGTGATCATGTTGGTGATCCCGTCCCAATAGCTTGAATCCGCATGGTAGCCGATGCCGGCAACACCGCGTGACCAGGGCACCCGGTTGTTGAAGAACTTGACCCGCTCGGTCTCCGACAGGTCGGCACGCATCATCTGCTGATAATAGACCTCCGGCAGTACGTTGATGGGCAGCAGGGCCGGCCACCACACCGCCGTCGGGAAGTTCTCCTGCAGCAGCACCTGTTGGCAGCTGAAGGCGTCGCACTGCCAGGGCAGGCCCATCCAGCGGGTAAGATCGCCGGCCATTTGCGGCCCGATGGGCGGAGGCTGGCCATTGCCGCCGTTGAAAGCCTTCTCCGGCGTCAGCAGGCGGCCGATGGTCTGGACCAGGCTCTGTCGGTTGCCATGGGCTATGCGGAAGGGTTCGGCTTTCGGATCGTGCTCGCGCGCATACATCGGTGCGAGACGCAGGTAGTAGGTCAGCTCCACGCCGGGATGAAAGGCGCCGCCGGAACACGGCTCCAGCGCCGCTTCCGTCAGGCAGTGCGGCTGCAGCTCCAGCGGAATATCGTCAAAGGTCTTGATCTCCTCCGCGTAGGCATCGTCAAGATCATCGACGAAGTCGCCGAAGGCCCAGAGCTCAAGGTTGCGGTATTGCTGCGCGGGAAACTGGAACCACTGCAGCGGGCTGCCGTCATAGTTGACGCCGTCACCCAGCATGTAGGGGATCTTGAGCCGCTCTTCCTTGAACGCCTCCGGCCCTTTCTTGCGCGGATCACGGAACTGGCGGAAGACCGACATGCGGAACTCCCGGTTTTCCGGGCTCGGGTCCGCCAGCTTCTTGATATAATCGGGATCCGAGAAGTCACCGATATCCATCCAGCCCTGCCGGAGCTGTGCGGCCGCGGTGATCCACTCCATCAGCGCCACCCGTCGGAAGGTCGGGTAGATGTACTTGCGGAAGGACAGTGGAACCGAGGGTGCTTCGGACCAGCCCTGCTCGATGTTGAGGTTGTCGATCACATCATAGAGCGTCGCGATGGGCGGGATCTCGGGCGCGAAGTTCGGACCGACACAGGCCGCCCAGGACGGTTCGGCCTCGAGGGTCGTCCCATCGGGAAGCGAGACTCTTGCGGTGACCGGCCCGTCGCACCAGTCGTCATGCCAGCCGTCATTGTCGGCAAAGCTTGTTATGCCGGCGCCAACCGGCGAGTCGGACTTTCCGTCCGGAGGCACCACGAGCAGGCGCCCGGCCTCGTCGGTCCTGAGTTGGCCGAGATGGACAGGATGCTTGCCGAAGAAGCTGCCGATGAAATCGTAGTCCTTCTCACCGCCTTCCCAGTTCGTCTTGCGGCCGGTGATCGAGAGCTTCTTGCCGTCGATGACGAGGTTGTCCTCGCGGTCCTTGTCCGTGACGAAGTACTGGTTGCGCATCTGGCCAGGCAGGCCTGGCGCTTCCTCGCCGTTGTCGAGGGGATTGTTGAAGCCGTACCAGGCGCCCTTGGTGTTGGCGAGCTGCACGTGCCACTCGATCCTGGCATCGCCGTCGGTGACTTCGCCGATCACCCGGTTCTCCGCATCGAAGGCGTAAACGCGATAGCGCTGGACCTGCTTCTTGATGTGCTCATCGCCATCCTTGAAGCCGCCGTCAGGACGGGCCGGCAGGCCGGGCACCTCGGGCGCATAGAACCATTTCTTACTGCCGCCGACCCGGCTGATGCCGATAGCCGGGTAGATCCGCACATGTGCGATCTCCGCACCGGCCGGAGCTTTTTCCGCCTGGCCGTCCCGGGCGATGGCCACCTTCGGCAGCAACGGCATCCCTGCCAGCATGACCCCCGCTGCACCGCCTGCCAGAAAATCCCGGCGGGTGGTTTCGGACTTATTCTGTGATTTTGTCATTTTCTCCTCCGGTCGCTAAAATTCATCGTCTGCTGACGCAATGGTCGCAAAGTTCTGATTCACTTAACTTGCCGGCATTGATTCGCGCTTCATTTTCCTGAACGAGGTGCTGCTTTTCTTGACGCGCAGTTAGATTTGCTACTGCAGCTCTATTGTTTCGTGCCGCCGCTTCCAGAACGGTTCGGACGGCCAGCGGCGCTCGGCAAGGTAGTAGTCCCGCCAGCTGCGGAGATAGTGATCCCACAGTTCGTCCGATTGAGACTGATAGCTGGCTCCGTCGAGTACCGTGTCCACGGCGGCTGCAGCCGAAACCAGGGCTTTTGTAGATCCCCACCCGGACAGGGGATCGAATGTCATGGCCGCATCGCCGACGAGGATCCAGTCAGGCCCGCAGAGCTGCGCGAACCGGCCGGACGCGGCCGGAACCAGTCGCGCCTCCCCGGCCGGCGCATAGCCATGCCGTTTCAGAAGGCCACTGATCCGAGGTCCGGTCTCCAGCCGCCGCAGAAGGGCGGTCGTAAGTTTATCCTCCGAGTCGATCAGATCCCGATCTGTCAGAAATGCCACTATGCGCCGGCCGGTCGGCATCAGCGCCGAATAGGCCCAGCCGTCCGGATAGGCCTCCACGTATGTCCGCCCATCCCGGTCGGTCTCATCGCGGGCTTCAAGAAGGCAGAACACCGAAACGTGGTCCTGCAACCGGCGGAATCGGCCGCCGAGGCCCTTCCGGGCCAGTGCACCCTCGCGCCCGGTGCAGTCCAGCAGCCAGTCCGCATGCACCGGACCGTCCGGCGTCTCAAGCCGCCATCCTCCGTCCGGCCCGAGATGTCGCGGGCTTGCGTCCGCCCCGAGAAAGACCTCGGCTCCCGCCTCCCGCGCCGCCTCCAGCAGATCGGCTTCAAAGCGCACCCGGTCCAGCTGCCAGCCGTGTCCGTAGGGGTTCATCAGGTGGTCCGTCTCCGCCGGCTCATCCGAGCCCCAGCACGACACAATGCCGTGACAGGGCAGATGACCCGCGCTGCGGAACTGCTCCCAGCATCCAAGAGACTGCAGGTGAACACGCGCTTCGGGAGGCAGGGTCTCGCCGATCTTCCAGGCCGGCGTTGCCGCCCTTTCCAGCAGTACGACGCTGTGCCCGGCCCGCGCGAGTCCGAGCGCGGCTGCGGCGCCAGCCGGGCCGCCGCCGAGAACGGCGGCACCCGCGCGCTTAGGGATCACGGCAGCACGTTGGTGGTTCGAATCCAACATTCGAGCCCCGTCATCGTCACACCCGCGGTGTCCAGGGCGGCAAGCGACTGTACTGGCCGATGAATTCCTGGCTTCCCGCCTGCGCGGGAATGACCTGGAGGGCAGAAATTCGCGGATTCTTCTGTTTGAACCGCACCATTAGCGGCCGTACTTGCCCGGTGTCCTGAGTTTCCGGCCTGACGGGAAGGACGTGACCCCTGCGGTCGCCGCGGCCATGCTGGCGGGCACGTCGACTTCCGATTCCACCCAGATCCGCGAGGGCACGCCTGGCAGATCGGTCGGTCCGTCCCGCTCCTCGACCACGCCCAGGACATCAAACTTGGTGATCATCTCGACGATCTGGGGCTCGGTGTCGGGGAACACCCGGAACCAGTCGAGGCGCTGGGCAAATGCACTCAGGCGGTCTTCGTCGGACTTCGATGCGTCCATCAGGATGTTGTAGTCCTTCAGGCTGAGCACATCGTTCGGCACCCTGGCCGGCCAGAAGGTCGGCAGGCTGGCCGAGGTCCGGAAGAAGGGATAGCCGGACAGGCAGCTTGCGGTATCGGTCTGCCACGGCACGGCCATCCAGCGGGTGATGTCGCCCGCCGCCGCGCCGTTCATCGGACCGTCCGCCGACAGCGCTTCTTCCGGGGTCAGGACAAGGCCGAAGTCGGGCTCGGGGCCTTCGCGGCGCTTGAAACGGAATGCGCCGGAGTAGAGGAAGGAAATGCGCACGGGCCATGTCATCTCGCAACCTGGATGAAAGGCGTCCGCCAGACAGAATTCAAGCGAGGCCTCGTCCAGCGTTGCCGGGCGATCGGGAACCGCCACCACCTCAATGCAGGTCGGCTGCGGCGGCTCGGGCGTGTCGTCGAAATCGCCCTTGGCCCAGTCCTGCAGCCAGCCGAGCTGGAGGGCGGAGAGCGAGGACAACCCGTCCGGAACCCTCTTGCTGGAATCCGGCGTCGCCCCGGTCATGCCATCGAGCCCGTCGCCGTAGAACTGCGGCCAGAGGAACTTGCCAAGATTCTGGTTGGACGGTGCCGGATCGCGGAACTGCTCAAGGATCCGCCGGCGGAACTCAAGGTTCGACTTGCTCTTGTCGCGCAGCCGCGGCAGCAGCTCGTTTACGTCGAACGGCGTGCCCGCGCCGAACCAGGAGGCAAACCCCTGGTTGACCCATTGCAGGCCGGAAAGCCGCTCGAAGATGGGGCGGATGTGCTTGTCGAAGGAGACCGTCTTGGGGGCCTCCATCAGTCCCCAGGCCACCATGCGGTCATAGAGAAGGTCATACATGGTGCGCACGGTGTTGAGGGCCGGCGCATAGTTCGGCGGGGCCACAACGATCCAGGCGCCTTCGACCGGGATTTCCTCTCCATCGACGATTACCTGGGCATCGACCGGACCGTCGGAAGTATCGTCGTGCCAGCCTTCGTTATTGGCGAAGGTGACTGGCGGTTCCCCGGTGATCGACTGGGACAGTCCGTGGCCGCCGAAGACGAGGAGATTGCCTTCATCATCGGTGCGCAGCTCGCCGAGCGGGACGTGCTCGTCGAAGAAGTGTCCGCCGGTGAAGTGAAATTCCTCACCGTGCGTTCCGGCGCCGCCGATCGTGCGCGATCCGGGCGTGATCTCCAGCTTGCTGCGGTCAGAAACCATGGCATTGCGCCGCGCCGACGGCGGCGTGGTCGGCTCCAGCGCGACCGGGATGTCGAGGGCCAGGTGAAACTGGTACCAGGAGGCCTTCTTGTTTGCGAGCTCGACGGTCCAGTTGATATCAGCGTTGGAGGCGTTCAGCTCATCGACCACCTCGCCTTTGGCATTGTAGCCGAAGACCCGGAAGCGGGCGACCTGGCGCAAAAGGGCGCCGGATGAATCCTTGTAACTGCCAAGCGGAAGGGCAGGCTGGTTCGGCACCTCAGGGCCGATGAAATAGCCGTCATGCTCCTTGCTGTTGCCGATACGGGCAATCCCGATGGCAGGATAGATTGCCGCGCGAACGATCTTGGTGTCGGATGTAGCCATTTGTCTTGTTTCTCTTCCCGGAATTTCGGCGCCCTGTGACGAGCTTGACCGCATCTGGCGGGGAGCACGGGGCTCTGCCGCGTAAATCCTAGTGTGAGTCCGGTCAGAGAAAAAATCAAATTATGTTTGGCGGAATATTTCGAGTGTTGAAATTGACCATGCGTAAAAACTCACTCTCTGTTTTGCCTCCGAGAGTGAAGAAAATGTAAGACGATCGAGCCCGTGCCGGAATTCGGATCTCCACTTGGCCAGGCTGCGCTGGAACATGGCGCGGAAGCATCCAGGCGAAACCGGCCGCCTTCAGAGTGACTTCGCGTCCAGTGCCTCGATTATGGACAGCAGCCAGGGTTCGTCGGCGCCGCGTTCCTTTCGGGCTCGCTGAATCATCCGCAGGTTGTTTGCCGTGGTTCCCGGCTCCCACGTCTCCCGGACCACCGCCAGGGCATCTGCGAGATGCTCGCCGGCGACTTCAGGTTCGTTATCTAGGATCGCCAGTTCGAGCATTGTGGCGTGGTCCCAGTAGTCGGGTTTTGATCCTTTCAGCCGCTGTTCGACGGCAAATCGCACGACCGGTAGCAGGCTTGCCTTGGTCTTCAGCGAACCTTCGTCACCCTTGATGTCGAGGAGGGTTACCGCGTTGATGCCGGGATAGGCGTCGCGAAGGTCAGACATGTAGCCCCGGGTGTAAGCGTCGACGGCTTTCCTCAGATGGCCCGCGGCGACGATTGCGTCGCCCGATGCGAGCGTCTCTGACCAGTTGTCCTTGTGAATGCGCCCGATCAGGCCGCATGTCTCCGAACTCGGGCCTTGCTGGTCTTCCACCTCGGTGAGGATCCGCAACGCCTCGGCGCGGTCTGCCGGATCCTTGTTCTTGCCCGCCCGGCGGTTATAGGCAAAGCCAAGCTGTTCCCGCACCAGGATCTGTCTCTGAAGTGCGTCCTGCATCTCGCCGAAAACGGAGATCATGCCGTCCCAGTCCTCCAGGGCACGGTAGGTCAGCATAAGATCGACAGCGGTTGCAGTCTCGACCGCGTCCAGTGGTGTGAAGCGTTTGGCTCTCAACGCCGCGATCTCGCCTGCCGCTTCTGCACGCGTGCTCCGGTCCTTGCCCCTGGTTCGAATTTTGGTCAGGTCCTGCTTGTTCTGCTCATTCTGCTGCACCTTGCCGCGGAAATCGTCCGTCTTGAGCCGGGCGATGTCACCGGGCTCGCTGATTCCCAGCAATGTGAACAGCGGGCTGTCCACCGCCACGTCCTCGTTCGTCCGTTGCTGAAGGCCTGTGAGCCCGGCGGTGACGCTTTCGCGCAAGCTTGTTGCTTCGCTCTTGCCGAAGGCATTGTTCTCTCCCAGCACATACGACATTGAGTGCGAGTGATTCAGATCAAGCGGAATGGGCTGGTGCTCGGCAAAGATGGTCAATGTGGCGGCGGGCCGGACCGTGTGCCGCACGCCGAGTTGATAGAACACATTCGCATTCGCGGTGGTGAGATCCGCCACGACGTAGTCCGAAAGGATCAGCCGTTCAAGCATGGCCTTGCGGGAGATGCCGCCGGTCCGTTCCTCGTCGGCGCGGACAGGCTCCATGCCGGCGTCCTCGATGCCCGCAGCAATGGCATCGTGATAGATGCGGTCGAAGTTGATGTCGGGTCCCCCGGCAGGATCCGGCTTCTGCCCGAACGGCATAACGACGAAACAAAGGGGCCTGGGGCTCATAGGCCATACTCCCTAAACAGTTCGATCAGGCCTTCGGGGGATCTCATCATATCCATCGGCGTCTGCAACAGGCAAGGCCCGGCCTCGCAAAAACGCGGATTCCGAGGCGGCTCGCTGGCCGGGCCGTGAAGCTCTCAGGGTCTGCTAAAGCGCTTTTCAGAGAACTCGGATGTCAGGAGAATGGCCATTGAGTATTCAGACGCAAATGGTTATCCGCGCCCAAAGCCACGGAATGCGGCGCCCGCCTCCTCAGGGGTAACCGTAAAGCTCCCTGGCCTGACCCGGCGTTACCAGACCTCTTTTCACATCCAGCGCCACCATGGCGCGATCTCTCATTGCGGGATCTCCGAAGCCGCCGCCGCCGGGGGTGTGCATGATCATGCGTTCGCCAGCGGGTAACTGGAACTCGCCCTTGCCGGGCAGGACCGTCCCGTCGGTGAAGGAGATGTGCCCAAGTGCGCCATCGCCGCCGCCGTCACGTCCGCGGGCTGCATACTTCATCCGCTCCAGTGACAGAAAGACGGCTGTAGGGGCGCCTTCGCAGTTCTCGATTTCCAGGGTCTGGCCAAGCCCTCCGCGAAGGGCGCCGGCGCCTCCGGAATCGGTCCGCAGTTCGCGGCGGTGAACGAGCAACGGCGCGATGCTTTCCGTGATCTCCACCTGGCTGCCCCAGACCCCGCTGGGATAGGCAGTGGCGGAGAGGCCATCCTTGGCGGGCCGCGCGCCGGTGCCGCCGTTGTGGGTGAGTTCTACCGCGAAATGGCTGGTGTTCGCGGTTCCGGTTGTATCAGGCATATTGCGCATGGGCAGGTCATACATGCACGATGCGCCCTCGGCCGGGACCCTGTCCGGCAGCGCCTGGGCGAGGCAGCCGAACACCAGGTCCGGCATGAGCTGGCCGATGGTGTGCCGCATGGCAACCGGGGCGGGAAAGGGCGCGTTAACGATTGAGCCTTCCGGAGCAGTGACCTTGAACGGGCTGAGCGAGCCGGCATTGTTCGGCATGTCCGAGCCAACGATGCAGCGGATCCCGAACACCGCGTAGGCCGCGGTGTAGTTCAACGGCACGTTGATGCCGAGCTTCGAACAGGGGGAAGTGCCGGCGAGATCCAGCAGCATTTCCCGGTCAGAAACGGTGAGTCTCGCCTTCAGGTCGATCTCGAAATCATAGCCGTCAATCCTCAGGTCATAAACGTAAGCACCATTCGGCACTTCCGCGATTGCATCACCTGCTGCCTGGATAGAGGTGTCGATGATGTAGTCGGAAAGCTGCTTGAGATCGTCGACGCCGAACTCCTGCATCATCTCCACGAGCCGGGTGCAGCCCACCTGGCAGCAGGCCATCAGAGCGTAGAGGTCACCTTCATTCTGAACGGGCTCGCGCGAGTTGGCCTTGATGATTTCCACCAGCATCCGGTTGACCTCGCTTTCATCGGCGAGCCGGACGGGCGGCAGGAACAGGCCTTCATCATAGATGTCGGAGCCTTCAGGTCCCATGCCCCGCCCGCCAAGGTCGATGACATGGGAGGTGCAGGAGGAAAGGCCCACAAGCCGGCCATCCAGATAGGCGGGCTGGACCAGGAGGAAATCGTTGAGATGGCCCGATCCGATCCAGGGATCGTTGGTCAGATAGACATCGCCTGGCTTCATGCGGTCCAGGGGAAAGTGTACCAGCATCTTGGCGACGGATTCCGCCATGGTGTTGATGTGGCCGGGCGTGCCGGTCACCGCCTGGGCCAGCATGCGTCCGTCCAGATCAAAGAGGCCGGCAGAGATGTCGCCGCACTCGCGCACAATGGGCGAGAAGGCGGTGCGGATGAGCGCCTGACCCTGTTCCTCCACGACGGCCAGCAGCCGGTTCCACATGACCTGGAGGTCGATGGGAGAATGCAGTTTGCCGGTCATGTGTCCGTGCCCTCCAGCTGGCGGGTGAGAATGATATTGCCGGCGCTGTCCACCGACGCCGTGTAGCCGGCATCGACGAAGGTGGTTGTCTGGGGCTCCCCCACCAGTGCCGGGCCGCTGACCGTGGAACCGGGAGCGAGGTCGCTGCGCATGTACAGGGGAATGCTCCGTCGGGATGCACCTGTACGAATATAGACGTCACGGGATTTTAGCGGACGGGGAGAGACGTTTCCGGAGACGGTTTCTGCCGCGGCCGGTTCCGGCACGGGCGTGGCCACCGTCACAGCCCAGTTCATGATCTCGATCTCCATGCCCTCCACCGAGCGGTGGAACTGCGCCCGGTAGGCTTCATCGTAAGCCTCTCTCAGCGCGGGCAGATCAGCCTCGGTAAGCGTCCGATTGGGCAGGGGAACCTCGATTTCATGCCCCTGTCCGCGGTAGCGCATGAACGCCCGGCGGCTTGCGCCCAGCTTCTGTCCGTCTGCGCCTGTGGAGACGATGGCGCTGGCTTCCGCGATCATCCGCTCAAACAATTCGTTGACCGCATCAACATCGAAGCCGTCGAGGAGCATGTAGAGGCTGCGGACAATTTCATAGGAAACGGGCGCACTCAGGAATCCGACCGCGGAGCCCACGCCGGGATTGGGCGGCACGATGATCGTGTCCACGCCAATCTTGTCCGCCAGCCTCGTGGCGTGCAGCGGACCGTTGCCGCCGAACGCGATCATGGCCCGGCGTGTCAGGTCCTTGCCGTGTTCAACGGCATGCACGCGGGCGGCGCTCGCCATGTTCTCATCGACGATCTGCGAGATGCCGTAGGCGGCATCGTCTGGTTCAAGCTCAAGTCGTGCGGCGACGGTGTTCGTGATGGCCTCGCCGGCTTTTTCCGGCACCATGCCCAGTGTCCCGTCCGCAAACAGGTCAGGGTCGATATAGCCTAGCGCGACGTCAGCGTCCGTCACTGTCGGATCCGTCCCACCCTTGCCATAGCAGGCCGGACCGGGCTCCGCGCCCGCGCTTTGCGGCCCGACCACGATCCGCCCGAGCCTGTCGACGCTGGAGATCGATCCGCCGCCGGCGCCGATCTCGATCATTTCGATCACCGGGATGCGGACGGGCTGACCGCTGCCCTTGATGAACCTGGCGGCGCGGGCGATTTCGAAATGCCGTGATGTCTGCGGCGAGCCATTATCGATCAGGCAGATCTTGGCGGTCGTCCCGCCCATGTCGAACGAGACGGCTTCATCGCAGCCGCAGGCGCGGGCTACTTCGCAGGCCAGGATGGCACCGCCGCTCGGGCCGGACTCGACCAGGCGGATGGGAAACCTGATGGCCGTCTCGAGTGTCGTCATGCCGCCGCCCGATGTCATGATGAACAGCGGACAGGAAAAGCCGTCCGCCTCAAGACGCCGCGAGAGCGCGACCAGGTATTGCTCCATCAGGGGCTTAACATAGGCGTTGGCGACCGTGGTGCAGAGGCGGTCGAACTCGCGGATCTCCGGACTGACCTCACAGGAGAGGCTGATGGACGTGTCCGGACGAGCCGCCTTGATCTGCGCTGCCAACTCCTGCTCATGGGCGGGGTTGGCATAGGAATGCAAAAGGCAGATGGCGATGCTGGTGACGCCTTCGGCATCCAGTGCCGCAAGGGTCTCGTCGAGGCTGCCGGTTTCAAGAGGCGTCAGCACCTCGCCCCTGGTGTTCATCCGTTCCGGAACGGTGAAGCAGCGTTCCCGCGGGACCAGGAGATCGGGCTTCTCGATGTTGATGTCGTACTGGTCGTAGCGCCGCTCGTAGGCGATCTCCAGAATGTCCCG
>JBCCEL010000174.1:0-12145 GCA_039030315.1 Pseudomonadota bacterium
AATTAAATTCCGAAGAGAGGATCTGCCAGGTGGCGCAGGACCTCGCTCTGGAGCCGGCGTACCGCACAGCCAACCACCCCGGAATCATCACCACTGGGCGGCCGGGCGAGGCCGCGGGATGATCAATCCGGCGGCGCAAACGGAACCGAAAAAACAAAAAAAACAGCCGGCGGAAATTCCGCCGGCTGCCGCCTCCCAATATTCTGGAAGTCGCGAGCGCCGCGTTGACCGCGCGCCCGCTTGACGTCTTGTCCGTATTAGTTGGACAGGCCGCCCTGAACGGTGGTGAAGGTGGTGTTCAGGTCCGTACCCACAGCACCAACAACCGTTACGATAGCGACAGAGATTCCAGCGGCGATGAGGCCATATTCGATAGCGGTCGCGCCAGATTCGTCTTTCAGAAAGCGTGCAAACATGTCGTATACTCCTTACATACACAGCTTATTTTCAGCACCAGTCCGATCCCCTGTTCTTGATCTCCGGGACCGCAACTGTGGTGACCATAGAGGGCGGGATTTAATATGGAGTTAAGTTGGGAAGGCAAAATCAAAGACAAAGATCGTGGTTTCTCAGATCTTAATTGCAACAATTCAAATATTAATGGAAGTATTTCTATATATCGCCTTTGAATAATCTTCAAGTCAGTCCTATAACACGAATCCAATGTGGTTAATGGCCGATTATCCCCATCGAACAACGGGTGGTGAAGTCGAACTGATCTCAGGAAGCCCGCACAAACACTGCCCTCGGGGCCGCCATTGGCCAGACAGAAGCACGTGATGAACCGCCTGCGCTTGACGCCAATTGTCCTGGCGGCCGTGCTTTGCTTTTTGTCGGGCGACTTGCCCTCATCCGCGGATAGCAGGACTATGCCGATCGCGGTCGCGCTGATCTGCGGCATATGAGAAATGACGGAAAAGAACGGCCTGCTCCACTCGGGCCGTGCCGACAGCCGCTTCCAGCATGTCTCAGGACTGACGGTGGAGGCTGACAGCAGCAAACTGCCGGGCGAAAGGATCGTGTCAGCCAGCATGGGCGGAACGGCGCTGGACCCAGCGGCAAAATACAGGGTCTCCACCAACGGCCTCATCGCCAGCGGGCGCAGGGGCTATGAGGTGATGAAGGAGGACACGGTCATCCTCGGCGAAACCGACGGGGAACTGGTGTCCAACATTGTCACGAAACACGTGGAGACCCAGGGCGAGATCAGCCCCAAAGCCGAGGGACGGTTGGTGATCCGGTAGCCCTGGTTACGCCTGGCCGGCTGCCTGACCAATAGATCAGGATCCGCGGGCTATTTCTGCAGATACACGGTTTCGACCAATGCGCCGGCAATGGTTTCGAAGGCCGAAGCCAGATCACTGTTGGTGTTGGCATCGAAGAAATAGGCCGGCTCGCTTGCGCAGTTGCGCAGGCGGGATTCCGTCCGGCTGTCGCGGAGGTCGAAGGCAATGGTGATCAGCGTCACCTCCTTGGCCTTGATGTTCCGGCACATCTCCTCCAGGTTCTCCTCGCCGTTCGGCACACTGCGCCGGTTGCCATCGCCCCAGGCCGGCTGGGTCTGGGCACCATCGGTCAGCAGCACGATGAACTTCTTGGTTTCCTCATCACCATAGGCCACGCCCTCGGTGAACGGCGCGGATGGTGAGATCAAAGCCCAGCCGAATTCCAGGCCGAGTGCAATGTGTGTCAGGCTGTACGGGCGCATAGCGCGGAGCTGGCTGATCACCGCACCACTGTCATAGGTCAGCGGCTGCACCTTGAGACCACGGCGCGGATAGTTCGCGCAGGGCCCGTATCCGGCCTGCCGGCGGCTATAGCCGTTGGCGCGGGAGATGCCCCAGAGCGTATCCGGATCACCGCGGTCCGGGGCAGCGTCGGTCACATTGTAAGGGTATTTTCTGTCGAACGTGCAGTTGGTCCAGCTGCTGCCGGGGGTGGCGCCGGCCACGTATTCGCCCGGCAGGGTGGCATAGACATGATGAGAGAACGGCACGAGACCAAACTTCACCCGGTCGGTCACGTCGCCGTCCTGCGTCAGCGTGTTGACGAGATCGATGGCGGCGTTGCGCATCGCCTGGTACTTGCCGCGTGAATTCATGGACCCCGAATAGTCAAGCACCAGCACGACCTCCGCATTGCCGATGCCCGCAAGCGGAACTTCGGCGATCGCTCCCATCTTGATGCCCTTGTGGCCGATGAGTTTAAGGAGTGAGGTTTTCACCTCCCCCTTGGCTTCGGCAACGATCTTGTCGTCCAGGATCCTGATGTCGATATTGGCACTGTTGGCCATGCCAAGCGCTTCAAGGTTCGCCACAGCCACATCCTTGCCGCGCTGGATGCGTTCCTTGTCGGTCCCATGCTTCATGGACGCAGCGGCCAGCGCGGCCGCGTCTGCGACATGCTGCAGACCGCTGTTGTTCTGGACCGCCTGGCCGTAGTCGATCGCCATGCCCGTGGCAATCAGAAGCGGCAGCGCGACCATCCCGAAGATGATCGCCACATTCCCCCGAATGTCGCGCCCGAGCGCACGCCCGAGCTCCCACGCTTTGCGCATGACTTTACCTTGCGTAAATTTCACGCGCCGGAGAGTGCCCGGAAATCCTCAAGGATGGCTGAAGTTGATTGGTTAAAGTTTAGGGAAATTTCTACAGATGCGGTGCCGCCCGCTGCAACAGCCTCGCCGATGAGGCCGGCACGAGCGGTTCAATCCGCCATTCTGCCACGCACCGGGGAGCGCCCTTCCGGGCGCTCCCGATGGGCAGTTCAGTAGCGGTACTCCGCAGGCTTGAAGGGTCCGGTCTGTTCCACGCCGATATAGGAGGCCTGATCCTCTGAGAGCTGCGTCAGCTTGGCACCGAGCTTGTCCAGATGCAGGGCGGCAACCTTCTCGTCCAGATGCTTTGGCAGCACATAGACCTCGTTCTTGTAGTCATCGCCCTTGTTCCACAGTTCGATCTGGGCGAGCGTCTGGTTCGAGAACGAGGCGGACATCACGAAGCTCGGGTGGCCGGTGGCGTTGCCGAGATTGACCAGACGGCCCTCCGACAGAAGCACCATGCGCTTGCCGTCCGGGAACTCGATGAGATCGACCTGCGGCTTGACGTTGCTCCACTTGAAGTTCTTCAGGCCCGCCACCTGGATCTCGTTGTCGAAGTGCCCGATGTTGCAGACAATCGCCATGTCCTTGAGATCGCGCATGTGATCGACGGTAACGATGTCCTTGTTGCCGGTGGCGGTAACGACGATGTCGGCCCGGGGTGCGGCCTCGTCCAGGGTGACCACCTCGAAGCCGTCCATGGCCGCCTGGAGTGCGCAGATCGGATCTATCTCCGTGACCAGCACCCGTGCGCCGGCACCGGCCAGCGATTGGGCCGAACCTTTGCCCACATCCCCGTAACCGCAGACAATCGCGACCTTGCCGGCCATCATCACATCGGTGCCGCGGCGGATGGCGTCGACCAGCGACTCGCGGCAGCCATACTTGTTGTCGAACTTGGACTTGGTGACCGAGTTGTTCACATCGATCGCCGGGAACGGCAGCTCACCGCGTTCCTGCAGCTGATGCAGCCGCATGACGCCGGTGGTGGTTTCTTCCGATACACCCTGGATGTTGGCGCGCACCTTCGAGAACCAGCCAGGATGGCTCTCCAGCCGCTTTTTGATCTGGGCGAAGAGGTATTCTTCCTCCTCAGAACCCGGATTGTCGAGAACGGAGGGGTCGGTTTCGGCCTTCGCCCCGAGCAGCACGAGCATGGTGGCATCGCCGCCATCGTCCAGGATCATGTTGGCGCTTTCGCCATTGCCCCAGTCGAGAATGCGGTCGCAATAGTCCCAGTACTCTTCCAGGGTTTCCCCCTTGACGGCAAACACCGGAATGCCCGCCTTGGCGATCGCGGCGGCGGCATGGTCCTGGGTTGAGAAGATGTTGCAGGACGCCCAGCGGACTTCGGCGCCGAGGGCCACGAGCGTTTCAATCAGCACTGCCGTCTGGATCGTCATGTGCAATGAGCCGGCGATGCGGGCGCCTTTCAGGGGCTTGGCACCTTCGTATTCGCCGCGCACGGCCATCAGGCCGGGCATTTCATGCTCTGCCATGGTGATTTCCATCCGGCCGAAATCGGCAAGCTCGATGTCCGCGACAATGTAGTCCTGGGCGTCAGTCATGGTTTTGGTCCTGAGGATGATTGGGCGCATTTTGCGCCATGGTTGGATTTGGCGCCCTGTTATCAGGGCCCACGAGGTTTTTCAAGTGGATATAAACTATTCTTTATATGACTGTTTACTCGGCCTCACCAAAGCGGCTCTCGACGAGCTCGGACAGGGCCTCAAGCGCCTGCTCGGCATCGGCACCATCGGCGTCGACGAGAACGTCACATCCCTTGGCGGCCGCAAGCATCATCAGTCCCATGATCGAAGTGCCGGGAACCGACATCCCGTCCCGGGTGACCGTGATTTCGGAGTCGAACCCTTCGGCACACTTGACGAACTTGGCCGATGCCCGGGCATGGAGGCCCCTGGAGTTGCAGATCATCAGTTTTCTGGAAGGCATACCGCTCAGGTCACTCCCCTTCGCCGGACAGAATCCGGCTTGCGATATTGATGTACTTCCGCCCCGCCGTCTGGGCATCATCAACCGCCTCGCTGAGCGATTTGCTGTTGCGCGCGCTGGCAAGCTTTATCAGCATAGGCAGGTTGATACCTGCAAGCACTTCCACGTTGGCCTGGTCCATGATGGAAATGGCCAGATTGGATGGGGTCCCACCGAACATATCGGTGAGAAGGATCACGCCGGAGCCGTCATCCGCCTTGGCGACCGCATCAAGAATATCCGAGCGGCGCTGCTCCATGTCGTCGTCAGGGCCGATGGAAATGGTTTCCAAATTCTCCTGATGACCGACCACATGTTCAAGGGCGGCCCGGAATTCGGCGGCGAGCTGGCCGTGGGTGACGAGCACCAATCCGATCATCTGGCTTTGTCTGTCCCTATGACGCCGCTTCCTCACGCGGACGGGGGGATCATACTGATCCGAAGCAGGGCTTTTCGCAACCCTTACAGGCCGCGTCAGGTGGAAAAGAGCGCGTGGAGGCCGGCCACGGCGAGCACCAGCTTTTCCGGCGCAGACAGTTCGAACGGGTTCAGCTTCAAGACCGGGAGCTGAAGCCCCAGCAACGGGACCCGGGCATTGCCGTGATCAGGCAGGCGTTCGATAGCACTGGCCGCTTCGAGGTCCACGATGAGTTTCAGGTCGGTGCCGGCGATCGTCTCGATCTCCATGATGCCGACGCCGCGCACTTCCAGCCTGCCCTGCAATTGCGCTGGTGCCGATGCGCGCAAGGCATCACCGGACCGGGCGATAAGCACCTGGTCATCGGCCACGAGACGGATTTGACCACAGGAGCGGAAGGGGCGTTCGATCAGGCGAAGGGCAAGGTCAGACTTCCCGCTGCCGGAACGCCCGGTCAACAGCACACCGGTGCCCCCGATGTCCACGCATGTCCCGTGTCTGTTGGTTTCGTCGGACATGCGGACCCGTCAGTCCGCCTTTCTCTGGCTTTTCCGCTTTGCAATTTCGGGCAGAGGGAGGCGGACCGTGAAACGAGCGCCAGTGATTGTCTGATCTCCGCTGACCTCATCGAGCCTGTATTTGTTTTCGGCCCATATGCGTCCACGATGGGCATCGACAATCTGCTTAGAGATCGACAGGCCCAGGCCGGAATTCTCTCCGAACGCTGTTTCGGGACGGTCCGTGTAGAAGCGGTTGAAGATACGCTCCAGATTATCTTCGGAAATGCCCGGGCCCTCATCCTCAACCCGGAACTCGACCTGACCGGCGACCCGCCGCAGGGTGAGCGTGACCTCGCTGCCTGCGGGAGAAAAGGAGCGGGCGTTGTCCAGCAGGTTCCGCACGACCTGTCCGAGCCGGCTGTCATGGCCCATCACCGTAAAGGCGCTCTCCGGACGGATGGAAGATCTTGCGCTTTCGGTCACGGGCTCGACCTTGAGAACGACACCGGCGCCATCATCTGATTGGCGTTCATTGGCGAGTTGCGTGAAGGTCTGAAGCAGGTCCAGCACATCCACCGGCTCAGCCTCGGTGCGCGCCAGTTCGGCGTCGAGTCGGGAGGCATCGGAAATGTCTGAAATCAGCCTGTCGAGGCGCTTGACGTCATCCTTTACAATCTCAACCAGGCGTTCCCGCTGTGCATCGTCTTTGGCATAGTGCAGTGTTTCGACCGCGCTGCGCATGGAAGTCAGGGGGTTCTTGAGCTCGTGCGCAACATCTGCCGCGAAGCCCTCGATCGCCTCGATCCGGTTATAGAGCGCATTGGTCATATCGCGGAGCGCACCGGAGAGATTGCCGATCTCGTCGCGCCGGGTGCTGAAATCCGGGATCTGGATGCGCCGGTTGATGCCCTTGCGCACCTGCTCGGCGGACCGGGCGAGCCGCCGCATCGGCTCGGCAATCGTGGCGGCCAGAACCAGAGACAACAGGATTGCCACGAGCGCGGCCACAAGGAACATCTTGATGATATGCCAACGCTCGCTCGACAGGGTCTCGTCGATTTCACCGTCCCGGGTTGTCAGGACGAGCGCGCCCTGAACCGCCCGGAAGCGCTGGACCGGCACCGCCACCGAAATCAGGATTTCGCGTTTGTCGTTCACCCGCACGACACTGACGGCCGCCCCGTTGAGCGCCGCGTTGACTTCCGGGAACTCCTTGCCGTTCTCCGCGCCATATTCCTTCTGGACGGGATAGTCGTTGGCAGTGAGCCAGTCCGTCAGCGCACGCCACCAGCCGATGAAGAAAAGCTCGGTGTTCTCCTCAATGGGGGGCAGCTCGAACTTCAGGACGGCGCCCGAGGCGTAGAGAAAGTTTGAATTTGCCAGGAGGATGCCTTCCTGGTCGAACAGGCGGGCAATCGTCTTGGTCCTCGAGACAAGCTTCCTCAGCACGGGGCCGGCCTGTTCGGGATTGATCGGGAAGTCGAGCTCGCGGAAGTCATCCTCGGCCGTCGGGAAGTCGTCTTCCTCGTGCATCTTCAGCAGGCGCTCGTGATCGATCACGACGCGGTCGGTATTGATGGTGGCGGACGATGCCAGCGCCCCGGCGATGATCTGGGCCTGGCTCATCATGGCCTCGACCCGTGCATCGATCAGGCCCTGCCTGAACTGGTTGAGATAGAGAATGCCGGACGCAAGAACGATCAGCCCGATTACGTTGATGATGACGATCCGGGCAGTGAGGCTTCCGGGGGCAAAACGGCTGACGATATTGCTGAAACGCGATGCGGCTTTGGTCGAGGCATCGCCCACGCTGGCGCTGAGCTTCTTCAGATCGCCGCGCGCATACCTGCTGTCATGTTCAGCGTCTGCAGCCATATCCGCCCCGGGCATGCCCCTGTGGTGGACCAGCCCGGTCAGTCCTGGAAGTTTGGAGAGCCGGCCGGGCCTGATCCAAGATGCTACGATTCCTTAAAGCGGTATCCGACGCCATACAGCGTCTCGATGCCATCGAAACTGTCGTCAACGGCCTTAAACTTCTTCCGCAGCCGCTTGATGTGGCTGTCAATGGTGCGGTCGTCCACATAGACCTGGTCATCATAGGCCGCGTCCATGAGCGCATCACGGCTCTTCACGATCCCGGGCCGCTGGGCCAGGGATTGCAGGATGAGAAACTCCGTCACGGTCAGGGTGACCGGCCTGCTGCCCCACGTGCACAAATGACGGTCCGGATCCATCGTCAGCTTGCCCCGCTCGATGGCCCGCGAACTCGGGGGCTCCGCTGCGGTCGCATCCTTGGGCGCGGAACGGCGCAACACGGCCTTCACGCGTTCAACGAGGAGGCGCTGCGAAAATGGTTTCCGGATGAAATCATCGGCGCCCATCTTCAGGCCGAACAGTTCGTCGATCTCGTCATCCTTGGAGGTCAGGAAGATGACCGGCATGTCAGAACTCTGGCGCACGCGGCGCAGAAGTTCCATGCCGTCCATGCGGGGCATCTTGATGTCGAAGATGGCCATGTCAGGCGGATTGTCGGACAATCCCTGGAGCGCGGATGCGCCATCGGAATAGGTTTGCAGTCCATAGCCTTCCGCTTCCAAGGCGATGGATACTGATGTCAGGATATGCCGGTCATCATCCACAAGGGCGATCGTGGCCATTCGTTTCCCCATTACTGCTATTGTTCCTCCGCGAGCCGTTAGGGACCGATCTGGGGTAAATTGTGGCAGAGTTCCTAACCCCGGCGAATTGCGGCACGCGAGCAGGAATTGTCACGGTTTTGCCATAATATAGGGCGGATTGGGCCTGATTTCCAGCATGTGCAATGGCGCGGTTTTCAGGGGGGCGGGAACGGTCTACGCTGCGCCGGTCTGATGGTGCTGAGGAGAGGCAAATGGAAGTCCGCAAGCTCGACCACGTGAATGTCCGTACCGCCAACCTGGATACGATGGTTGAGTGGTATACGGATGTGCTGGGGATGCGCAGCGGCGCCCGGCCCCCCTTTTCATTTCCGGGGGCCTGGATGTATGCGGACGGTCATCCGGCGGTGCACCTGGTTGGAGTCGATGTCCAGCCTGCAGGAACAGAGCCCACGCTGGAACACTTCGCGATGACAGCCACGGGGCTGACCGAGTTCGTGACCCATCTTGAGGCGAAGGGCATCGACTACCGCGCCAGCCGGGTGCCGGGGTTCGGCATCCTGCAGATCAACATCCATGATCCGGACGGCAACCACATCCACATCGACTTCACCCCGGAGGAGGCGGACGCCGCCGGGATGTAGAGGCATCTGAACTCAGGAGGATGGCCCCGTTTTGTCTCTGCTACTTTCTGACCTGTGTGGGCATGAAAAACATGTGATCATTTTTCTCCGCGCCCGCATGGCAGTCGTGGCAGAATTTCAGTCCTGCGGAGTTCTTGCCCTTAGTAAGGCCGAACAGCTTCCCACCCGGCATCACCATCGCGTAGCGCCAGTCCGCAGTTTGCTGATTGAATCCACCTCGCATCTTTTCCATAATGAAGAGCGGACCCAGAACAGCCGATCCATCCATCCCAATGGTGAAACTTGGTTTGGCTATCGTGCTGTGCGCGGCCATCTTTTTGGCAGCTTCGTAACTTTTATAGTCTTTCTGACCTTTCTTATTGACGAAGTTGCTGACGTAGCGGCCTTCATGAGCGGCCGATGGATAAGGGTGCTTGTTGAGAGCTTTAAACCGCTTCCATTTCGCTGTTGCCCAATGCCCGGCGGATCCATAGCTCTTGATTTGCGCCTTGCGGACACAATCTGCGATTTGGGCCAGTTCTTTGGGGAACACCTCGAACGTCAAGGAGATATTGTTCTCCAGCCGGGGAATCTTGCAGGTGGTAATGTGAACATTGAGCCTGGAGATGCGCTTGCTCGCCGCGGAAGCAAATTCGCTTTCCGGATAGTCCCTGAGAAATGCTTCGTAAGCGGATAAGATATCTTTGTCCCGGGCGTCTATCCACGCCGCTTCAGCCTGCAGGACCACAATCTTCTCTTTGGCTTCTGCCGCCTTGGGGCCGTCGGGATAGGTGCCCAGGTAGACCTGGTACCCGGCGATGGTGTTGGTTCTGAGTGCCTTTTCCCAAACCGCGTTGTGCTCCTCCAAGTGGGAGATTCTCGCCTTGGCGGCTGCAACTTGCTCCCCACCGCCATGTGACCTCAAGTATTCCTCATACGCCTCAATGGTATCGATCTCGAGCGCCTTCGCCCAGGCCCTCGCATCTGCTGCTTTGAGGTCCACAATTCGTTTCCGTGCTTCCTCGATCAAGCTGCTGCGGGGATGTTCACTGATGAACCACTGGTAGTCAGTTACCGTATCGGTGTGGGTCGCACTGCTCCACGAGCGCTGCTCCTGAACGTACGAGTAAGCAAAAAAGGCAAGCAGCGCCGCAACAGCGAAAACTGCCGCATAGGCCAGGTACTTTCCGTATGCTGCGGGCTGTTCTTGCTTGAGTAGCGCCGTGTCGCGCATCTGCTCAACATCAAGACCAGAGCGGACATCTATACCTTCATCTGGCTGCGGTTCCGTCTTGGTTTCGCCCTCCGGCCCGGTTTCGCCGATCCGGCTTTCACCGGTATCCGCCTCGGCGCCTGCAAGCGGCTCCTTGTCAACGTCTCCAACCGACCCTGCGCCGGCGTCGTCATCTGCCTCCTCAATGGCCTCTTCCCGGATTGGAGGGCCAACAGGCAACCTTACGAGTTCGTCGACGAGCAGGCCAACATCCTTTGAAAAATTGGAGTGCCGGACGTTCGCGGCGAGGCGGAACGCAAGCTCTCGAATTGGCTCGGGGAGCTCGGTTTCCGACGGCATAACCGCGTCATCGAACAGGACCGGAAAAATTGGTATCTTTCTACTGAGAGCCTGTTCGATCTCGAGCCTTACAAAGTCGTTCGGGAGATCCAGGCGCCGGTTCCCCTTGCTGTCTTTGATATCGAGCCATCTTTTGCCGATACAGATGACGGAAGCGTCACACTGGTCCAGGGCCTCGGAAATCGTTGCGCGGAAGTCAGCGCCGTGACGAACATAGTCCACATCAATGAAGACTTCTGCATCGGGAAACGCGGTCGCCAGGCGATCCCGCAAAAGCAACGCCGGATACTGGGTATCAGCCCGGCGATAGCATATGAAAATTCCTTTGGGCACAGCAACTCTTGGAGAACAGACCAGAACAGGTATGTATACCGTCCCGGTCCGGATGCTGTCATTTCGATTTTCGGATATGGCTTATGCTTGAGCGGATCTGTTTCTCAAGGATGGGACAAAGCAGCCAACTGCGAACTCGCTCCAGGCTCAGTCCAGAGGGCCGTTCGGCAGGATAAGGATTTTTCCATCTCGCGACTCGCGGTGGGCATGGGCCAGGGCCGCTTCGATGTCGTCGATCCCGTATTCCGCTTCGACCGGGGCGACCAAGGTGCCGTCCATGAACAGTCTGGACATTTCCTCATACAGCGCCTGGATCGCCGGGCGCTGATTTGAGCGCATGAAGCCTACCAGCCAGAACCCTGTCAGGGACAACCCCTTCACAACGAGATGGGTCGGCGTCATCTGGCAAGGCTCACCGGAGAGGAAGCCGTAGTTCACGACCGTCCCTCCGACCGACAGGCAATCGGCGATGCGGGACGTGGCCTGACCGCCGATCGCATCGATGCCGAGCCTGACATTGGCGTCCTGCCCTGCCCGCGCCCGCACTTCGGTCGCGAGATCACCGCCGTCAACGACCACGACATCTGCACCCAGAGCCTCCAGCTCCGGGATGAGAGCGGCGCGCCTCACCACATTGATGGTCTTGATACCCCGGCCGGCGGCCATGCGGATCAGGTGGCGTCCGACGGCGGAATTGGCGGCGTTCTGAATGACCCAGTCGCCCGGTTCAAGGTCCTCATAGTCCGACAGCATCAGCTTTGCCGATGGGGGATTGGCCTTGAGCTGTGCGGCGAGGCGGAAGTCGAGCGCCTTCGGGATCTTGATGAAAGTCGCCGCATCGCCCGCAACCTGCTGGGCCCAGTTCGCCCGCCCAAGGCTGATCACGTGATCACCCGGCACAAGGCCGGTCACACCGGCACCGACCACTTCCACAACGCCCGCGCCTTCAATGCCAACTGGCGCCGGCAGCGCCTCGGGGCCCGGATAGCGGCCCTCGAAGATCAGCAGGTCCGCCGGATTGATCGCCGCGCACCTGATGGATGCGACAACGTCATTCTCTCCCGGCTCGCCGGGTGCTGCAACCTCGACCACTTCGCAGGCCCGGTCCGGGCGGTCATGCCGCATCAACTCGATACGCTTCAATCGAACCTCCTAGGGGCAGCGGAAGGTTTGCTTCCAGTATTCGTGCTTGGGATCGAAGTTCTGGGTGCCCTGGATCATGGCCGGCACGGTGAACCCGCCGCAAAGGCCGCGATGGGCCAGGAACTGGGCGGCAACGTTGACGGCAAGCTGGCCGTCGGCCGGTGCCGGCGTGAGGACCTGCGCCAGTCCGGCCACCTCGACCTCGAATGTCTTGCCGGCCACCGGGCGGTGCACGACGGAATATGTCCGGTCATTGTAGACATAGGTGGTGGGATCCACCTGCGGCACCTGCTGGCGCTCCGGCGCGTTGGTGCCTGCCGTCTTGCAT
>JBCCEL010000175.1:0-12072 GCA_039030315.1 Pseudomonadota bacterium
ATGTTCATGGCGGCCACGACGACCAGCCCGCTGATCAGGGCGAAGCGGCCGAGGGTCTGCATGGTGGTGTGCAGGGCCTTGGTTTCGGCTTCCGAGATCGGCTGGCCATTCTCGTCGACCTTCGGAACCGCCTCGACCGACAAGGCGTCGGCTACGGCATCCTGCAGGACGTAGCCCATAGGCGCTAGAAGGGCGCTGACCACGTACCAGGCATCCGCCGGCATGATTTCGCGCATCATCTCCGGCATCTGCACCAGGGCGTACATGATGCCGATGCTGGCGGCGATGAGGCCGGCGCCGAGGTAGATGATCAGGGATTTCCAGCGCCAGATCAGATCCACCAGATGGCCGAGCGGCATTTTCAGCGCCCAGGGCAGGCCGGCCCAGAATGCGAGACCGGCAAGGAATGCAGCTGACAGCCCGAGGAATTCCTTGACGAAGAACGTGCCGACAATCGCCGTCGCCCCGGACAGACCCGCGGCGAAATAGACCATGAGCGGCGGCAGGAACGACCAGCGGACCTGGCGGCCGAGGTCCACGACCGTTGTTTCGAACCAGCCGGCAAAACTCTTTATCACGCGAAAGATCCTCAACCTTCTGTTGGGCCGGTTTACCCTCTAACTTGGCGAAGCGCCGGATGTGAAGTAGGGATATGCACCAGGCAGACGAACGGAGCCGGTCGACGTGGAGCCAAAAGTCCGGATATCGGGAGTATCGAAATCCTTCGGGGACAAGGCCGTCCTGACGGACATCACGGCTGACATCCCCGCCGGGAAAAAATCGGTGATCATAGGGCCGGCCGCATCAGGCAAGACGGTGCTGCTCAAGTGCATAGCTGGCATCCACACGCCAGACACTGGCTCGATCGAAGTTAACGGCGCGCCAGTGCCGCCCGCCGGTTCATCCGGGCACACCAGGTTCATGCTCGATGTGGGTATGCTGTTCCAGCAGGGCGGCCTTCTGGACAGTCTGAAGGTCTGGGAGAACATCAGCTTCCGCCTGATTCAGGCATTGGGCATGGACCGCAAGAATGCCCGCGAAATTGCGATGGACAAGCTTGGCAAGGTGGATCTGCCGCCATCCACCGCGGACCTTCTTCCCTCCGAGCTCTCCGGCGGCATGCAGAAGCGCGTCGGGATCGCGCGGGCGCTGGCCGGGGCGCCGACATTGCTGCTGCTGGACGAGCCGACAGCGGGGCTCGACCCGATCACCACGAACACGATCAACAAGCTGATCACCCGAAGCATGGAGGAGATCGGCGCCACCGTGCTCGCCATCACGAGCGACATGGCGTCGGTGCGGAAGACCTATGATTATCTCTTCATGCTGCACGAGGGAGAGCTGGTCTGGCAGGGGCCGGTCGCCGATGTGGACAGTTCCGGCAACGAACACCTGCTGCAGTTGATCAACGGCCGGGCCGAGGGGCCTATCCGCATGCGCCTGAGATCTCGGGCGGCGTAGAGCACTTCGCTTATAAGGCAGTTGCCCTTACGGAAGCCTGTTGCTAGTTTTCCGCTTCACTTCATGAGCGGGAACGCCAAAAATGCCGCGCCTCTTCTTGGTTTTGCTGATGATTGCCGGGACTGCCCTCGGTTCGACTGCGGCAACGGCGCAGAAGTACAGAACCAAGATCGCCTATTACGCGGTGACCGGCTCTTCGATCGCGCAAATTCACCAGCGCATGAATTCTCCCGATCACTATGGCGCATACGCGACGATTTCCCAGGATCTGGATCTCAAGGGAAGCTACCAGCAGGGCAAGAGCTGCCGGTTGAAGGGGTTCAGCATTCCCTCTACCTTTACCGTGCGCCTGCCCAAACTCTCCGGCGGCAATCGCCTGGACAAGCGATCGCGGGCCAGGTTTGCCGCCTTCCAGAAGTATCTGCGCTGGCATGAGTTCAAGCACAGATCGATCTGGATTGGCTGCCTCAAGCGCATCGAGCGGCGCTCCCGGCGCCTTCGCGCCAAGAACTGCTCGGTACTGGACTCAAAGGTGCTCAAGGTCTTCGAAGTCGAAGGGGCCCGTTGCAACCGGCTGCATGCACGCTTCGACAAGGGTCAGCGCAAGCGCATCAACAGCCATGTGTTCGTGAAAACGGCAGCCCGGCAATTGCGTCAGCCGTCCAGAACGAGACAGCGCCGGGTCAGTTCGAAGCGTAGCAGCACACCCCGGCAGCGCAGCAATCTGGGCGCGAGCAACCGCTAACCATTTTTCCCGGTCATTGTGGTTCAATCTGCGGTAGGAAATGCCATGGACCGCAGACTGACGCCATACCGCGAGGATCTTGCCGCCGACTGGCTTGAGGGCCAGGTGGAGGCCGCGGCCTTCGTTGCCGGAACGCGCATGCAGGTGTGCGCTCCCGTCGCGGATGTGCGCCGGCGCCCGGCGTCCGATGCGCCGCTCGATACGCAGGCCCTGTGCGGGGAACTGGTGACCGTCTACGAGACGAGCCCGGAGGGCTGGGCCTGGGGGCAGCTGGAGCGGGACGGCTATGTCGGCTATCTGTCGGCGGGTGCTTTGATGCCGGAGGTGGACGAGGCCACGCACTGGGTCAGCGCCCACTGGTCCTTCACCTATCCCGAGCCTGACATCAAGACGCAGCCTGTGGAGCAGATCCCCTTTGGGGCCCGGGTGCGGGTCGAGGATGCCACAGGGGAATTCTGCCGGTTGTCAAACTACCGCTTTGTCTGGGCAAGACACCTGTTGCCGGCAGGCGAAGTGTTGCCTGATTTTGTTTCCACCTGCGAGAGCTTTGCCGGCACGCCTTATCTCTGGGGTGGAATGTCCGCATGGGGTTTTGATTGTTCCGGTCTGGTATCGACCGCATTCCGGGCGGCCGGGCATGAAGCGCCGAGGGATTCGGACATGCTGGAAACAGGCTTCGGCGAAGATCTCGGGGCCTTCGGAGAGTGCGAGCTTCAGCGGGGAGATCTGGTGTTCTGGAAGGGACACGTTGGCGTGATGTGCGATCGTGAGATGTTGCTTCACTGCAACGGGTATCATATGCGGACCGTGGCCGAACCTCTTGCCGAAGCCGTGGAGCGCATTGCGGATCTGTATGCTCGCCCCACCACGTGCCGGCGGCCCGGCTGACGAACATGAAGCGGCGATGAGGGCGCCGGCCGGCCTCACACCGGTCCGGAAAGATGGAAGCGGTGAGCTGCCGTCGCGATAATATGCCGCGACCGGCGGACATCTAGAAGAGCTATCTAGGGAGCCATCTGGAACTCTCCAAACGTGAGGCTTGCCCAGTCCTGACCCGCCCGGACAGCCAGGCCCCTTGCCATATCGACCGAAAGACTGGAGGCGCGCGATGAAGATTGGTGCACCCAAGGAAACCTTCCCCGGAGAAAACCGCGTGGCGATGACGCCCGCATCTGCCCTGCAACTGCAGAAGCTCGGGCACGACTGCTTTATCGAAAAGGGCGCCGGCGCGGCGGCACGATTTTCCGATGCCGACTACGAGGCGGCCGGGGTGACTGTGGTCAAGTCGTCCGCGGAGCTGTTCAAGACGGTCGATTACGTCAGCAAGGTGCGCCCGCCCGAGGAGGCGGAAGTCAAACGGCTGAGGAAAGGTCAGACCCTGATCTCGTTCTTCTATCCCGCACAGAACGAAAAGCTGATGAAGGCCTGCACCGACAAGGGCTCGACCGTCATCGCCATGGACATGGTGCCCCGCATCTCCCGCGCCCAGAAGATGGATGCGCTGTCCTCCATGGCCAATATCGCCGGCTACCGGGCGGTTATCGAGGCGGGCAACAATTTCGGGCGGTTCTTTACAGGCCAGGTGACGGCAGCCGGCAAGGTGCCGCCGGCCAAGGTTCTGGTGATCGGCGCCGGCGTGGCCGGGCTTGCCGCCATCGGTGCAGCCCAGTCGCTGGGCGCCATCGTCCGCGCCTTCGATGTGCGGCCCGAGGTCGCCGAACAGATCGAGAGCATGGGTGCGGAGTTCCTGTTTCTCGACTTCGAGGAGGACGCCAGCGGTGAGGGCGGCTACGCGGCACCGTCGAGCCCGGAGTTCCGCGAGAAGCAGCTGGAATGTTTCCGTGAACAGGCGCCGGAGATCGATATCGTCATCACCACGGCCCTCATCCCCGGCCGCGATGCACCGAAACTCTGGCTGAAGGACATGGTCGAGGCCATGAAGCCGGGCTCCGTCGTCGTCGATCTTGCAGCGGAAAGGGGCGGCAACTGCGATCTGACCGTGACGGACAAGAAGATCGAGACCAAGAACGGCGTCACCATCATCGGCTACACCGATTTCCCGAGCCGCATGGCGGCGCAATCGTCGGAGCTCTACGCAACCAATATCCGTCATATGATGACGGACCTGACGCCGGAAAAGGACGGGGTCGTCAACCACGATATGGAAGATGACGTGATCCGCGGCGCCACCATCGCTCACGCCGGCGAGGTCACCTTCCCGCCGCCGCCGCCGAAGATCCAGGCCATCGCAAAGGCCGCGCCCAAGGCGCCGGAGAAGACGCCGGAAGAAAAACGCGCCGAGGAAGAGGTTGCGGCGAAGAAGGCGCTGGACCGCACCGCCTGGCTGCTGGCCGTCGGCGGCGTGCTGTGCCTTCTTGTCGGCCTTGCCGCGCCGGCGAGCTTCATGCAGCACTTCATCGTCTTCGTGCTGGCCGTCTTCGTCGGCTTCTACGTGATCTGGGGCGTGGCCCATGCACTGCACACCCCGCTGATGGCGATCACCAATGCGATTTCCTCCATCATCATTGTCGGCGCTCTTCTGCAGATCGGTTCCGGCACGACGGTGGTCATGGTGCTCGCGGCGCTTTCCATCCTGATGGCGTCTGTGAACATTTTCGGCGGCTTCCTGGTGACGCGCCGCATGCTCGCTATGTTCGAGCGCAGCTAGGGGAGACGGGGACATGAGCACAGGATTGATCAGCGCCGCCTATGTCGTTGCGGCCATTTTATTCATCCTCGCCCTTGGTGGTCTGTCGAACCAGGAGAAGGCGAAACGCGCCATCTACTACGGCATCATCGGTATGGCCCTTGCCGTAGTGGCAACCCTTGGCGCCAAGGGGGTCGGCAATTTCGGCATCCTGGCCGTCATGGTCGCCATTGGCGGTGTTGCCGGCTGGTTCGTCGCCAACCGCGTGCAGATGACCCAGATGCCGGAGCTTGTCGCCGGCTTCCACTCCCTGGTGGGGCTGGCTGCGGTCTTCATCGGCATCAATGCGGACCTTGAGATGAATGCCGCACTGGAGGCAAAGGCGTCCGGGACGGTGGATCAGCTGGCGGGCTTTGCCGCCACCATCGCCAAGAAGAGCGCGGTGGAGATCAGCATTCTGAAGGTCGAGCTGTTCCTCGGCATCCTGATCGGCGCCATCACCTTCACCGGTTCGATCGTCGCCTACGGCAAGCTCGCGGGCAAGCTCTCTTCCGCCGCCCTCACCATTCCCTTCCGCCACCAGCTCAACCTGCTCGGTTTCATCCTGTGTTTCGCGCTGGGCTGGATGTATCTGGAAGGCGCCGGACTCTGGACGATGCTGGCGGTGGCGGTGATTTCCGGGCTGATCGGCTGCCATCTGATCATGGCCATCGGCGGGGCGGATATGCCGGTCGTCGTCTCCATGCTGAACTCGTATTCGGGCTGGGCGGCAGCTGCCATCGGCTTCACTCTCGGCAATGACCTGCTGATCGTCACCGGCGCTCTGGTGGGCTCGTCCGGCGCGATCCTCTCCTACATCATGTGCAAGGGCATGAACCGGTCATTCGTCTCGGTGATCCTCGGCGGCTGGGGCGGCGAGACCACCTCCGCGCAAGCGGTTGAGGGCGAGCAGATCGCCATTGACGCCGACGGCGTGGCGGCTGCCCTGGAAGATGCGGACAGCATCATCATCGTCCCGGGCTACGGCATGGCCGTGGCCCAGGCTCAGCAGTCGGTGTCTGAGCTGACCCGGCGCCTGCGCGCCAAGGGCAAGGAGGTCCGTTTCGGCATACACCCCGTGGCGGGACGCCTGCCGGGCCACATGAACGTGCTCTTGGCCGAAGCCAAGGTGCCCTACGACATCGTCCTGGAAATGGACGAGATCAACGACGATTTTCCAAGCACTGACGTTGCCATCGTCATCGGCTCCAACGACATCGTCAACCCGGCCGCCCAGGACGATCCGGGCTCGCCCATCGCCGGCATGCCAGTGCTGGAAGTGTGGAAGGCCAAGCAGGTCTTCGTCTCCAAGCGCGGCCAGGGCACCGGCTATTCCGGCATCGAGAACCCGCTCTTCTTCAAGGACAACACCCGCATGTTCTTCGGAGACGCCAAGGCAAGCCTCGACAACCTGTTGACGCAGATCAGCTGACCGGATCGGCGTTTGAGGCTTTGTTTACACCAGCGCCGTATGGTCCGCGGCGCTGACCAACTTGCGCATTGACAAGCTCGACAAAAAGAGCGAAGTCCCGCGCCAGCGCCCACGTAGCTCAGGGGTAGAGCACTCCCTTGGTAAGGGAGAGGCCGGTGGTTCAATTCCACCCGTGGGCACCATAACAGACTCCCATCGTCGGAATCCCTCCTAAAGCCTTGAATGGTAAGGCGATTTCGGGGGTTCTAGGTCCCTCAAATCGGTCGTATTTTATGGGGGCTGTAAAGGCGAGGTTGAGGACCGTTCTGCGCAGGGTTATGTTACCGTTTTCCCAGAGTTTCCAAGGGTTTGCGAGGAATTGTAGGACAGGTTCTAGTTTTTCTTCGAATGTGCCCTTCGGTTCGGCCTGATTTTGCAGTTTTTCAGCGAGCAGAAGCTTTTCGTGCTCCAGTTTGCCGATCTTTTGCTCATAGGTACCGATGACGGCGCTGTTGCCGGATTGCATGATGCGCTCCAGCAGGGATTCGATTTGCTTTTCGATCTCTTTGACCTGCCGTTTGCCTGATTGGATGATCTCTTTCGCTTGATCGCGCCGCTGGTTCCAGGCGTGCTGGAACATGGCAGTGGCCAGTGTAATCAGACCTTCTGTTGGCTCCAGCTCTTTGATCAGTGCACCGACTTCGCCCTCGATCTTGTCACGGGGAATGGACTTGCCATATGCCTCGCAAGATTTGGTCTGGCAGAGATAATAGGGATAGTCGCCGCCATTGCCCTTCGTGATGGAAGAGCGCAAGGGGGCGTTGCAGCAAGCGCAGGCGACCATGCCGCGCAAGGCAAAAGCATCGCCGATATTCTTGCGCCTTGGCCCTAGAGCGGCCCCCTTCCGGCGTTCCTGGACCTTTTCATAGGTCTCGAGGGAGATCAGCCCCTCATGCTGGCCCTTGAGCCAGTTGAGGCTGTAGGTCTCGCTGCAGATATATCCGGTATAGACCGGCTGGGTGAACATATCGGCCACGCGCTGCTGGGTAATCTTACCCTTCTTGTTGCGCGGGAAGTCGGAGAAGCTCTCAAGGAAGCGCACGACTTCCGCCTGGCTTCGGAAGCGGCCCGAAGCATAACCTTCGAAGGCTTCGCGGACGATGGCATCAAGCGGCGGATCAGGGAACAGAAGCTTGCCGCGGCCCTTGACCGGCACATAGCGGTAGCCGACAGGGGCGTTGTGCACCCAGTAGCCGTTCTCCATGCGGGCACGCATCTTCTGGGCGACCTGCCGTCCGCCCTGCTTGCGTTCAAGCGCCCCCTGAGCTGCCATAATGGTCTCGATGAACTCCCCTTCGGGCGTGTCGTCGAACTTGAAGTTCAGACATTCAATCGAGGCCCCACGGCAGCGGAACGCCTCTCTCAGATCGAGATGGAAGCGTGTGTCACGGGCAAAGCGTTTGAGATCGTCAAAGATGACGACAAACTTTTCATCAGGCTGGGCATCCAGAAACGACAACAATGCCACCATTCCGGGGCGCTTCATGAAGTCACCACCGCCGGAGATTGTGTCCGGGAACACAGCGGCTACATCGTAACCTCTTGCATTAGCGTGCTGGCGGCAGCGGGTCTCCTGGCTTTCAAGACCGTTGCCTTCGTCCTCCTGCGATTGCGCAGAGACGCGGCAATAGATAACGGCTTTCTTGTTTTGTTCTTTCATACCTCCTCCTCTTGTTGGTGTTCTTTTGAGTATAACACAGCGCGTTTGAGCTCCGCGGACAGGTCCATGGATTCGCTGGACTTATCCACATCAGCCCCGATCTCCCAGCCAATATCAGCGAAGACGGAGACAATCTGCCAAAGCGTCTCAAGCAGCTCACGCTTCTGGGCCTCGGTTCCTTCGATCTCTTCCAGATAAGGCAACCAGTCTTCCCAATTGAAGATAAGCTTGGGCCTTGAACCGGGATTATCCAGCTCAGGTACAGAGTGTTCGCCTATGTCAGGTGGAGGCAATTCATACTTCAGCATACGCAGTCCTTTTTACTCTTGGCCCCTAAAACACCAGTGGAGCCGCTTTCTATTCTCGCTTGCGCGGACAAAAAGAATGCAACTTATACGTTTATTCAATTGCAACGCAAGCAGTTTTTCTGTTTTTCTTGAGGAAGACTGTCAGCTCATGCTGCGAGCCTGTGTTTGCGTCCGGCCTTCAGCTTCGATCTTCTCAGCTTTTCGAGCGGCGATTTCGGCTTCACGAACGGGCTTGTGATAGGCTTCTTCCACTTCCTTGCCGGTCTCATAAAGCCCGCGATTGTGGGCAGTTCGATAAGCTTCCTTCATCAGCTCCTTGGCGCCGCTCTGGGTGATCTTCAGTTCGCCCGCCAGCTTGATCGCCGCCGTGTCGTAAGCCTTGTAGAAGGGCTGCGTCCGACCCTCCTTGATCATTTGCTCGATCGAGTTGGCGGCCTGCAATGCTCTCGCCTGAGCGTCTTGAGGCAGACACTTCTCACGCTCTAACAAGCCTTCTCGGACCTGGTTCATGGTCTGACCAGTGCGGGCGGAGTAGAGGTCCCTCAGGATGGTTTCGCCGCGCAGCGCATCGAACTTCTCCGAGCGCGCAAACGCATGGGAGTAGTCAGTCAGCTTGTCTCTGAATGAACCTGTCCTCTGGATCTCCTGATCAAGAATGCCAGTGATCGCCCAAGCTTCTTTGAACTGGCCTTCGGTCAACGTTCTGCCGGAGAAGCTCTCACGGGCCAGCGCAATTCTTTGCTCACGTTCGCCTGTTGCGCCATCGCCTGTGGCTAAGTTTTCAGCTGCGTTGGTCACCATTCTTGTGTCCTTTTCATTTCGGGTGGGTGGTGGTGATTGGGCGGGATGGCTCGTTATCGCGCCCTTCTATGATCGGCTTGGGCGGTCACGGGGTTGCTTGCGGGCTTGGTCGAACTGTTCCACAGCACGGCCCTTCAATTGATCGCGTCCTCGAAGCTCGTCCTGAAGCTCTTCGTACTGATCCAGCTCATCCTGTTTGATCATGGCCAACCGGCGTTCATGATCCTGCCGGATACGCTGATCAGCCTTGATGTCCAACGCCTGGCGGTCGGGAACAGCATCCACACCAGCTGGCTTGGGTGGCTCCAGCAAGTTGCCGTGGGTCTCACGCAGGATGATCTGACGGGCTTCGGCGAGCCGTGTGTCGTAGCTCCGCTGCCAGTCATCCAGTTCCTGAGCGGTGCGCTGCTTGGCTTCGTCCTCAATCTGTTCGAAGCGATCCCAGTCAGAACGTCCCTTAAGCTTGCTCATTAGATGTTCGCGGACTGCAGCCCGGAACTCTTCGCGAATGGCTTCTGTGGTGCTTAAGCTCATGACAGCCTCTCCCAAATTTGCATCGCTGGGGCAGTCTTTGGTAAACTGTCCGTATGCTGATCTTTGAAGATACTGATGATGTTGTGGAGTGGCTCGCACCACTGGACTACCTCGGCTTTTGGGAGGCGGTTGAGCCCTACGCCATCTTTCCAGATGGAGACCGGGACCATTGCGATACCTGCATCGCCAAACGCGGCGTGCCGCAGGAACAGGTCCTGAAGTGCCTTAAGGCAATGGCCCGGGTGCAATTGACAGAACGGCTCGGATTGCAGCACCGCATCTACGAACCCGTAAACCGGCAGTATCTCCGAAGCACTCACTAGCGGCCGCCTCATGGCGCAACCTCCGGTGTCACCAGCGTGATCTTCGGATCGGGCTCGAGCCTGCCGCCTTCGAGAGGATTGTCGGCAAGGAGATCGCAGTAGGGTGCGAAGTTCTGCTGACTGAGTGTGGCTGCAACGAAGAAGCCAACCCCTTTGATATGGATGAGCTGTTCGGTCGGCGGCATGGCCATCAGCTCGGATGGAGACTTCCAGCGCTGCTTGGTAAGGCTCAGATTGGTCTGGGTTTTGGTGCTAACGCTGTCGCTGCCAAGGGAAGAGGCGACAGCATGCTGTTCGCCCATCGCCTTTGAAACCCGTTCAGCTTCCTCGAACGAGGAGAAGCCGAACCATTGTTTAACGATCGCGTTCTCTTCAATCGTGCGGGTTTCCTGTTCGCCGAACTTCCGGACAATCTCGGAACGCGATTGCGCGATCATGTGGACTTCGCCCCCGAACGCACGGAGTGTCGTCAGACTCTCGACGAGCGACTTGAGAGGGCAGTTGGTGAACTCGTCTGCGATCACCCTGAGGCTGCCCGCACGGTTATAGAGCGCACTACAGAACGCCAGGATGTGAAGTGCATAATAGCTGCCAAGCCGTGTCATGTTCGCTTGTGGGCCGACGAGGAAGATGCAGTAGCCTTCGCGGATCAGGTCTTCGTGGGTGAGTTCCGCCTCGCGTCCAGCTTCATGCAGCCGAGTTCCCGGTCCGAATAGCCTGAGAGATCTCAAGGCCTCTTCGTGATGTTGAGGCCAATGCTCATACCCTTGCATGTCAAGAATGGCCTGTGCCTGCGTCTTCAGAGCACCATCGCCTTCTTCGGCTTCGATCTTCGCAAAGCCCTGCAGCATGTCGCTGTCGTTGAGCACACTTGCGCAGCCGCCGGGCGTTGCGAGCGCAGGATCGCGCTTGAGCAAGAGATTGATCAGGAACTCGATCAGATTGCGCGGCCAGGCCCTCCAGTACCGGTTCTTGGCATCGTCCTTCGGTTCGGGGATCAGGGCATTGGTGATGCTCTCGTTGCTGAATATAACATCGCGCGAGTCGCGCTTGAATGTTGCGACCGAGGCGCCGAACGCATTGAGCGAGACACGGTACGGCTCCAACTGAGGCCAGACACCCATGTCATCAATAACAGCGACCTTCCGCCCCAACTGGGCGAGCGTGATCGCCGCCTGAATAGCCAACTCGCCATTCTTGCTGTCGAAGCCGAGAAAGGCTTTATCCGATTCGGAAACGGCTAGCGAGAACAGCCAAGGCATCGCGCCACGCGTGGTCTTGCCGCCTCCGTTCGCCGACAGCAGCAAGCTGTGTCCCTTCGGAGCAAGTATTGGCTCTCCACTCTCCAGAGTAGCACCCAAGACCCGGCGGCCCTCAGGGTCCAACGGAGCCACTTTGGCCTTCTTCCGGAAGCTGATCATTTGAGCAGTCCCCGATCCCTGAGGTCATCCTCTCCGGCCATGCGGTCAGCCTTAGGAGCCGCGCCCTGTGATCCATATTTGGCCATCCGACGGCGGCGGATGAGGATGTTGATGACTTCTAGGAAGGCCTGTCCAAGGCGGATCGCGCCGCCCAGAGCGAAGATCGCTCCATAGATGCCGAACATCCACCATTCCCGATCTGAGATCGACCAGAGCCACCAACCGACGCCAAAAGCGACGCCAGCTAGCAGAAGATGAACGGCGATCCGTAGCGAAGGGGCCCATTGCGATTGTTCGCTCATTGCACCTTCCCGACCACCTTCCGCGCATCCGGAACAATCCAGGCAGGATTTGCAGGAGCGAGGTGACGTAGCGTATCCAAAAGACCTTTGCCGCCGTCGGCCGGACCTCGAATAGTGAAACTACGGCCCCAGGTTTCGCCATTGACCGCAATCCGAAGCTCAACCGAGTTGTTGCGTCCCCCGCCACGGTAGAGATTTACCGCTAACGTCAACCTGTTCAGATCTACAGCACCACCTGACAAGGCAACGGTTTCCCAGCCATTATTCAGGTCTTTCGATGAGGTGAAGTCCTTAAACAGCGTGCCCGCTGTAGTGCGGGGCTTACGGTAGGAAATCACCTCTCCGCCAGAAGGGCGTACC
>JBCCEL010000176.1:0-12009 GCA_039030315.1 Pseudomonadota bacterium
CCTCACTGCACTGTCCCACCGTGCATGGTGGCCTAGCATGGCGAAGGACACGGCCCCCGCCGGTCCGCGGCGGGGGCCTGATTCGCTCAGGGCTGGAGACAGGGCATGGAACTTCTGCAATTCGTCCACCTGGTTGGACTCAGCATGGGTCTTGGCGGCGCCATTTTCGCCGACACGCTCGGGCTGCTGATCCTCTTTTCCCGGCGAACCGATGCCCTCACCTCGGTTCTAAAGCCTGTGCATCTCTTCGTTCTCGCCGGGCTCGCCGTGCTGTGGCTCAGCGGCGCGGCGCTGGCGATGTGGAAGTTTCCTCTTGCCGACCTGCCGCTCAAGGTCTGGGTGAAGCTCGGTCTTGCGTCGGTCTTGCTGGTCAATGCCTGGTTCATCGGGCGCCTCCTGCTGCCCCTGGCGTCGCGGACCCAGAAGCCGCTGATCAGCCATGTCGGCCCGCGCGATATCCGCACCATGGTGCTTTGCGGCAGCATCTCGCTGACCTGCTGGCTGGCCGCACTGCTCATCGTCAAGTTCTCGCTACTCCAGCAACTCCCGCTCTGGCAGCTGGCGGGCCTGATCGGCTTGTTCTGGGCGGTTCTGGCTTCAGGCATCTACGGTCTTCTCCGCCTCGGCAGGGCCGTCATGCGGCCGGCAGGGGACAGACGTCCCTCCCGTGCCCGTGCTCAACCACTCGCCGCGAACGACGACGGGCCCCGGGATGCCGGAGAGGGACCGGAACCCCAGTCCGCCGGAATTTCACTCTCAGCCTATATGGAAAGTCTGGGGTCGGATCCGATCCAGCCCTCAGGGCCATCGGATGCCGGGACCCGGAGAAAAAACAGGAGCAGAAGGAAGCGGTCTCCAGTGTTTTCCGGCGTCGCCGCTGCAGCCGGATCTCTTTTTGCCCGCCTCGCACCGTTCCTCATGGCCGGCTTGAAGAACGTCCTGTTGCGTGCACCCTCCGTGAAAAACCTGGCCACCCGCCTGAAGCCGACGCCCGCGGTACCCGTCTCCGCCCCCGAGGCGGCGCACAGCCTGAAAGCGGTACTGCCGGAATGCCGCAAGGCCCTCATCGGCATCTTCTGGATCAGCGCGGTGACGAACCTGCTCATGCTCACCGGCCCGCTGTTCATGCTGCAGATCTACGACCGTGTCCTGACCAGCCGAAGCATCCCGACCCTGGCCGCGCTCATTCTTCTCGTCGCCGTACTGTTCTGTTTCATGGGGGCACTGGAGCTGATCCGCTCCCGGCTCTTCGTGCGCACAGGCCTTCGGGCCGAGCGGCTTCTCTCACGACCGGTTTTCGATGCGGTCCTGCGGGTCGGTCCAGCTATCGGCCAGATGCGGACCCGGGTTCTGCGCGATCTCGAACACCTGAGATCGTTCATATCGGGCGGCGGTCCCGCGGCTCTGTTCGATGCCCCCTGGGCGCCACTCTACTTCCTGCTCATTTTCATGTTTCACTGGGTCCTGGGCCTCATCGCTGTTGCCGGCGCCCTGGTTCTGGCCGTCCTCGCAGCCCTGAACGAGTTTGCCTCGCGCGCGCCCGCGGCCAAGGCGGCCAATCACAGCGCCCGGGCCAACGCGCTTGCCGAATCCGGCTGGCGCGGTTCGGAAGTCCTGCACGCCATGGGCATGGCATCCCGTTACCGGGAAAGCTGGATCGAGGAGCAGCAGCGCAGCCTCCTGATCCATGTCCGCGCCAGTGATATCGGCGGCACGTTTTCAACGCTGATCCGCGTCAGCCGCCTCTTCCTGCAGTCCATGATGCTGGCGACGGGCGCCTACCTCGCCATCCAGCAGGCCATCACACCCGGCGTGATCATCGCCGCGTCGATCATCATGTCCCGGGCGCTGGCGCCGGTCGAGCAGCTGGCCGGACAGTGGCGCGGCTTCCTCTCCGCGCGTCAGGGCGCCAGGCGCATCGCCGAGGTTATGGCAAAAGCGCCGGGCACGCCGCAGAGGATTGAGCTGCCCAAACCGCACGGCTATGTGATGGCGGACAATCTGTACGTCTCGGCTCCGGGATCCGCACAACCGATTCTCAAGGGCATAAACTTCTCTCTGGAGCCCGGGGACTGCCTCGCCGTGATCGGCACCAACGGCTCGGGCAAGTCCACCCTCGCGCGGGCGCTGGCCGGCGCATGGCCGGCACAGCATGGTCAGGTCCGGCTCGACGGGGCCGCCCTGCCGCAATGGATACCCGAACAGCTCGGAGCCAACATCGGATACCTGCCGCAAAGCGTTGACCTGTTCGAAGGCACGGTCGCGCAAAACATCTCCCGTTTCGATCTGGGGGCAACACCGGATGAGATCGTGCATGCAGCCCGCAAGGCACGTGTGCATGATCTCATCCTCCAGCTCCCCGATGGCTACGGCACCATGCTCGGCGAGGCCGGAGCCTCTCTGTCCGGCGGACAGAAGCAGCGGATCGGCCTGGCACGCGCCTTCTACAAGAACCCTGCCATCGTCATCCTGGACGAGCCGGCCTCCAATCTCGACGGGGAGGGCGAGGCAGCCCTCGACCAGGCCCTCGAAACGCTGAGGTCCGAGAAAACCACGATCATCATCGTGGCCCACAAGGCCCGCACCATCGCCCATGCCAATCTTGCGCTTGTGCTCAACAACGGACGCCAGCAGGCCTTCGATGCCAAGGACAAGATCCTGAAACCCGCCGCGGTCCAGCCGGTCCGGCAGGTTGGCGCATCCAGCGGACAAAGATCATGGCGGACGGCGTGACATGAGCAATATCGAGCAAAGCATTGAAGCAGAAGACGCCCGGATCGGAACTTACCTCTGGGCCGGCCGCATTGTGGTTCTCATCCTCATCCTTGGTGCTGGAGGCTGGGCCACCTTTTCGCAAATCAGCGGCGCGGTGATCGCCTCCGGCTCGATTGCCGTTGAAGCGAGATCCAAGAGCCTGCAGCACCTGGAGGGCGGAATCGTCCGCGAGCTTCTCGTGAAGGATGGGGATCTGGTCCGCAAGGATCAGCTGCTGGCCAGACTCGATGCCGGCCAGCTGAACCAGCAGATCAGCGGGCTGTCCGCCGAACTCAAGGCCAAACGGCTGGAGATCGAACTGGTCAGTGCCGAGCTCGATGGGCTGTCGACGCTTGCAAAGAAGGGTCTGATCCCCAAGGCGCGCGTGCTGGGCCTGAAGCGCCAGGTCGCGCGCCTGCGCGGCGAGCACGGGAAACTGAAATCTGCCATGGCCCGGTCGGAGGACCAGTCGACACGCCTGGAGCTCCGCGCTCCGATAGACGGATATGTCCATAACCTGGCTTTCCACACCATCGGCGGGGTCGTCCCGCCCGGCAAGGAGATCATGCAGATCGTGCCCTCGTCCGGACCCATGGTGGCGCGGCTGCGCGTCGATCCGGCCAACATCGACGAAGTGAGCGAGGGCCAGACAACGGTCATCCGACTGTCCGGCTTCAACCAGAGGACCACGCCGGAGATCACCGGAAAGATCGTGCATGTCTCGGCGGACCTGAACTCCGACCGCCGCACCAACAGCAACTTTTACGTCGCCCACAGTGCGCTGCCGGCCGCCGAGCTGAATCAGCTCGGCCTCACCCTCCTGCCCGGCATGCCGGTCGAGGCCTTCATCCAGAAGGAAAGCCGCAGCGCGCTCTCCTATCTCATCCGGCCGCTGACCGACCAGCTGGCGCGCGCCTTCAGGGAGGAGTAGACCGCCCATGTTGAGGCATTCGGTTCTTCTGGCCGCTGGCCTGCTGAGCGCCCTGCATGGCAGTGCCGCGGCAGAATCGCTGGTCGATGCTCTCAAGGCCGCTTACCGGACCAATCCGGCCCTCAAGGCAGAACAGGCCCGGCAGAGGGCAACCGATGAACAGGTTCCCCAGGCCAAGGCCGGGATGCGGCCCAACGTGATCGCCAATGCTGATGCGGGTGTCAGGTGGAACCGTCAGACACCGGGACCTGAGGGAAAGACAAACCCGGCAAGCGTCGGCATTACCCTGACACAGCCGGTCTTTGACGGGTTCCGCACCAAGTATGCCGTGGGCGAGGCCCAAGCCAATGTGGAAGCCGGGCGTCAGAACCTCCTGGCGGTCGAGCAGCAGATTCTGCTGGAAGCGGCGACCGCCTACATGGATGCCCTTCGCGACAGCTCAATCGTCAAGCTGCGCCGACGCAATATCCGCTTTCTGCAGCAGCAACTTGCGGCAACTCTGGACCGGGAGGCCGCGGGCGAGATCACCCGAACGGACCTGGCTCAGGCCCGCAGCCGGCTGGCACTGGCCCATTCGGAGGCCGCCCAGGCCGAACTCCGGCTGGCAGAGTCCGGAGCTGTCTACAAACGTGTCACCGGCAGTCATCCCAAACGCCTGAAACATCCGAAACTGTCCCGCAGGGTCCCGAAAAGTCTAAAATCCGCCTTGCGCATCGCCAGCCGTCTCAATCCTGCGATTCTCGCGGCCGCCTATACGGAAGATGCGGCGCGCCAGGCCACCGGTGTTGCAAAATCCGCCCTGCTACCGCAGCTCAATTTCGAAGCCCGCGCCGCTCATAGCGAGGCTCCGTCATCGACCGTCTCCTCAAACTCGGAAGCACAGATCGGGTTCCGCTTGTCCGTGCCGCTTTATCAGGGTGGCCGGGTACACTCTCAGGTCCGTCAGTCCAAGCAGATCGAGCAGCAGCGCCGGTTCCAGGTGCAGCTGGCCCAGAGGCAGGTCCATCAGATCGTTGAACAGGCCTGGGCCGCACTTTTGACGGCCACAAAGGTTTCGCGCTCCGCCAGTGTCCAGGTGCGCCAGGCCCGAACCGCCCTTGAGGGGGTGAAGGAAGAAGCGGGTGTCGGCGCGCGGACGACTCTCGATATCCTCGATGCCGAATCCGAACTGGTTCTGGCCCGGATCACCCTGGCAGCGGCCCGGCGCGACCGCATCGTTGCCGGCTACCAGCTCGTCGCGGCAATCGGAAAGATGACGGCGGCGGGCCTTGGCCTGTCGGTCGCCCGCTATGACCCGGCGCGCTACTACCTCAGGGTCCGGGACAAAGCCTTCGGCACCAGTATCGATACGGAATAGAGGACAGGCTTCAGAGCAGGTTCAGCGGTTGTCGCCCTTGGCGCGTCCGGTCCTCGGCCGCTTCACCTTGAAGAGGGAGGCGTCATGCTCACCGCCGACCTTCAGCTCGGACAGGGAAATTGTCGTGCGCCGGCCTTCGCCATCGACAATGGCCCATTGTTCCACCGCGGCCCGCTCCTCGTTGTAGACGATCTGCAGCTGTCCCGGGACGGAGCGATTCTTTGCCGCAAGCGTAAGGACGATCGAGCCGTCACCGGCGGCCACGTTCAGCACGCGCGCTTCACGGGTCAGATCCACATTGTGCCCCAGCACCAGCTTGAGCGGCGTGGAGGACAGCGGATAGTGGTCCGTGCGCTTGTTCTTCTTGTTCTTGATGACCACCCAGGTGCCGTCCGACACGATGAGATAAGGGCTCGGCGGATTGTATTCGAACCGCAGCTTGCCCGGCTTGGAGATATAAAACGTTCCGTTTGAGACATTGCCGCGCGGTCCGACCTGGGTGAACTGCCCGGTCAGCGATTCGAAGCCGTTGAAGAACCCGGACACCTTGTTGATCTGCTCGAGCTGATCCGGCTGCAGCGCCGCGTCCTTGGCCGCGAGCGCGCTCTGGCTCATAAACGGCAGGGGCTGGACGAAGAGAGCGCCTATACCCGCGCCAACAACAACGACACCGGCAAGACGGGCCAGCTTCCGCAACATCCTAATTCTCATGATATCCGCCCCGCGAACAAGGTTACTGGAAGGGAACGCGTTTACACATACGTACCTCAGATTTCCTTCCGCGCCAATTGCGGCAGAAGTAGGAAACCTTGCGTCAAATCAGTCCAGCGGCGGCAGGGTCTCGTCCGCGCCTCCGACCAGGATCTCGCGCTTGCCGGCATGGTTGGCCGGGCTGATCACGCCTTCCTGCTCCATCTTCTCGATCAGGGTCGCCGCCCGGTTGTAACCGATCTGAAGCCTGCGCTGAACATAGCTTGTCGAGGCCTTGCCGTCCTGGATCACGACCGCCACGGCCCGGTCATAGAGATCATCCCCGGTGCTTTCCATTTCCATGCCGGGCATCCCGCCGCCGTCCATGTCGTCAGTCTCCTCGGTAACTGCCTGGACATATTCCGGCGCTCCTTGCGCTTTCAGATGGCGCACAATGTCCTCGACCTCATCGTCCTTCACGAATGCGCCATGCAGGCGCGAGATGCGCCCGCCGCCGGCCATGTAGAGCATGTCGCCCTGGCCAAGCAGCTGTTCGGCGCCCATTTCGCCAAGGATCGTGCGGCTGTCGATCTTGGATGTCACCTGGAAGGAGATCCGGGTCGGGAAGTTTGCCTTGATCGTGCCCGTAATCACATCGACGCTAGGCCGCTGGGTCGCCATGATCACGTGGATCCCGGCGGCACGGGCCATCTGGGCCAGCCGCTGGACGGCGCCTTCGATGTCCTTGCCGGCCACCATCATCAGGTCTGCCATCTCGTCGATGATAACGACGATATAGGGCATGAACTGGAGGTCCATTTCCTCCTGCTCGTAGATCGGCTCGCCGGTCTCCGGGTCGTACCCGGTCTGCACGGTCCGGGTCAGCACCTCGCCCTTCTTCTGGGCCTGGGCGATGCGTTCGTTGAAGCCGTCAATGTTGCGCACGCCCATCTTGGACATGTTGCGGTAGCGCTCTTCCATCTCGCGCACGGCCCATTTGAGCGCTACGACTGCTTTTTTCGGATCCGTAACGACCGGTGACAGCAGGTGCGGAATGCCTTCATAGATCGACAGTTCCAGCATTTTCGGGTCGATCATGATGAGCTTGCACTTGTCCGGCGGCAGCTTGTAGAGCAGCGACAGGATCATGGTGTTGATGCCGACCGATTTACCGGATCCGGTGGTACCGGCGATCAGCAGGTGCGGCATGCGGGCGAGATCGGCAAAGATCGGCTCACCGCCGATGTTCTTGCCGAGCGCCAGGCAGAGATTGTGCTTTGAACGCTCATAGGTCTGGGACGCCAGCAATTCGCGGAAGAACACAGTCTCGCGTTTGGTGTTCGGCAGTTCGATGCCGATGGCGTTGCGCCCCGGCACAACGGCGACACGCGCGGAGATCGCGCTCATGGAGCGTGCGATATCGTCCGCCAATCCGATCACGCGTGACGATTTGATGCCAGGTGCCGGCTCCAGCTCGTAGAGCGTCACCACCGGCCCCGGCCGTACGTTGATTATCTCGCCGCGAACACCGAAATCTTCCAGCACCCCTTCCAGCATGCGGGCATTCTGTTCCAGCGCCTCTTCGGTCAATTCCGGATTCTGGTTCTGCTTCGGCGCCTCGGAGAGCAGGCTGAGAGGCGGCAGTTCGAAGTTTCCGTCGGCCCGGAAGAGGGACGGCTGAGCCTCCTTCTTCACCCGCGTGCCCTGGCGCGGCGGTTTTGCCGCAGGCGTGACGCGACTTGGCCCATCGTCCATGACGTCATCTGCCGGCTCGCCAGGGTTCGCGGTCCGCCTCTGCAGGACGGGCATATCGAGCACCGGCTCGCCCCGCTCCGGCGCGGCTTCAAGGTCCATGCCCGGAGCAGCCAGATCTTCCTCGTCATTCACCAGGTCGTTCACCATGCGCCGCCCGCGCTTGAGGAATGACGGCAGGTCGACATCCGGATCCGCCTCGGCCGCTTCTGCGCGGACCACGCGGGTTTTCCGCGCCTCCTTCCGTTTCTGCAGGCGGCCGGCGATGTGCATCACATGGTGGGTGACAAAGCCGGCGACAGCGCTGATGACTTCAACCCCCGCTTCACCGAAGAGGCGGCCAACTGCGGTGAGCTCGCCTTGCCGGAAATTGCAGGCCGACAGGATGCAGGCAACGCCGAGGAAGGCGTAAAGCGGTGCAGCCACCGCATGCGCAACAGTCCCGCCGAGAATCAGTTTGAGCGGTGCGACCAGAGGAATCAGCGCGATATCGCCGATCGCGCCGCCGAGGCCCGTTTCAAGCGCCCAGGCGGCGGGGATCGGCAGAGCACTGACGGATCCGGCCGCGAAAGCAGTTCCCAGGGTCCACATGACGATCCGGCGCAGAATCTTCTGCACGCCGCCATGGGCCATGAGCCGCAGCGACCACACGATCATGGGTGCCAGGACGGCAACGACGGCAAGGCCTGCGCCCTGCATCAGGATATCGGCAATCACCGCGCCGGGATAACCAAGAGCATTCTGCGGAACCCGGTCGATGGCAAAAGACAGGGACGGGTCGCGGACATTCCAGGTGGCCAGAGCCACGGCTATAGCGCCGGTCAGGGCCATAAGGCCCGCGCCGGACAGCTCGCTTACCCGGTTTCGCACAAACCGGCTGAGCGCGGCGGGAATTGCGGAATCATCGGTCTTCAGCGGAGCTGTCTTGGCCATAAATACCTGTACCCATTGAAGCTTTTCCCCTCCCCACGGCCCCCAAGCTCTGCGTCGGAAGCCAAATTCAAGCAGAAAAGCACAAGAAATCAACAGCTTGCGACCCTAGCGCCAGCGTGGTTAAGGCGGGGTTAAGGGTCGGCCCGCATTGGCAGGTCAGCCACAAAAAAACCGGCGCGGAGTGATGCTCCGCGCCGGAATGAAGGAAGGAGATATCTCCGGTCAGTGGCGCGTCATGTCGCGTTCCGGTTCGGATGAAATCCGATGGATCGCAAGGTCGGCACCCATGTGCTCTTCCTCCTCTGTCAGGCGGATGCCCATGGTTTGCTTGAGGATACCGTAGACCACGAAGCCTGCCGCCAGGGCATATGCGGCCCCGATCACGCTGCCCACCAGCTGGGAGGCGAAAGTGACGCCGCCGAGGCCGCCGAGCGCCTCCAGCCCGAAGATGCCGCAGGCAATACCGCCCCACAGCCCGCAAAGCCCGTGCAGCGGCCACACGCCGAGCACATCGTCGACCTTCAGCTTGTTCTGGCACATGTTGAACATAACGACGAAGATGGCGCCGGCCACGCCGCCCACGACGAGGGAGCCGATGGGGTGCATGATGTCAGAGCCGGCACAGACAGCCACCAGGCCGGCCAGGGCGCCGTTGTGGATGAAGCCGGGGTCGTTCTTCCCGACGACAAGGGCGGCGAGAATGCCGCCGATCATGGCCATCAGCGAGTTCATGGCAATCAGGCCAGAGACAGAGCTCAGTGAGCCAGCGGTCATCACGTTAAACCCGAACCAGCCGATGCACAGGAGCCAGGACCCCAAGGCCAGCCACGGAATGGAGGACGGGGGAATGCCGATCGGGCGGCCCGCGCTGTCATAGCGCCCCTTGCGCACCCCAAGCAGAACCACCGCCGCGAGAGCGAGCCAGCCGCCCACACCGTGCACGACACTGGAGCCGGAAAAGTCATGGAATTCCGCGCCCAGGGCTGACTTGAACCATTCCTGGATGCCGTAGTTGCCGTTCCAGACGATACCCTCGAAGAACGGGTAGACCAGCGCCACCAGCGCGAGGGTGGCGAAGCACTGGGGCCAGAACTTCGCCCGTTCGGCAATGCCGCCGGAAATGATGGCCGGGATCGCCGCGGCGAAGGTGGCGAGGAAAAAGAAGCCGACCAGCGTCAGGCCCTGCTTGCCGTAGGGATCGCCATCCACCTTCACGTTGCCGGCAATCACCCCGGCGCTATCGAAGAAATTGAGCCCGTAGGCGAGCGTGTAGCCCACAAAGAAATAGGCACAGGTCGACAGGGCGAAATCGACGATGATTTTCACCAGGGCGTTGACCTGATTCTTCTGGCGCACCGTCCCCACTTCAAGAAAGGCGAAGCCGCCATGCATGGCGAATACCAGAATGGCGCCGAGCAGCACGAAAAAGACGTCGCCGCCTGTCAAAGAGTCAGTCATTGTATGTCCCATCACGAAGAAGCGGGCCGGGGAGGCCCACCATTGTCCCGTGCGGGGCGTATCAAGCTGCGTGCCAAATGGGCAGAAGCGTTAGGCCATTGAAATAAATGGAGAAAATTGGCGAGCACGCGAATATCGCGGAGTCTCTTTTGATCAATAAGTAGGCAGAATCGGAGAAATGCCTATTTATTGACCGAAGGATCCTTCTTCCGGATAAGCCCTTCCTGCACCGCCGAAGCGACGAGGACACCCTCCCGGTTGTAGATCGAGCCGCGGGTAAAGCCGCGGGAGCCCCCGGATGTTGGAGAGTCCTGGGAATAGAGCAGCCAGTCATCCGCACGGAAGCTGCGGTGGAACCACATGGCATGGTCGAGGCTGGCCATCTGCAGGGTCTGGTCGAAGAAATTCGTCGCGTGCGGCACCAGCGCCGTGTCGAGCAGGGTGAAGTCGGATGCATAGGCAAGGATCGCCTGGTGCACGAGGGGATCGTCCGGAATCTTGCCGGTCGGCCTGATCCACACATGCTGTTCCGGCTCGCTGGGCTTGGGATCCAGGAAATCGCGCTGCGAGGCCCGGCGCAGCTCGATGGCCCGGTTGCGCGAAAAATAGCGCCGCATGATTTCCGGCATCCGGTCTTCAAGCTGGGCCATGATCTCCTTTTCTGTGGGCAGGTCTTCCGGCTGGGGCACCTCCGACATGTCGATCTGGTGGGTGAGCCCCTCCTCGACCTTGTGGAACGAGGCCGCCATGGTGAAGATCGGCTTGCCGTGCTGGATCGCCACCACCCGGCGGGTGGCGAAACTGCGTCCGTCCCTATAGCGCTCGGCTTCGTAGACGATGGGCACGGAAGGATCGCCCGGGCGCATGAAGTAACCGTGCAGGGAGTGAACCGGCCGCTCTTCATCTACCGTTCGCATGGCCGCGACCAGCGCCTGGCCGATCACCTGGCCGCCGAACACCCGTTGCCAGCCTGTTTGCGGGCTGCGGCCACGGAACAGGTTCACCTCAAGCTCTTCAAGGTCAAGAATATCGAGAAGCTGATCGACGGCGTCCTGCGACATGGGAGGCTCCGGCAGAGAAAACTGTACTCGAAGCCATTCTATATAACCGGCGCCCGCAAATGTGCATCCGCGATCTGTCGCGGGCGCCGGAGTTCGAGGCCGCCTGCCTATTCGACCGTGATGGTGATCCGGTCTGAGACCACCGGCGGATTGTGCGGGATATGATAGAGATCGCCCAGCACCAGCTGCAGAGTATGCTTGCCTGGCTTGAGTTCCAGGTTCACTTCCGTCTGACCGCCGCCGAAGTGTTTGTGGTTGTCGTCGGCCGGGATATTGAAGTCCAGCTCTTCCTTGCCGTCTTCGCCCTCGCCGAGCACCGGACGATCGATAAAGAGATGATGATGGCCGGTATTCTCCTTCTCCGTGCCGGCCGGGGCCACACCCATGCCCGAAAGCCCCATCAGGACTTTCACCGGGCTTTTGACCTTGTCGCCGTCCTTCAGGTTGACGAAATAGACTTTGGCGCCGGCGGGCGCGGGGGTTTCGCCGGCCATGGCCGGTGCCACTGCCGTGAGCATGCCGATAATGGCGAGGCTTGCGAGCTTCTTCATCTTGTCTTCCTCCATTCGTGACTTTGCCTCTCCTGGAGGCTGTGGGATAAACACCCAATGGCTTCAGATTATTCGGCATCCGGCGGAAAAAACTCTCACGAAGCGGTGAGAGCAGGGCTCAAGCCCCTGTTTCCGCGCCTCTGGCGCTACTGCCTGGCGCTGACCGGCAGCCGGGAGCGGGCCGATGACCTGGCACAGGCCGCCTGCCTCCGCGCGCTGGACAAGGCCGATCAGTTCGAGCCGGGCACCGCGCTGGACAGGTGGATGTTCCGGCTCACCCAGCGCATGTGGCTTAACGAGCTCAGGGCCGACGCTGTCCGCCGGGGGCAGGGGCTGCTGCCGATCGAGGAACTTGATCTGCCGGACAAAAAGGCTGACCCCCAGGCGAATTTATTTGCCCGTCAGGTGTTATCAGAGGTGATGAAATTGCCTGAGGCGCAGCGCGTCACTGTGCTGCTTGTCTACATGGAGGGTTACAGCTACCGGGAAGCATCGGAAATGCTCGACATCCCCGTGGGCACG
>JBCCEL010000177.1:0-12006 GCA_039030315.1 Pseudomonadota bacterium
CTGGCCGGCAAAGAGAAAGGTGTCGCCGGGCACCAGCTGGTCGATGAAGGCCTCCTCGATTTCCCCGAGGACCTTGCCGCCGCGGGCCAGGGGCCCGCGCCTGCCGCGCTTGACCAGCCGCACCTTGAGCATGGCCGCTTCGACGATCGTCCCGACATTCAGCCTGTACTGCTGACCGAAGCGCGGATGAGCGAGGCGCCAGAGCCCATCGCTGCCCTTCCTGAGCTTGGCGTAGCGGTCGTAGGTATTCAGCGCGTAGCCGCCGGTGGCCACGAACTGCAGGGCGCGCTCGAACTGCTGCCGGCTGAGCGCGCGATAGGCATAGGCCGAGGTGATCTCCGCAAAGAGATCGTCCTCTGAGAACGGGTCCGCGCAGCCCATGCCGAGGATATGCTGGGCAAGGACATCCAGCTTCATCTCTTCAGGGGCGGATGTGTCCTGATGATTGCCCATCGCCGCTTCCCGGGCGGCTTCGCATTCCAGAACCTCAAAGCGGTTCGAGGGCACCAGGAGCGCTTCGGACGGCTCGTCATAGCGGTGGTTGGCGCGGCCGATGCGCTGCATCAGCCGGCTCGCGCCCTTCGGCGCCCCAAGCGTGATCACCAGGTCAACATCGCCCCAGTCGATCCCAAGATCGAGGGTCGAGGTGCAGACCACGGCACGCAAGCTGCCGGCCGCCATGGCCGCTTCCACCTTCCTGCGCTGGCCCTTGTCGAGGGAGCCATGATGCAGGGCAATCGGCAGGTTGTCGTCATTGATCGACCACAAGCCCTGGAAGGTCATCTCGGCCTGGGAGCGGGTGTTGACGAAGATCAGCACCATGCGATGCCGGCGGATCACGCCGTAGACGTCGTTCATGGCGTAGCGCGTGGTGTGCCCGGACCAGGGGATGCGTTCCTCCGACCGCAGAATGCTGATCAGCGGCTCGGCGCCGGCATCGCCCTCAACGTACTCGGCAAGGGCCGGCCGGTCCGGATCGCTCTGCGGCATCAGCCAGGCTCTCAGCCGGTCCGGTTCGGCCACGGTGGCGGACAATCCGATCCGCACCACGCCGGGCGCGTGCTTCAGGAGCCTTGCCAGGCACAGGGACAGCAGCGCACCGCGCTTCGACGGCGCAAGTGCGTGCAGCTCGTCCAGCACGACGAACCGCAGACCGCCGAAGAAATGCTCCGCATCCGCATTGGCCAGCAGCAGGGAGATCTGCTCCGGCGTGGTCATCAGGATGTCCGGCGAATTGTGCTTCTGCCGGGTCCTCTTCGATTGCGGCGTGTCGCCCGTGCGCGTCTCCACACGGATGGGAAGGCTCATGTCCGAAACCGGCTGTTCGACATTGCGGGCAACGTCGACCGCCAGCGCCTTGAGGGGGGAGATGTAGAGCGTATGCGGTCCCCGCCTGACGGGCGGTTTCGGCTGCGCCTTTTCCGCCGCCAGTTCCAGGAGGGCAGGAAGAAAGCCGGCCAGCGTCTTGCCGCCGCCGGTGGGCGCAATCAGCAGGGCGGAGCGGCCGGCCTGAGCATACTGGAGAAGTTCGAGCTGGTGGCGGCGCGGTTCCCATCCGCGGGATGCAAACCAGCCGGTGAACGGCTCGGGCAGGTCCCGAGGGGCAAAGAGATCGGCTTGCAGCGCGGCGTCTGAATGCATGGCGCCACTATAGGCCAAGCGCATCTGAGCCGGGATCAGAAATCCCGCGTCACTGTCAGATTCATGCCATGTTCGGTGAAGTCGTAGAATTCCACGTTCGAAAGACCGTGGCTGAGCGTGTACTCAACCTTCGGGGCAAAGCCCATGAAGTTCCAGTCGCGCTTGGTGAGAGAGGCAACGAAATTCAGCCGGCTGTCTTTCCGCGGCGCCACCTTGTTGGGATAGATGCCATCATAGATGTAGTGGCTGACGCGGGCTTCGGCGAAGGTCGTGATCCCCAGGGGCCACTCCTTGTAGAAGCCTATCCCCATGTAATGGGACCAGTAGTCGTTGTGGTCGAGCTTGGTCTGGTTGCGGCTGCCGCCCGCCAGCAGGAAGACCGCCTTGTCTGCGCCCAGCCCGACGGTGGCCCGGGTCGAGACGGAGATCTCGTGCCCGTCGAGATAGTCCGCATCGTCATAGCGCTTCTCCTGGTGGGCAATGGTGGAGCGGAACGAGACGTTGGACGAAACCGGCGCCTTGAGCGTGACGCGCGGTCCGACTGAGACCGATTGGCCTTCGCCGCCGAGCCAGCGGCGCGACGCCGTCAGCGCAATGCCGTAGTAGGCGGGTCCGAAGGTCTTGCGGAACTCCACATTGCCGGTCAGCTGGGTGTCGTCGAAATTGTCGCCGGGATATTCGCTGTGGGCGACCGATCCGGCGGCAATGACGGCGTGCTCTTCGTCTATGCGGAAGGTGTAGCTGCCATAGGCGCCCCCACGCAGGCCAAGCCCGCTCTCTTCCTGGTTGTCGATGTTGAGATTGAAGGGACCGAGCGCAATGGTGTCGTGGCGCGAGCCCTTCTTGTAATTGGTGCTGGGCGCGAGCGTCGCATAGGCGCCGAACTGCCATGGACGCCGCTGGTCGATATGGTCCAGCAGGTTCTTGAAGATCTTGCGGCTCGGATCGTTAGCGTTGCTGGAGAGCAGACGGTTCAGATGGTGGCGCGCACCGTCATCGTCTTCCATCTCGTAGAGGGTTGCGGCGAGTTCCGCCCTGACCTTTTCCAGCTCGGGATTCTGGGCGAGGATCCCACGGTAGATCTCCACGGCTTCCTTGAGCTTGCCGCGGCGGCGCAGGATGGCCGCCCGGAAGAACTGGGTGCGCCGCTCGGCAAACCTGCCGCGCAAGGGATATTCTTCGAGCAACTGCTCAAGCTCGTCGAGCTTGTTGGAGATGATGAGACTTGAGAAGTAGCTGAGCTTGCGGCGCTCATCCGTGGTCCAGTCCGGACCCTGGTTCACCCAGGCCAGCTGGCCGTCGACGGCGGCGGGCTGGTCCGGGCCGTTCGCATGTGCGGGAACAGTCCCGGCTGACGCCAGGAGAACGACCGCTGCCGCCACCCGAATTGCAAATTGCCGTGCGCGCACGAACTGCACCTGACCTCAAGGGTTGACACACTTACTATCCGTTACGCGAACACACATGAGCGGGCGCAACCTGCGCGCCCAGCCGGCTTATCTCGTGGTAATGAAGCCCCCGCGGAACTGAAGCGTGGCGCGGTTGCCGCCGTCAGGCTTGGTTCCGTCGTAGCCGATGGACCCCGCGGCATCCTCGCCGTTCGGTCCGAAGAAACTGCCAACCACTGCGGACTTGTCGATCACGTAGCCCGGGTTGCCCTGGCCGGTGATGCGCATGATGCCGTGGAAATCATTGTCGGTGATGATGCCTTGCATCGCAGCCTGGAGAGGCAGCGAGGGGAACTCTGCCGGTTCGATCACAGCCGGAGGATCGGTGATGTCGAACGGCACCTGGTTCCAGTTGCCCGCATTGACAATGATGTTGGCGTTTTCCTTGTTGAAGTGATTGAAGTTGGTCAGGTTGCCGGTCCAGCTTCCTGCGCCGAAGTTCATGGTCATCTGCATGTTGGCGTAGGTCCACCAGTCACCTGCGTGGCTGCCATTGCCGCCTTGGGTCGATTCACCCACGAAGTTGCCGTTGTAGGTCGCCGTGCCGCCCGGCAGGTTCGCCGTATCGGTCTTCGTGCCGTCAGCAAAGTAGGTCACCCACGGTCCGCCGCCGCCGCGCTTGTCGGTCTGGGAATAGCGCCAGGAGGTTACATTCGCGGTCGCGCCGGCAGCGCGCTCAAGGAAGGTGTCGGTTTCTTCGTTGATTGCCCAGTATTCCGTTCCCGTGCCGTCATGATCACGCAGGGCATATGGATCCGGGAAAGACGTACCGTCGAGCAACGTGCCGGCGACCGTGACTTCCACCCAGTTGACCGGACCCTCATCGATCCCGAGATGGACCTCATTCTGGGTATAGAAGTTGGTGGTGACGACGACGCCGGGAGAATCCGTGGGGATCGCCTCGGAGGAGTTTTCGATGAAGTTGGACGACGACGTATCGGAGAACGCAAAGCCGTTTGCCGATGTGGTGATCGTGGTCGGACCCGTTGGGCTTGTGGGACTCGGTGTGCCCGTGGTGTTCGGAGCACCGGTCGTGGTTCCGCCCGTGCCGGTGGCGGCAGTGGTGTTTCCGGATGTGGTAGCGGGCTTGCACGCTGTAAGCGCAAGAAGCGCGACGGCAGGCACGACGTATTTCAACTCACCCAACATGGAATGAACGCCCTGTACAAACTGACTGGGAGCGATCATGTTCGGTTAACCTTAAATTTGCGTAAATCCTGAGCCAAGGTTTGGCACGACACGCCAAAGCCGTTCTCTTCAGATTTTGATGCTTTCCCGACTTGCCCCAGCGTGGCTCAAGCAGCCCAGCGCCCACCACACCGTTCTGGCCATTGCGCTGCCGATCATGGTGTCGAATGTCTCCGAGCCACTGATCGGGCTTGCCGACACGTGGGTGATCGGCCGGCTGCCGGAGCCCTACTTCATCGGCGCGATCGCGCTTGGCGCCCTGATCTTTTCCTTCATCTTCTGGGGCTTCGGCTTTCTGCGCATGGGAACGGGCGGACTCGCCGCCCAGGCGGAAGGGGCCGGGGATGCCGAGGAACTGCGCGCCGTGCTGGGCCGGGCCTTGCTCATTGCGCTTGGCGCCGGACTGCTCCTCATCGCGCTGTCGCCCCTGATCGAGAGTGCCGCGTTCTGGCTCCTCCGCGGCTCAGAAGAGGTTGAGCATCATGCGCGGATTTACTTCCAGATCAGGGTCCTGTCTGCGCCGTTCGCCCTGGCGAACTATGCACTGCTCGGCTGGTTTATCGGCCTGGCGGATGCGCGGACGGCCCTGTGGCTACAACTCATTCTGAATGTCAGCAACATCGTGCTGGACGTACTGCTGGTGCTCGGCCTTGGGATGACGAGCGACGGCGTGGCCCTCGGCACTCTGCTGGCGTCCGTGATCGCCTGTGGCGCTGGTCTCTGGATCGCCCAGCGCGAACTGAACCGCCGGGGCGGGGGTTGGAACCTCGCGCGTATCATTGACCGCGTGCAGCTGAAGCGCATGGCCGTTGTGAACTTCGACATCATGATCCGCTCCGTCGCCGTGGTCTTCGCATTCTCGATCTTCACAGCAAAGAGCGCCGAAGTCAGCGACCTGGTCCTGGCCGCAAACACCATCCTGATGAACCTCCTGGTCTTCGGCACCTATGTGCTGGACGGGTTTGCTCATTCCGCTGAAGCGCTGGTCGGCCAGGCGGTGGGAGCAAAAGACCAGGCGCGGTTCCGGGTCTATGCCTGGCTGTCGGCAAAATGGGCCCTTGTCACGAGCGCCGTCTTCGCGCTGATCACATGGCTTCTCGGCGGCATCATGATCGATGCCCTGACCGTCAACCTGGAGATACGCGAAACCGCTCGCCTCTATCTCATCTGGATCGTCGCCGCTCCGGTTGTCGGCGTCGCCTGCTATCAGCTCGACGGCATTTTCATTGGTGCAACCCAGACCAGAGACCTGCGCAACATGATGCTGCTGGCGGTTATCCTCTACCTGCCGGCATGGCACTATCTGGTGCAGTATTTCGGCAATCACGGCCTCTGGGCGAGCCTGATGCTCTTCCTCGCGCTCCGGGGCCTGACCCTCTGGATTCGCATGCCCGCCCTCCTGCGGGAGAGATTTCCCGCAGACACCTGAAGGCGTTCTACCACGGAGGCTGTCGGTACTGATCTGAACCAGTGATCGTCACTCCCGCGAAGGCGGGAGTCCAGAGCCGATAACCGAACACGGACTGGCCTGCTCTTGGATGCCGCCTGCGCGGGCATGACATTGAGTGTGCCGGCGTCCTTCGGGACGAGAGCGATCCGGATCTATGCCCTCGGGACAGTGGCCCCTCGAACTCTGTGCCGACGGGTGATGACGCCACGTGTTGCGGCGCGCCTAGAGGATTTCCGTCACGTCTTCCGGCGGGCGGGCGATGATGGCCTTGCCGTTGGCGAAGACGATGGCCCGTTCGATCAGGATCGGGTTGGCGGACATGGCCGCTAGCAGCGTGTCGTCATCGCTGCCCTTGAGTTCCAGTTCCTTGAAGACCTTTTCCCCGGTACGGACGAACTCGGACGGCTTCTTTCCGGTGAGTTCGACCACATCCCTGAGTTGCTGCATGGAGGGCGGGTCGTTCAGATATTCAACGATTTCCGGTTCAATGCCCTGTTCGCGGACAATTGCCAGCGCGCGGCGGGACTTGGAACATCTCGGATTGTGCCAGATGGTTACGCTCATGACCTTACCCATTCTTCAGCGCCGGTCCCCGTCACATCTGTGATGTGCGCAAGACCCTCGCGCTTGATACGTTCTGAGAGATATCGATTGATGTCTGCGGCTAAGCCGGGGCCTTCATAGACCATCCCGCTGTAGATTTGAACCAGCGAGGCGCCGGCCCGGAACTTTTCCCAGGCCTGCGCGCCGGAGCCAATCCCGCCGACACCGATCAGGGGAATGCCGCCGCCCGATACCTGATAGAACCTTGCCAGAACCGTTGTTGCGAGATCAAACAGCGGCGCGCCCGAAAGACCTCCGGTCTCCCCCCTGTCGGCGGCAGCCAGGGCCGGACGCGATGTGGTGGTGTTGGAGATGATGACACCGTCAACCTGGTGGGCGGCGACGACGCCGGCGATGTCCGCGATCGCGTCGTCATCAAGGTCGGGGGCGATCTTGAGCAGCATCGGCGGTGCATGATCAGCCGCCGACCGTGCATCATCCAGCGCCCCCAGCAGGGCTTCCAGCGCATCACGATCCTGCAGGCCTCTGAGGCCGGGAGTGTTCGGGGATGACACATTGACCGTGATGTAGGAGGCGACGGCGGCAAACGCCCTGACGCCGGTCACATAGTCTGCAATCTTGTCCTCGCTGTCCTTGTTGGCGCCGACATTGACACCGATGATCCCGGATCCGGAGACTTTGCCCATCCGGTCCAGCGCGGCCGCGTGACCGTTATTGTTGAAGCCGAGGCGGTTGATCACGGCCCGGTCTTCGGAAAGCCGGAACATGCGGGGCTTCGGATTGCCGGGCTGGGCAAGCGGGGTCACGGTTCCGACTTCGGTAAAGCCGAAGCCGATGCGCAGGATCTCGCGGGGGACCTCGGCATCCTTGTCGAAGCCCGCCGCAAGACCCACCGGATTGGGGAAACGCAGGCCGAAGAGTTCGACTGCCAGCGCCGGATCGGACGGCGGCACTGCCACCGGAACCAGGCCGGTCTTGAGAGCGGAAATGGCAATCCCGTGCGCGGTTTCCGCATCGAATCCCTTCAGGAGGCGCAGGCCCAGACCGGCGAGCCCACTCATGCGCCCTCCAGATCAGGAAGAACATGGCGGCCGTCCACGAACGGAAGCGGCTTCGTCCAGGCCGCATGCTCTGTCTGAAGGGAGCCATAGAGGTGCGGAAACAGGTCGCCGCCACGGGAAGGCTCCCACTTCAGCGCCTCGCCCAGCACTTCCGCCGGCACAGCCACAACAAGCAGATTGTCCTCTCCGGCGAAGTGCTTGGCCACGGTTTCGCCGAGCTGACCGGCGGTCGAGAAATGGATGAAGCCGTCCTGCAGATCCACCGGAGCTCCGGTGTAGATCCCCGACCTCTCAGCCGTTTCCCAGGAAGAGACCGGACAGACCTTAAAGATCAGGGCGTGTGAGGACATCGGTACGGATTCCAGGCTTGCATTTTTGTTCTATTTTTGTTCGTATCATGCTGCGCGTTTGTTTTCGGGATTTTGTTTCCTATATAATACGAGCGGCGCGAATCAGGAGGTCAGGTCACAATGTTTACTCATCGGCAGGTATGGGATGCAATCGATCAGATTGCAGAAGATCATGGAATGACGGCTTCGGGCCTCGCCAAGAGGGCCGGTCTGGACTCCACCACATTCAACAAGTCAAAGCGCATTTCGCCCGATGGCCGAGAGCGGTGGCCGTCTACGGAGAGCGTTGCGAAAATCCTGAGGGTGACCGGCGAGCCGATCGACCAGTTTGCCGCTCTCGTCGACAAGAGTTCCAAGTCGAAGGCCCGGCGGCTCAAGACCGTGCCCTTGGTCGGCTTTGCCCAGGCTGGACATGGCGGCCTGTTCGACGACAGCGGATTTCCGACCGGCGAAGGCTGGGAGCAGATCCTGTTTCCCAACATCACGGACGAAAACTCCTACGCCCTGCAGATCAACGGCGACAGCATGGAGCCGGCCCTGCGCTCCGGCGACACCATCATCGTCTCGCCGAACGTCTCGGTCCGCGTGGGCGACCGGGTCGTGGTCAAGACCGCCCACGGCGAGGTGATGGCCAAGGTTCTGAAAAACCAGAATGCCCGGCGGATCGAGCTTGAATCCATCAATCCGGCGCATGGCATACGGACGCTCGATAATGACGACGTGGTCTGGATGTCCCGGATCATCTGGGCAAGCCAGTAAGCCTACACCACAGGATCAAAAACATTGTGCAGCCTGAGCGCGGCTGCCCGGGCAAAACGCAGCAGGACCGCCTTGCGCCGGGCCGCGGTGAGTTTGTGTTCCGGCGCCGACCGCAGAATCTCTGCACCATAGGCATCGGCGACGATAAGACCGGTGTCGGCGGGGAGGATCTCGTGCGGCAGTTCCGGCGGGACTGCGAAATAGAGATAGTCGCAAAACTCCCTGTACTCGTGCCACTTGGAATCCGCACGGAAATCGGCAACCGACGATTTGATCTCGATGACGGAGATCACTCCCTTCTGGTCAACGGCAATCAGATCAACGCGCCGGCCGGTGACGAGCGGCAGCTCGGTCACGAAGGCCAGCCCCGCCTCCCGCAGCATGCGGCCGGTGCCGCGCTGCACCGCCGCCGCCGTTTCCGACTGGCGTCCGTCATGGATGATGAGTTCGTCGTCTGAGACCCGGCTCTCTTGCATTTTGCGACATTCCTCTGCATGTGAAGCCTTGTCAAATCGCAAAGCCGCAGACGTCGCGGCTCAAGTCCATTGCCGCCCGACCATGGCCCAGCCGACCAACCAGATCGTGATTGCCGAAGCCCGGAGCGCCGCCGAGCGCGAGGCGATCTATCGCTTCCGCTACCGGGTTTATGTGGAGGAGATGGACCGTTACCGATCCATCGCCGACCACGATGGAAAGCGGCTTGCCGAGCCGGATGATGAAACCAGCCATCTCTTCCACGCCCTGTGTGACGGCGAGGTCATTGGCACCATGCGGCTCAGCTGGGGCGGAGACGGCGGGCTGAACGACCGGCACATCGGACAGTACGACCTTGCCCCTTTCCTGGAATGCCTGACGCCAGAGCAGATTGTCATTGGCGAGCGCTTCATGATCGAGCCCTCCTCCCGGGGCTCGGATCTGCTCTTTCAGCTGTTCACTGCCTATCTGGAGTTCGTGAACGAACGGCGCATCCAGCTCATGTTCGGCGATTGCGAGCCACACCTGCTGAACGTCTATCAGGGCCTCGGTTTCCGCGCTTACACCCGCAAGAACGTCAACAGCCCGGAGACCGGCTATCTGGTGCCTCTGGTCCTTGTTCCCGAGGATGTCGCCTATCTGCGGGACATCCGTTCGCCGGTGGCCGGCGTGGTAAAGGATTTTGGAGTGGGCGCACAGGTGCCGCCAGAACTCGGCGTCCTGCTTGCAGACGGTGAAGCGGTGCTCAGCCAGCGCCTGATCTCCATGCCGGACTACTGGGCCTCGCTCAGCGGCCTGCTGACCCGTTTTGAGGACGGGCGGGCGGCAATCTTCGACGGTCTGGAGGATGACGAAATCCAGCTCTGCCTGGCAAAGAGCAACCTCATCGAATGCGCGCCCGGTGACAGGGTGATCAAGCGGGGCAATGTCGCCAAGAACATGTTTGTCGTGGTTTCGGGCACCCTGGAGGTGAGAGCGGGAGAAGAGGTGAAGGCCATCCTGTCGGCGGGAGACATGTTCGGCGACATCGCCTTCTTCCTCGGCATGCCGCGCACTCTGGACGTCTATGCCGCCACAGGCGATGTGAAAATCATCAGTCTCAGTGAATCAACATTGCGCGCATTGATGGATGACCATCCGAAAGCTGCCGCAAGGCTCCTGCAGAATGTCGCGAAGATGCTGTGCTTCAGGCTCGTCTCAACGCATTGAAGGCGATCAGCGCAGACCGCTGTAGTGGAAGTTCTCGATGACGTAGCCTTCCCCCGGCAACTCTGCTTCCTCGAGATTCCGCCCTTCGCCGCCACGGTCCACCACCAGGAAGTCGCAGGTTTTCTGTAGGGCGATCAGGGGATGGTGCCACACTCCTTTGCGGTAATTCACGCCCTGGTGCGATTCGGCAAAGAATGCCTCCGGAACACCCGGTGCACCGGTCTCATCGGACCCCGCAACGACAATCAGCCAGGGATGGGGCGACAGGGGCACAAAGGCCTGGGACCCGAGCGGGTGGCGTTCCAGCATCCTGATCTCGATCGGCGGCGTGAAGGCCTGGCCCCGGAAGATGTTGATAAGAGGCACGCCGCTCTCGTCGGCAACATCGACCGCAGTCAGATCATGAAAGCGTTCCGTCGTCCCGCCATTGATCATGAACGAGTTGGCGCCATCCGGCTGGATGACATCGCCATAGGGGGCAAATTTGGAGGGAGACAACTGACGTACGGTAAGGGCGATGGAACTTGTCATACGGCAACAGTGCCACAAAAAAATGTGCGTCTCCTAGCCCTCAAAATGGATATTTCAACGCGCTATTGCGGCGAGTGTTCGGCGTGCCAGTGACGGGCGATGTCGACCCGGCGGGCGACCCAGACATCCTCGTGCGACTGGACGTGATCGAGAAACCGCTCCAGCGCCGCGGCGCGGCCCGGGCGCCCGACAAGCCGGCAGTGCAGGCCGATGCTCATCATCTTGGCAGCGCCCGCCTCGCCTTCGCGGTAGAGCATGTCGAAACTGTCGCGGAGATAGCTGAAGAACTGATCGCCGGCGTTGAAGCCCTGCGGTGTGGCGAAGCGCATGTCGTTGGCGTCGAGGGTATAGGGGACGATCAGCTGGGGCCCGTTTGAGGATGTGCGCCAGTAGGGAAGATCATCCGCATAGGAATCGGCCGCATAGAGAAAGCCTCCTGCTTCCGCCACCAGATCGAGGGTGTGGCCGGAGGTCCGGCCGGTATACCAGCCCAGCGGCCGGTCGCCCGTGACTTCGGTGTGGATGCGGATCGCTTCGTCGAAGTGGGCCCTTTCCTCTTCCCGCGTAAAGTCCTTGTAGTCGATCCATCTCAGTCCGTGGGACGCGATCTCCCAGCCGGCTTCGTTCATCCCGGCGACCGCTTCAAGGTTCCGTTGCAACGCCATGGCGACGCCATAGACGGTGACCGGCAAACCGCGTGCCGTGAACAGGCGCCAGAGCCGCCAGAAGCCGGCGCGCGAGCCATACTCGTAGATCGATTCCATGTTCAAGTGGCGCTGACCCGGCCAGGCCGCCGCTCCGACAATTTCCGACAGAAAAGCCTCGGACCCCTCGTCGCCATGGAGAATGTTGTTCTCGCCGCCTTCCTCGTAGTTGATCACGAACTGGACGGCGATCCTGGCACCGTCCGGCCAGCGCGGGTCGGGCGTTGTCCGGCCATAACCGATCATGTCTCGCGGATAGCTCATCAGAACCTCAAACTCTGGGGACCACTTGCAGCTTCGCGCAAGTTTCGCGCGGCGGCTGAATGCTCGGCGATCAACCGGGCAAGATCAAGACCGATGATCTCGCCGTTGCGGACGCGCCAGTCGCCAGCCACCATCACGGCATCGGCTCCGGTGGCACCGCAGACCACCAGTGCCGCCAGCGGGTCGCCGGCACCTGAGAAGCGGGGTTCGTCCAGCCTGAACAGGGCAAGATCAGCCTGCGTGCCGACTTCGATGCGACCAAGGTCAGAACGGCCAAGGCAGCGTGCCGAGCCTTCCGTTGCCCAGCGCAGTGCCGCGAAGTGGTCCACCCGTTCCGCTCCGTAGGTGAGTTTCTGCAGCAAC
>JBCCEL010000178.1:0-11953 GCA_039030315.1 Pseudomonadota bacterium
CGCGCTCCACCCCGCTGCGAGGCTTTTAGGATCACGCTAGCCCCCCATCTTGAGGCAAGCTGGATGGCTCCGGGGTGTCCAGATGGTTAGGCGTGCGGGAATGATCATTCGGTGCCGGAGGGGTTGCGTCCCCAATAGCTTTAGCGACGGGGGACAAGTTCCGCTTCCCCAACGCTCCCAGCAGCAATTTCCGCATTGCCCGTACATCAGCGCAGGCCCCGGCAATCAGAAGCTTCGTGTCTTCATCCTCAATCAGATTGCCCGTTTTGGCGTCATCAGCCAGAGCCGCGAGATTGGGGTCGATCTGGCTGGAGCCGAGCTTTGAGAGCACATGCCCAAGCATCTTGTGCTCAATCGAGGGAGAGCGGCTACGGGGATGTTTGATATCTCCATCGAAAAGGACGGATTTGACGTAGGCCGAAAGAGGCAGATTGCCAGCACGGCGCTCAAGATTCGAACGTTCTTCAGGAGTGAGCCGGATGGAAAAAGTTTTGGAACCGCTCATGGGCGCGGCTCCTTTGGTTTTGACTCGATAGCCTTGAGTTGGTGATTCCAGTCCTCTAGGGTTTCAAAGAGAGTGTTCGAAGAACCTCTCCCAATCCGCACCAAACTCCGATAGTTCTGTTTCAAGAGTGCTGCAGCCGTTGGCTGATTCCGGCTGGGTCCGGGCTTTGTTGGGCTGACCGCTTTGGTGTGGAGCTGATGTGAGGCGCATGGCGATGGCTGAGGCAGGCGAAGAACTCCAGATCCATGACGATAACGGTGCGCTGACCGCGGAGTTCGTGCAGGCCGTCTCCGATGCCATCGATGAGCGGGACGCCAAGCGTCTGCGGGCGCTCGTCAAGCCCATGCACGTGGCCGATATCGCAGATCTCATTGAGTTCCTGCGTCCGGCCGAGCGGCCGATCTTCGTTGAACTGCAGGGGCGGACGTTCGATCCGGAAGTCTTGCCTGAACTCGATGAGGCGGTGCGCGATGTCATTATCGAGCACCTGCCCAACCAGACCGTCGCAACCGCTGCCAAGAAGCTGGAGACCGACGATGCGGTCTACCTGCTGGAGGACCTGGACGAGCAGGACCAGCAGGAAATTCTCTCCAAGATGCCGAAGGCTGAGCGCGAGGCGGTCCGGCGCTCGCTCGACTACGAGGAGGGTTCTGCCGGCCGGCTCATGCAGTCGCAGTTCGTCGCGGTGCCGGCATTCTGGTCCGTGGGGCAGACCATCGACTACATGCGCACCGAGGACGATCTGCCGAACTCGTTCTCCGAGATATTCGTCATCGATCTGCGGTTTCACCTGGTCGGAACTGTGCCTGTGAGCCGCCTGCTGCGCACCAAGCGCGAGGTCTCCATAGAAGACTTGATGGACACCGAGCAGACCATCTTCAACGTCGACGACGACCGTGAGGACGTGGCCTACAAGTTCGAGCAGTACAACCTGGTGTCCGCAGCGGTGGTCGACGTCAACGAGAGACTGGTCGGCATGATCACCATCGACGACGTGGTCGACGTGATCCGAGAAGCCACCGAAGAAGACATGGCACGCATGGCGGGCCTCGGCGATGAGGAGATCACCGACACGGTGTTCACGACGACGAAGGCACGGTTCATCTGGCTCTTCGTCAACCTTCTCACGGCCGTCCTGGCCTCCTGGGTCATCTCGCTGTTCGACGCCACGATCGAGCAGATGGTGGCACTGGCCATCCTGATGCCCATCGTCGCCTCCATGGGAGGCAATGCGGGAACCCAGACCATGACGGTCGCGGTCCGGGCCATTGCCACAAGGGACCTCGGTCAGGTGAACGCCGCCCGGGTGATCGGCCGAGAGGCCACGGTCGGCATCGTCAATGGCGCAATGTTCGCCCTGATCATGGGAGCCTTCACCGTTCTGTGGTTCGGCAGCGAGCAGCTTGGGATCGTGATCGGCATTGCGATGATCGTGAACCTGATCGTCGCAGCCCTGGCGGGTATCCTCATTCCCCTTACGCTGGACCGGATGGATGTTGATCCGGCCATCGCTTCTTCCGTATTTGTCACCACGGTTACGGACGTTGTCGGCTTCTTTGCCTTTTTGGGGCTGGCGGCACTCTGGCTTGTGTGATTTCAAGGTCTGCAGAACAGGATTTCCAGGAGCGGACGATGATCCCCAATGACTTTCCAACCTTGAACTTCAACCTCGGCGACACCGCCGACATGCTGCGCGACACGGTCAGGTCGTTCACCTCCGACAAGGTTGCGCCCATTGCCGAGGAGGTCGACCGCAGCAACGAGTTTCCGCGAGAGCTGTGGCCGGAGTTCGGTGCGCTCGGTCTGCTGGGTCTCACGGTGGAGGAGGAATATGGCGGCTCGGGCATGGGGTACCTGGAGCACTGCATCGCCATGGAGGAGGTCAGCCGCGGCTCGGCCGCGATCGGCCTGTCCTACGGCGCCCACTCCAATCTTTGCGTGAACCAGATCCGCCGCAACGGCTCCGAGGAGCAGAAGCACAAGTTTCTCCCCAAGCTGTGCACCGGAGAACATGTCGGCGCGCTGGCCATGTCGGAACCCGGCGCAGGATCGGACGTGGTGTCAATGAAGCTGCGCGCGGAAAGGCATGGCGATCACTACGTGCTGAACGGCACCAAGTTCTGGATCACCAACGGCCCGATTGCGGATGTCCTCGTGGTTTATGCCAAGACCGATCCGGATGCGGGCAAGCGGGGCATTACTGCCTTTGTCATCGAGAAGGGCATGAAGGGTTTTTCCACCGCCCAGAAACTCGACAAGCTGGGCATGCGCGGCTCGGACACGGGCGAGCTCGTTTTTGAGAACTGCGAGGTGCCGGCAGAGAACGTGCTGGGCGGAGTGGGTGAGGGCGTGAAGGTCCTCATGTCCGGCCTGGACTATGAGCGCGTCACCCTTTCCGGTGGCCCGGTCGGTGTCATGCAGGCCTGTATGGATCTGGTGATCCCTTACGTGCACGAACGCGAACAGTTCGGCCAGCCCATCGGCCAGTTCCAGCTGATGCAGGGCAAGCTGGCGGACATGTACACCACCATGAACGCTTGCAAGGCCTATCTCTACGCGGTGGCGCAGGCCTGTGACCGCGAGGAGACCGCCCGCAAGGATGCTGCCGGTGTGATCCTCTACACCGCCGAGAAGGCGACCTGGATGGCATTGGAGACGATCCAGACGCTGGGCGGCATGGGCTATCTCAACGAGTCGCCCGCCGGCCGTCTGCTGCGTGATGCGAAGCTCTACGAAATCGGCGCCGGGACTTCGGAGATCAGGCGCATGCTGATCGGCCGCGAGCTGTTTCAGGAGACGGCCTGACCGGCATTTCGCGGTGGTGCGGTGATTCGCGAAAAACCGCGGAATCTGGCGGTTTTTTTGCTCTGTTACGGCGCTTCAGGCTTGGTCAGAATCTGCTAATGCATTGAAATATAAGGGCAATGTTTCAGGAGGCGCCGAAACCCTTGCTTTTCTGCGGTTTTTCGCGTGTTCATCGGCCAACGTGTACCGCGTAACTGATTTCATACAATGGTGAAGGAGACTGCCGTGAACAAAAATGACCTCATTTCCAAGGTCGCAGAGTCCGCGAACATGACCAAGGGTGACGCGGGAGAAGCCGTCGAGGCGACCCTGAACAGCATTACCGACGCACTTGCCGGCGGGGACGAGGTACGGCTGGTCGGTTTCGGCACGTTTTCGGTGAGCCACAGGGCCGCCACGCAGGGCCGCAACCCGCGTACTGGCGAGCCGATGACCATCGCAGCATCCAACAATCCGAAGTTCAAGGCCGGCAAGGCCCTGAAGGACGCCGTCAACGCCTGACGGTTTCATCGCGCCAGGATGGCGCGACAGGAAAGTCAAACGGCCTCCGCCTGCACGTGCGGGCGGGGGTTCAGTTTTGTCTGTTGCGGCTGGCCTCGTGTCCGCCGCGCTACTGCCGTTGTCAGCACAAACACGCCTCTTGCAGCCGACCGCAGGGAAGGCTACATGACGGGCCGGATCAAGGGCGATTAGCTCAGTTGGTAGAGCGCTTCGTTTACACCGAAGATGTCGGCAGTTCGAGTCTGTCATCGCCCACCATTTCCGCCGTTTCCGTTCCCTTGGATTCCCTTGTGTTCTTTTTCTGTCCCGCGATGCGTTGACAGGTCTGTCCCTTGTTCTCAGTAGGCGCTTGCGACGTCCTTTTGAAAATCGTGATGGTGGTGGCCGTAAACACGCTCGACGGTTTTTGCATCCATGCCCTGGAACCCTCCGGTGTCGTCGTAGGATTGGCCCGCATGCATCCGCCAGGTGGCGGCCATGTGCCGGAGGGCGACACGGTTTGTCCGCCACACACTGATATCGGCAGCCGATCGGCCTGGCCATCTGCCTGGCAGGCACTGTATCCGGCCCATTAGTTGCCGTTCATTTCTTGCGCATCGACTGAAGGCGGCGACGAGCCCGAGGCTACGGACATTGCCGCGCATAGATGTGATCTGGGTAGTCATACCCGTCGAACATGATTTCGCCCTCTTGGGTCATGCCAAGCTTTTTCAGGACACCCACAGAACGGTGGTTGTTCGGGTCTACGATTGCCACAACTCGCGCAATTGATGCCGACTTGTTTGCCACCTCGAACATGATGCTGGCGGCTTCAGAGGCATACCCCTGGCCCCACGCCGATTGCTCCAGCCTAAAGCCGATCTCGGCCTCGTGGCAGGAAACGCGCTTCAAATCTTGCAAGAGGCTTACATAGCCTATGACTTTCCCAGTTTTCTTGTGTTCTATCGCTAACAACCCGGGAAGTTCGGTTGAGCTTATTGGCGAAGTAGCCTCCTGGAGCCAAGCCTCTTGCTCCTCCAATGTCAGAGTTCCGTCATCGCTGAACTCCATGACAATCGGATCGCCCAATACGGCATCAAGGCACGACAAGTCTGCTGCCGTCCATTTCCGTAAGATCAAGCGACGACTTTCATACACGCCAAAGTTCTCCGGAAAACGGACTTTGAACACACTCAATACCCGCTGCGAACGGCGGCAATGTCAGTTTGCTCTAGCTGCCCTTCCTCCGCAACTGCAGCGAACGGCTGCTTCCCGCCGATATTTTTGAAGAAGTCGCTGCTGCAGTGCGGGGAGTCCATTGATGCCCTCAACAATGAGGGATTTGGCGGACCCGGTCATGGTGGGAACGCAATCGGCACCTGCGCAGTTGTTCTATGACTTCGATCTGGACAAGCATGTGCCGTGCAATCACATGTTGCGGGAGATCGATCGGTTTTGGACGGGGAAGGGATGCGATCGAAGCTGCGCCCGTTCTACAGCCCCCTTGGGCGACCCTCGATTGATCCAGATTCGATCATGCGCATGCGTATCATCGGCCATGTGATAGGCAAATGTGTTCGTCCGTCAGTGAAGATCATGGTGATTGCAGAATTTGATTGTTGAGGTGGGTTTTCATCAGAACGACCCGGTAAGGGTTCCAGGTGGACAGGTTCCAGTAAATGGTCGCCTCTCCGATATTCTTGCCCGGTCTGGTGAAGTGATCGAGAATATTGACACCGTACTCCACGCCGAGGTCCTGGTTGAGCATGTCGGTCGGCAACGGACAATTATTGAGCCCTTCATTCGGTTTCAGATCAGGACGATAGGGATCCGATGCCGGGCATTGCGGCCCGTTCGCCCAGTTCCCGTACATGATGCCCGGGCACTTGTACGCGCCGTTCTTGGCGGCCTTCCAGATCATGGCCGGTTTTGACCAGGGGCCCCATGGATGCGGTGCTGTTCTGAGAAAGATACCGGCATTCGTGAATGGCCCGTCCCTGGGAAGGCGGCCGGAATAGAGCATGACGAAGCGCTGCAAGCTCCGCACCCAGGCCACTGAATGCTGCAGCACCTTGCCGATTTCCTCGTTCTCGATCACCGGCACGGCGGCCGCCTGGTTGAAAGTCCAGGTCGGGGTATCGTCATCGGCTAGCCCGGCAAAGTACCGCGGCTGCCAGTTGATGGTATCGCCGGGACCGTCCAGAGTGCTGAGCGGGTGATGCAGAAGATAGAGGTCCAGTGTTCCTCCGCCGTTCAGCTTGAAGAAACCGGGGCGTCCCCAGATGAGCACGTTGCCTGGCGTTTCCCCGCTCTCGTATTTGTTGTTGACTGGATTGCCCTCGTCGAAATGTTTCACGACCCGGGCTGACGGATTGAGAAACTTGTTGGTCAGGAAGGTGTGGCCGACGATGAAGTTTTCAGGCGCCTGGCTGTCCGGCCCCGCCGATCTGGCGATGTAGCGCACAGCCGCTCGGGTCTGAAAGTTCAACAGCTCAGACTCTGCTTTCACCGAGCTTGTGGGGTCAGCGCAATAGTTCCCGGAATAGACCGGCATCTTCACGCATTGCAGATCCGCAGGACAAAGGTCCAGTCCTGGACCGCACGGCCGCGCATCGCCGGTGAAAATGCCGTAAAGGTTCTGGTGGTCGCTCCATCCTGCGTGCGGCGTCCGCAACGCTCCCATGGGCTGTTCCTGCCCCCCGTGTATGACCTTGAGGTTGCGCACCGTGTCTGCGTCGTCGACGGGAAAGTGGATATCGAGACAATTGTCCGGATTGTCCTCTTCCGACAGCTTGATCCAACCGACCACGTCATCAGACGACAGCTCGGGACCGCAAATTGCGTCGGGTTTGTGCCAGGTGTCGCCGAACAGCATCATCAGGTGTTTGCCGTGACGAAAGCTGAAGCCCAGATCCGTGCCGAAAAGGTTCAGATCAGGCTGGTGATCGGAGGTTGGATTGGTGCCGTTATGGGCGCCCTGACCGACCAGCGGGCAGACCAGCTCAGTACTTGCCGACGTTTCTGCAATCGTCTGGGCAAACAAATTCACTGCACATATTGCAGAGAGTAAATACAGTCGGTTGGCCATATCCTGGTTTCCAGATCTCATGCACATCAACGCAATCGAGATCGTGGGCTAAACCTCACTCAATTTCCAGTCTACATTTGGCAGAGCGAGTTGGCGATAGTTCGCATGCACTTGACCCGGGATTGAGCAGAGTTCTTGCGGCAAGCGGATGGACTACAGGCCCGCTGCCCCGCTACCGCAGTCCCCGCTGCGCCGCAGCGCGCTCGAAATCATCCAGGGCCAGCATCAAGGGCGCAAGCGGCCATGCCAGGTCATGAGCCTTCCCGTACCTTCCGGTGAAGCGATGGATCAGGTTCCCGCCACCTGCCCGGACGGTGTCGATGAACTCCGTCGCTGCCTTCTTCTCCAGCAGGCAAGGACGCGCGCGTCGGCAGTCGGCGGGCAGTGTCCAGACCACTTCCTCGCCCCGTTCAATCTGAAAGCCATCTGCCCGGTACCGCACACCCTGTTCGATGCCGAACTCGATCTTGTAACCGTCGCGACCTTCCGGTGTGATGAAGCTGAACACCGCACCGAACTTCGGCCGTGGGCTGAACACATCGACATACCGAACGTAGCAGCGCATTTGCAGGTCCGCATCTTCTCCGCGTTCATCGCAAATGCTGTCCCAGCCATCGAACCGTTCAAAATGGGTCGGGCGCCAGTCGCCTGCGGTGTCGTTGCCTTGCCTGTCCTGCGCATGAAGGCTGCCCGCCGCGAACGGCGCCTGCAGAACCAGAGCGGCAAACAAGGCTGAAGTCCACTGTGCGAATGAGATCAAGGGGATCGCCCTCTGTACGTTGACCCTTCGATTGACGCGAACCCGTCGCATGGTGGGGTCCGGCGCGACAAATCAAATCGCTGTGTGGCGGAGCCTGCAAGGCGGGGCAGGGCCGGCTCGACGCCCCGCAGGATCAATAGACCCAGTTCGTGGTGCCGTTATACTCCATCAGGCTTTCGGTCTTTCGGCGAATGACCGGCGAAGTGAACTGCTCCAGCATGTGGAAGGCAAGATCAATTCCAGCGGATACGCCGGCCGACGACAAGACCCTCGCGTCTTCTCCATTGTCCACGTAACGCGCGCCCGGCAGGACTGTCGCCTTGTTCTGCGAGAAGGTTGCCAGCTGAGCATGGAAATCATGGTGGGTCGTGGCCTTCAGTCCGGCGAAAAGGCCGGCCTTGGCCGCAATCAGCCCGCCGATGCAGATGGACGCAAATGTGTCCGCCTTGCCGGCGGCATCCGCAAGCCAGTCCAGAGCCGTCGGATACACCTTCTCGAACCCGAACATCAGCTTCACCGTGCCGCCGGGCACGATCAGCACATCGATTTCGTCCAATGGGCAGTCGTCAAAACCGTAATCCGGAACCACTTTCAGTCCGTGCATCGCCTCGACGGTCTTTCTGGCTGGAGAGACCATGAACATCTCGAACTTGCGCATTCCGACAGCATGGTCCGGGTTGTTCTCCATGATGATGTTGCTCATCGAGAACACGTCGTAGGGACCCGTCAGATCGAGGATCTCCATATCGTCGTAGATCAGGAAAAAGATTCTTCGGGGGTCCGTCATCGCTCAATCCCTCGCTGTTGGGAAACTGGCGACAGGCTAGGGTCTTCGACCCCGAGGCGCTGTGAGAATTCACACAGGCGCGTAGGCCATGGGATCCTCGTGGTGCCTGCTGGTTTTCAGCGGACGGGCAGGCTCGCCGGACCGCTTCGTCAGGATCCGGCGAGCGCTGTTCTATCGGTAGCGGCCAAGGCGCCTACTTGAGCGCCTTGTCCGTGATCATGTGGGTCCAGGCGCCTTCTGGCTCCTTGGTGATCACCGGATCGGAACCTGCCGACAGCAGCGTCTGCACGGTCCGCTTGTAGTCCGCTTCAACCAGCGCACCGTTAGAGCCAGCGGTAAGCTTGGCAATCTCGCCCATCATGCGCTTCTGGTGCTTTTCGGTCTGGGCGCCTGTGGCGTCGTTCTCCAGAACGATGTCTGCCGCCTCGTCGGGATTGGCCTCGGCATATTTCCAGCCCTTCATGGAAGCGCGGACGAAGCGGACCATCTTGTCCTGGAAGGCAGCATCCTTGAGCTTGTCTTCGTGGACGTAGATGCCGTCTTCCAGCGTCGCCACGCCCTGGTCCTCATACTTGAAGACGACGAGATCGTCGGGCGTCAGGCCGGCGTCGATGATCTGCCAGTACTCATTGTAGGTCATGGTGGAGACGCAGTCGGCCTGCTTCTGCAGGATCGGGTCCACGTTGAAGCCCTGCTTCAGGACCTTCACGCCGCCATCGGAACCATCGGTTTTGATGCCGAGCTTGCTCATCCAGGAGAGGAACGGATACTCGTTCCCGAAGAACCAGACACCGAGTGTCTTGCCCTTGAAGTCGGCAGGTGTCTTGATGCCGGAATCCTTGCGGCAGGTCAGCATCATGCCTGAGGATTTGAAGGGCTGGGCAATGTTGACTAGCGGCAGACCCTTTTCGCGCGTTGCGAGGGCGGAAGGCATCCAGTCCAGCACCACATCGGCTCCGCCGCCGGCAAGCACCTGGGCAGGTGCGATGTCGGGACCGCCGGGCTTGATTTCCACATCGAGGTTCTCTTCGGTGTAGAAGCCCTTGTCCTTGGCCACATAGTAGCCTGCGAACTGGGCCTGGGTGACCCACTTCAGCTGCAGGGTCACCTTGTCGGCGGCCCAGGAATAGGTCGCCGAACCCGCCAACACACATGCTGCCAACAGTGTCGTAATCTTCCTCATTCTCACTATCTCCCTGTTAACTCCGGCCAGTGCGGACGGAAGGATGCCAGAAGGTCACCGCGCGCTCAATAAGCGCGATGGCCCCGTAAAATGCAGAGCCCGCCAGGGCGGCCACTGCGATCTCGGCCCACACCATGTCGACATTCATGCGTCCCACCTCCGTGGAGATGCGGAAGCCCATGCCGACGATTGGCGTGCCGAAAAACTCGGCCACTATGGCGCCGATCAGCGCCAGGGTGGAATTGATCTTGAGGGCGTTGAAAATGAACGGCGCGGCCGTTGGCAGCCGCAGCTTGACCAGGGTCTGCCACCAGGAGCTGGCGTAGGTGCGCATGAGATCGCGCTCCATGTGCCCGGCCGCGGCAAGGCCCTGCACCGTGTTCACCAGCATCGGGAAGAAGGTCATGATCACGACAACCGCCGCCTTCGACTGCCAATCGAAGCCGAACCACATGACCATGATTGGCGCAACGCCGATAATCGGCAGCGCCGAGACGAAGTTGCCGAGCGGCAGGAGCCCGCGCTGCAGGAAGGGAGAACGGTCGATGGCAAGCGCAACGAGGAAGCCGGAACCGCAACCGAGGACGTAGCCGGCCAGCACCGCCTTGAGGATCGTCTGCTGAAAATCGGCCCACAGGATGGGGACGGAATTGATGATGCGCTCCCAGATGGCGGAAGGTGGGGGCAGCAGAACGGTGGGTACTTCCAGTCCCCGGGTAATGCCTTCCCAGAGCACGAGCAGGGTAATGCCGAACAGCACGGGCACGCCGAGATCGATCGCGCGTGCCAGCGCCGTGTTCGTGCCGGTGTCGACCGAGACCAGCCGCTGGTTGATCCACCATGCGGCGGCCCAGAAGGCGATGGCGCCGATGACGAGGCTCATGGCGCGGCTCCCTGGGGCTTTTCACCCATACGGCGCAGGACGTAAGTGTGCGCCACGCCGACCAGCATGACCAGGGATGCGGCCAGAACAGCCGCCATCACCAGCGCGGACCAGATCTGTATGGTCTGGCCATAATAGGAACCGGCCAGCAGCCGGGCACCGAGGCCGGCAACCGCGCCGGTCGGCAGCTCGCCGACGATGGCGCCCACCAGCGAGATGGCGACGGCTACCTTGAGCGATGTGAAGAGGTAAGGCATGGAGGCCGGCCAGCGCAGCTTCCAGAAGGTCTGCGCCGTTGATGCGTTGTAGGTGTACATCAGGTCGAGCTGGGCGCTGTCGGGCGAGCGCAGCCCCTTCACCATGCCGACGACGACCGGGAAGAATGACAGGTAGGTGGAGATCAGCGCCTTCGGGAGCAGACCGGAAATTCCGATGGCGTTGAGCACCACGATGATCATGGGCGCGATCGCCAGGATGGGGATCGTCTGGGAGGTGATGACCCAGGGCATCACCGACTTGTTCATGGCGCGGTTATGGACGATGCCCACGGCCAGGGCGATGCCCAGCGCAGTGCCGATGACGAAGCCGAGGAGGGTGGCGGAGAGGGTGATCCAGGAATGGTAGATCAGCGAGCGCTTGGAGGTGATCTTCTTCAGGACCGTGGTCTTGTAGATCTCCTCGACCACCTGGTGGGGGGCGGGGAGCACAGGGCGGTCCTGATCGAGCGTGTTGGAGACCAGTTCGGAGAAGGCGATCGGCTTGCCGGCCCGTTCCGCCTTGTCGCGCTCGAACGGCGCATTCATCCAGACGGCAGCCGCATACCAGATCACCACCAGCGCAGCGATCACGGTGAGAACGGGGATGGTCTTGCCGCCACTCATGCCACAACTCCCCCTCTCCCCGTGGGGGAGAGGGCAGGGGTGAGGGGGCTCCTGAGCGTGCCGGATAACTCAGGACCCCCCTCACCCTCCCACCGCTTCGCGGCGGGCCCCTCCCTCTCCCCGCCGGGGAGAGGGGGATGAAAGTGAGGGCGCCTACTCATCGTAGCTGTGTCCCGCTCTCAGTCCCTCGCGGACCCGGTGGGCAATCTTCAGAAACTCCGGGGTCTCGCGCACTTCCAGCGGGCGCTCCCTGGGCAGGGTGGACTCGATCACATCGGTGACTCTGCCGGGTCTTGGCGACATGACGACGATCTTGGTGGAGAGATAGACCGCCTCGGGGATGGAATGGGTGACGAAGCAGATGGTCTTGTTGGTGGTTTCCCAGAGCTTCAGGAGCTGCTCGTTCAGATGGTCCCGGACAATCTCGTCCAGGGCGCCAAACGGTTCGTCCATCAGCAGGAGATCCGCATCGAATGCCAGGGCCCGCGCAATGGAGGCGCGCTGCTGCATGCCGCCGGAGAGCTGCCAGGGATACTTCTTCTCAAAGCCCGACAGATTGACCAGCTCCATGGTCCGGGCGA
>JBCCEL010000179.1:0-11924 GCA_039030315.1 Pseudomonadota bacterium
ACCAATGCGTTGTCGGAGACCCTGAAGCGAAACCGGCTGGACAGCCCGGTCCGGCTTGCACTCCGAGCACAGTGGGGTGGGAACCCCGGGGCGGCGCCTGCGTTGGAGAGCGCGGTGCAGTCCATGACCGACGGTCTGGCGGCTTCCACTGCCGTGGACGACTGGCGCAAGAAGGAGGTGGAGCGGTTCATGCGGGATGCCGAAGAGGCCATACGGCTGGGCGACCTGGACATGGCTCGCACACACTACTGGGGAGCTCTGCGCTTTGATCCGCAGAACATCATTGCCCGCATGCGTTTGGGCCTGGCCCTGAAGAAGCAGGGAAACGGTTCTGCAGCTCTTGAGGAGTTCACCACTGTCACGAAGTTTGCTCCGGACTATGCCGAAGCCTGGAAGGAGAAAGGCATACTGGAAGGTCAGATCGCGCGCCGAATTCCTAAAGACGTGCGGAACGAAAACATGAAGTGGCTGGCAGACGGTTCTGCCTCACTCAAGAGAGCGACGCTGCTCAATCCCGATGACTTCGACGCCTGGTCTTCGCTTGGCGGGATCTTCAAGAACGTCCACGGCGATCTTGCCGGCGCCAAAGAAATGTATGCCCACGCCGCGGATATCTCCGACGGTCATCCTTACCCGCTGTTGAATGCCTTGAAGTTGGAGGCCCAGCATACGGGCAAGTTGGATCTGAAGCGCGTGCGCGAGCAATTGAAAGACGCAGAGAAGCTCCGGTTGGCTCAAACATTGACGACGCCTCCGACCGACACCCCTTGGTGCTATTTCGACCTCGCCGAACTCCGCCTGTATCAGCGCGACGAGAATGGGTTTTTGGAACATCTGAAGGCGGGCATTCAATCGAGCACCGCCGGCTGGCAAGTGGAAACTTGCCGGAACACGCTGGACAACACGTTGGTTGCCAGAGGGATTCAACTTCCCGGTCTGTCCAAGGGCATCAAACTGCTTGATGACGCCATCGCTTCGTCCGGAAAATAAGCATTGCTGGCTTCTTTTCCGGTTCAAGTCCCGCGATGGTCACCCCGAATGTGGTGATGTGGTCGCGGATTCGATCAGTTGTCCAGGAAACTTCTGAGCTTGCGGCTTCTGCTGGGGTGTTTCAGCTTCCTGAGTGCCTTGGCCTCGATCTGGCGGATGCGTTCCCTCGTCACCGAGAACTGCTGACCCACCTCTTCCAGCGTGTGGTCGGTGTTCATGCCGATGCCGAAGCGCATGCGAAGAACTCGTTCTTCTCGCGGGGTCAGCGACGCCAGCACCCGAGTGGTGGTTTCCCTCAGGTTCGACTGGATCGCGGCGTCGATCGGCAGGATGGCGTTCTTGTCCTCAATGAAATCACCTAGGTGACTGTCTTCCTCGTCGCCAATCGGCGTTTCCAGGCTGATCGGCTCCTTGGCGATCTTCATCACCTTGCGCACCTTCTCCAGCGGCATGCCGAGCTTTTCGGCGAGCTCTTCCGGGGTCGGTTCGCGGCCGATCTCGTGCAGCATCTGGCGGCCCGTTCGGACCAGCTTGTTGATGGTCTCGATCATGTGCACCGGGATACGGATGGTGCGCGCCTGGTCGGCGATCGAGCGGGTGATGGCCTGGCGGATCCACCAGGTGGCGTAGGTGGAGAACTTGTAACCGCGGCGGTACTCGAATTTGTCGACCGCCTTCATCAGGCCGATATTGCCTTCCTGAATGAGATCGAGGAACTGCAGGCCACGGTTGGTGTATTTCTTTGCAATGGAAATCACCAGTCGCAGGTTCGCCTCCACCATTTCCTTCTTGGCCTGGCGCGCCTCGCGCTCGCCCTTCTGCACCGTGTGGACGATGCGGCGGAACTCGGCGATCTCAAGACCGGTTTCGGACGCCAGCTGGTGGACCTCGTCACGGATGGCCTTCACCATTGTGCGCTCGGACTGGATGAATTCCTTCCAGCGGTTCTTGGTGAGGCGCCCGACACGGCGGATCCAGCCGGGGTCAAGCTCCTGGCCGCGGTACTGCTTGAGAAACTCTTCACGCGGCACGCCGGCGCCGTCGGCCATGCGCATCAGCCGGCCTTCCAGCGACAGCAGGCGCTTGTTGATGTCGTAGAGCTGCTCGACCAGGGCCTCGATACGGTTGTTGTTGAGGCTCAGGCTCTTCACGTGAGTGATGATCTCGTCGCGCAGCTTCTTGTAGCGGCGCTCCTGCGACGGCGAGAGTACCTTGTTTTCGCCGACCTGCTGGTCCTGCAGACGGCGCAGCTTCTTGTAGTCGGACGCAATCAGATCGAAGGTTTCCACGACTTGAGGCTTGAGCTCGGCTTCCATCGCCGCGAGCGACAGGTTGTTTTCATCATCCTCCTCGTCGTCCTCCTGCTCGCCGTCGCCGTCGGCATCCTCGTCATCGCCCGGCTTCTTCAGGAGGTCGGCGTTTTCTTCTTCTTCCTCTTTCTCCTCTTCGTCCTCGTCCGGCGCCTTCACCTCCGGCGCCTTCTTGGCGTCCGGGCCCGCATAGGTGGCCTCAAGGTCGATGATGTCGCGCAGGAGAATACGGCCTTCGTTCAACTCGTCGCGCCAGATGATGATGGCCTGGAATGTCAGCGGGCTCTCGCAAAGGCCGGCAATCATGGCTTCGCGGCCAGCCTCAATGCGTTTGGCAATCGCGATCTCGCCTTCGCGCGAGAGCAATTCCACCGTACCCATTTCGCGCAGGTACATGCGGACCGGATCGTCCGTGCGCTCAACCGGTTCGCGGGTGGTGGTCGCCTGTTTGACCGGCAGTCCGGCCTCGGTCTTCTTGGCCTCGTTGGCGATGTCCTCGTTCTCTTCTTCGGACTCCACCACGTTGATGCCCATTTCGGCGAACATGGACATGGTGTCTTCGATCTGCTCGGAAGAGACCTCGTCTGAGGGCAGCACCTCGTTCAGCTCGTCATAGGTGACATAGCCGCGCTTCTTGGCCGCCTTGATCAGCTTCTTGACCGCGGCATTGTTCATGTCGAGAACGGGCCCGTCGGACGGGGGTGCCTCGGCCGGGGCCGGCTGCTGCGCTTCGGTCTGGGGGGCTGCTGTTGAGTCTACCATGTTATCGCTCTTCTCGCCTCAGCGCCGCGCCCCGCCTTCGGACTTTCATGCCCGAGCCCTGAGGGGCGCTTGTGCCGTGTCTGCCAATGCCGAATCAGTCTTGCCGCGATCCTGAAACCGGAGGCGGCCCATCCGGCCTGATTACCCTGCGTTCCGTTAACCGGCGCTTAAGCATAAAGTCCGGCCCCGGGGCTACGCCGCCCCAACCTGCCGGTCCTGTTTCAGTTGCTCATCGCGCGGGGCCGTCCGGACGCCTCTCCAAACCCTTCGACGGTCGCCTCTTCGCCTGCCTGCGAGCGGAGCTGTTCGCGTATCTCGTTGAGATGGGCGAGGTTTTCCTCCGTCGCTTCCTCTGCAAGGGCAAGTTCGGCGGCCTTCAACTCCTTGTTCAACATGAGTGCTTTTTTGTGCAGCAACACAAGTTGCGACCAGCCCGTCCGCACATCGGCCCTGGCAGCCTCAGCGCTAACGAACCAGTCACTCCGTGGTGACGTGCCTGCATCAAGCTGACCCAAGATCTCAGAATGTCCTCTCTGGGCGAGATGGTCGCGCATCAGAGCTGTGTCAAGGGGCGCCTGCAAAGCCGCGACATCTAGGATGTCACGCCTGAGGGAGTCAAGAGCAGGAGAAGAGAAGTGTAACGCGGCAAATTCGTCCGGATCATCCTCAATCAGAGCCGGATGATTGATTACGGTGAGGATGACAAGGCGCTCGCGCCGCTCCTGACCCGCATCTGCCCGGGGCCCGGCGGCGAGACGTTTGAGTTCCTGGCTCGGCGGAAGGTGGAGATCCCACGCCCGCTGCTGGGGCCAGCTCCGGCCACCGCGCTGCCTGCCTTTGGACTTGGGGCCAGCAGCCCGGCGCACGGCCAGCCGCTCACCACCCTTGCCGCCAGCTTTTTCCCAGAGGGCCGAAAGCCGGCTCCGGATATGGTCTTCATAATGGCCCCGCACACGTTCGTCCTGCACCTGGCGGACAGCGCCGTGGAGGCGCGCCTCGAAGTCAGCCCGGCGCTCCGGCGTGGACAGATCGCTGGTTTCAAGCTCCCGGTCCCACAGGAGGTCCGCAAGAGATTTTGCATCGCCGAGCACGGCGGCCATGGCATCGTGCCCGCCTTCTATGATCAGATCGTCAGGATCCTGTCCCTCCGGCAGCAGAGCAAAGCGGATGGAATAGCCGGGCTGCAGCATTGGCAGCGCGGTGTCGATGGCGCGGTAGGCCGCCTTCCGGCCCGCCGCATCCCCGTCAAAACAGAGCACCGGTTCGGGCACGGACTTCCACATGAGCCGCAATTGGCCATCCGTCAGCGCCGTACCGAGCGGCGCCACCGCATTGGGAAAGCCGGCGCGCACAAGAGCGATCACGTCCATATAGCCTTCCGCCGCGATGAGCGTGCCCTGCTCGTACCCGGCGCTGCGGGCCTGGTGGAAATTGTAAAGAACGTTGCCCTTGTGGAAGAGCGGGCCTTCGGGCGAGTTCAGGTACTTCGCCTGGGCTGCATCCGACATCGCCCGGCCGCCGAAGGCGATCACCCGCCCGCGCACATCGCGGATGGGAAACATGATGCGGTCGCGGAAACGGTCGAAAGGAACGGCAATGTCCTCACCGGAGATGACGAGGCCGGCTTCTGCCATTTGCTCGGTGGTGACGTCGTTCGAGGCAAGATGTGTCTTCAACGCCCGCCTGTCGTCCAAGGCGTAGCCAATGCGGAACTGCTGCTGTGTCCGTGCCGAAAGCCCCCGGTCGCTAAGATAGCCGCGGGCGGCCGCACCGGCGCCACTCTGCAACTGGTCCTCGAAGAACTTCGCGGCCAGCTCCATCACGTCATAAAGACTGGCCCGCTTCTGCTCGCGTTCCGCATCCTGCGGCGTCGGCTTTGGGAGAACAACGCCGGCCATGCCGGCCAGCATTTCAACCGCTTCAGGAAAACTCAAACCCTCGGTTTCCGTCACGAACCTGAAGATATCGCCAGAGGCCTTGCAGCCAAAACAATGATACCGCCCGCGCCGGTCATCGGCGTGAAACGATGGGGTCTTCTCGCCGTGGAACGGACAGCAGGCCCAGTGATCCCCCTTCGAAGGCACGGATTTGCGCCGGTCCCACGTCACCTTCCGCCCGACCACCTCCGAGATGGGAAGACGAGCGCGGATGTCGTCCAGGATCTGGTCAGAGAAGCGCATTTGGGTCCGCTATCAGAAAAAAGCCAATCGAACACAATATAAGGGCTTTGACGCTGTGCCTAACCTGTCGAGCCGCTTGTTCACAACATTGGCTGGCAAAGTGTCCAGTTGAGGAACCTGAGCGCTCAATCGCCAAGCAGGCTCACATCGCAATCCTGGATCTGCAGCATGATCTTCACAGAGAAGAAAGCAACGAAGGGAAACATCACGAAAACATACAGAACCGAAGGTCCGATGTAGCTCCGTCTCATCCTTGGATGCTCGATAGCGTCGACAAGCGAACGCCCAGCCCTGGTCGCCGTTACCGCATAAAAGAACCCGTTTCTGGGGAACTTGCCCCGGCCGTCGTCGAAATTTTCAGGCACCGAGTTCCTGGCGCGAACAACGCAGAGAAGCTTTACAACGGCCAGCATGACGGCAGTGAAAACGCAGAGAATGACCGTGTTCCGGTCGAAAAAGTTTTCCTGAAAGATGCACGTTCCGAAAAATTCCAGGTTCATCACGTGGGCCGACTTACCCCGCGAGTTCCTTTGAACGCCGCGTGGCGGCGGCCACGCCCTCCCGCAGCGCTTTGGGCATGGCGTCTTCGGCCATCAGCACATCGAGCGCTGCAGCCGTGGTGCCCTGGGGCGATGTCACGTTTTCGCGCAGGGTGGACGCCGGCAGCGGAGACTGGTGGAGGAGTTCCCCGGCCCCGGCAACGGTGGCCCGCGCAAGTTTCATGGCGGTCTCGGCCGGCAGGCCCACCGCTTCGCCGGCGGCGGCCATGCATTCAACCAGATGGAAGACATAGGCCGGCCCGGAGCCGGAAACACCAGTGACCGCGTCCATCAGCTCTTCATCGCCGATCGGAACGACCTCACCGATCGCTTCCAGGAGCGAGGCGGCGAGCCCGGTCTGTGCCGCGCTGCAATTGGCATTAGGGCAAATGGCAGTGATGCCTCTGCCGACAGCGGCCGGCGTATTGGGCATGGCCCGGACAATCGCGGCGTCGCTTCCGAGCGCTGCCTCAAAGCGCGCGATCGTGATGCCTGCCGCAACAGAAAGAAAAAGCGGAGACTGAACCACCAAGGACCCGAGCGCGGGCAATACGGCATCCATCATCTGCGGCTTGACCGCGAGAAGGACGACTTCGACGCCCTTGAGCGAAGCAAGATCGGGATTCACGGAAAAACCGTGCTCGTCCGCCAGAGCCTGCATCTCCGGCGATACAGCCGGATCGGATATGGCGATCTGCTGCGGCGATACCCCTTGCTTCAGCCAGCCGTCCAGCATGGCGCCGCCCATCTTGCCGGCGCCGATGAGCACGAGCATGCCCTGAAGAGACGGCATCAGGCCTCTCCCTGGGTTTCCAGGAGTGATGACTGGATCGCCACCTCGGCCGTCTTTCCGGCCCAGACCACAAACTGGAAGGCGGGGTAATAACGCTCGCAGGCATCCAATGCGCTTGCCAGCATGGCGTCGCACTGCTCCGGCGTAATCTCTGCGCCGCCGCTGAGGTAGAGGCCGGTCCGGAAGAGCAGCGCACCGTCCTGACGCCAGAGATCGAAATGGCCGAGGAAAAGCTGTTCGTTGATCATGGAGATGAGCCGGCAGATCTCCTCGCGCCGCCCCTGGGGCACGCGCATGTCGAAGGTCGCTGCGAGGTGGACGCTCTCCAGATCCTCGCGCCAGTTGATGCAGATGTGCAGGTCGCTCCAGGAGCCCTCGACGGTCATGGTCACTTCGTCATCGCCGGGCCGTTCGAAAAACCAGCCGCGCACCGAGGCGAGCGCCTCGACCACATCCATCGGGTTCGTGTCTTCGGGAAGAGTGTTTGCCAGCGCTACCATCATCAAGTCCCTTGCCAGGCTGCGGAGCATCCGAGCCGGCCGGCCAGGCCGATGATCTCATGCCGCAGAGGGTTAAACGCGACGAGACTCAATCAACCGACCAACGGAGCAGACCCTGCCCGACGTGCTGAATCGGCGCAATGATTCGATCCGGCGGCGGGGTTTAGTCCACAAGCGGGCAAAAGCACAAAGATGTGACAGAATTGTTTCGGTGGCTGCCCGGCGGCAGCGGCGCTGCGGCGCAGTCAGCGGTCCGGCCCCTCCGGCCGATCGGTCAGAAGCTCGGCCAGATGATCTGCCGCTTCTGCCACCTCCCACTGCATCTTCGTGAACGCAGAGCGCAGTTCGCCCCTCTCATCCAGAAGGAACATCTCGACATCATGCCGGCTCACGACTGAGTTCACATAGGACGCGCCCAGATCGAAGTACTGACGGATTTCGGAAAACCTCCGTGGGTCGGCCCGCCAGGCCCTGTTGGTGTCATCGAACTCAAGGTCGCGGTTGCCGCAATAGCCTTCCAGCCTTTCGGCCGTATCATGGCCCGGGTCATAGGTCATCGCGGCAACATTGACCCGTCCGGCAAGTCCGCGCTCTTTGAGTGCCGCCTTCATCCGGCCAAGCTTGGTGACCGTCAGCGAGCATTTGTTGGGGTTGCCGCAGCGCGTGTAGAAAAATCCGACCATAGTCGGACGCCCGCCAAAGGCCTCCGCGAACGTCTTGTAATGACCCTCCTGGTCCTCAAGCACGATGTCGCCAATGTCCCTCGTCGACTGGCGCCGGACTTCACTCTTGCGAACCGAAGCTGCCCCGGCGCGGCGCGAGCAACAGTCGCCACCGGACGGGGGAGTGACCTTTGACAGGCTTTCTGCCGCCTCGGCCGCATGCGCCCGAACCATGGAGTTGAAAATTTCACTGTCGCTCATCGCCTTCAGCAGCTCTATGGCGGATGGCAGCACTGCACCCAGATGCCGGAGCGTCGCTACGATTTCCTGCAGCGCGGTGGTGTAGTCGGTCCGTGGCCAATCCGGCGCATAACAGTCGAACGAGAGCGCTTCGTCGCGGTACTGAATGTTCGTGATCGCACGGCGCAAGTGCAAAACCACCTCTTCGCCAGCGTCCGCCAGACCGCGCAGGGCCCGCGCTGCCGCGGCCACCAGATAAGGCTTCTGGCTGTTCTGCAGGACGTCAAACGCATCGTGCAAGGCCTCACCGGGCAAGCCCAGATGCTCGAACGAGGCCAGCAGATAGCCACGCATCCTGGCGACCTGGTTCAGCCCCCGGCCGGCATAAAGGCAATGGCCGCTGTGGAGGAGTGGCAGGAGACCGGAACGGTCTGCCCTGCCGGCCCGGACATCGTCCACATAGGCAGCAAAGGCATACTCGTCCAGTTCCGCATCGAACGCGATCTCAGGAACCGCCCTTGTGACCATGCCGGCGCCCTAGCCGGACTTGCGGAACGCCGCGAAGGACGACAGCTTCTCAACCCGCGATTTCTCTGCCGTTCCCTTCGCCTTGTTGCCAAGTTTCTTGATATCGGCAGCCAGCTTGTTCATGTCCGCGCCCGGCTGATGCATCTTGGTGTTCAGGATGGCCGCCTTCAGTTCCTGATGCTCGGCGCGCGCGCGCAGGATCTTGTTGGAGGCCTTTTCAAAATTGACGGGATCGAGCCGCTGCAGACCAACACCGCAGAGATGGCGCAGCTCGGCATCTTCGCTCTTGTCGGCGAACACCGACTTCAGGATATCGGCCGAATCCGCATCGGCCGCCAGGTTCCGCAAGGCTTCCATCCGCGTCTTCTTGTTGGGCGCCTTGACCGCCAGCTTGCGCAGAATGGGAAAATGATCCGCATGCAGATCATAAGACAGATATTTGACCGCCAGCTCGGGTTTCGTGAGCTTGCTCTTCGGGTTCTCCAACCCTTCGATCAGCCGGCGCTGAACGTATTCATCCTGATTGAGCGCCAGGTTCTCAATGGCTGTTTCACGGATATCGTCGTCCTCATCATCGACGAGCGCCCGCAGAGCCGCGATATAGGCAGGCCGCTGGGACAGCAGCGTCGCGGAACTGAAGCTGTTGCTTCTGAGCGAGCTGAGCGCAGCCATGCGCAGTTCGCCCGGCGCGCCGTTACGGGTCGCGATCCGGGTAAGCTTTTGCAGAAACTGCTCATCGTGACCGTAGTAAGATGCGATTTTCTCCAGAGCCGCGGCACGCAGGCCGGCATGGGCGTCATCATCATCGATGATCGCCAGGGCCTTCTGCGCATTTGATTCATCGGAAATCGCGCCGGCCTTGCTGAACGCCGCGAGCCTCTGGCGGGCGGTTTTGCTGTCGTCCAGCGCCACGGCAAGCTTGTCGCGCGCTTCTTCCTGAGCGGTTTTCAACTCAGCAAGCAGTCTGCTTTTGTACTTCGACATGGTCGTACCTCCGAGCCACTCAGATGGGATCACCCATGGTCATGGGGAACGCATGGTCATAGGGAACATCATCATAACTGAATCCCAGGTTGCGCCTGACATCCAGCTGGCCCTGATAGTCAATCGCGCTGTGGATGGTGGGATAGCGGTCCGGCACGCCCAGGAAGGATGACGGATAGTAGGTGCCGGGGGCGGTCCGCGGCCGGGGATCGCCTCCAAGCCCGTTCCAGGGCCAGAGCGTGTCGCGCAGGAAGTTCCCGATGCGGTCGGCGTTGGATCGCATGCTGTCGGGGTTCACCGGCCCTGACCCCTGCTTGTAGTACGCCTCCGCATCATCAGGCTCGAAACGGTCCTTCATCCACTGCCACTTGGCCCACAGCCGATCCACATTGCAGTGAAGCATGAAGAACAGCGGGTCGGCCGGGGCGCGGCCAATATCCGAGATCTGGCCGTTGAAACTGACGTGGGCTGCGCCATGGGGATCGCCCTCCATGCGCTCGAAGTTTTCAAAGTTGGTCCGCTCAAAGCGCCCGCTGCCCGTCGTGCCGAGATTGATCGTCGCTTCCTCATCCCGTTGCACCAGAGACGGCTCTGTGGCCGTATCGAATCTCGGGACGCGGCTGATCCGGCCGCTGCCCTCCCCGAACACGGTCAGCCGCCAGTTGACGAGCGGGTTGGTGCTCGAGAACTGGACAATGCCCGCTGAATCCGGCTGCCCCATGAAGTCGAGGGTGAACACATTCGGCGCCGCCTTATCGAACCGCCAGTACGGCAGACTGACGCTTGGATCGATGCTCTGGAGCTTGCGCTCAAGGTCAAGCAGATAGAGCCGGTGCCAGGGCAGGAAACAGCTACGCGAGTGAATCTCGAGGCTTGTATCAGCCACATGCATGTTCTGGAAGTCGACGAAGTCGCCACGCAGGTTCAGCATGACCATTGCCGTCAGGAACCGGTCCCGCTCTTCATCGGTGAGCGTGTCGGCGTCCTTGCGCACACGCACCATGAGCGGCAGGGTCTGCAGGTCGGTGCTCGTCGCCTTGTCGGTCACCAGGATGGACGCATCACGGTCCGCGATGCTCGGGAAACTCTCCTCGGTATCCTGGTCAAACTTGCCGGCAATGTAGAACTCGGTGACAGTTTCCGGATCATCACTGAGGTCCAGTTGCAGGCTGTTGGAAGCCGGCGCATCGGCCTCGGCCATGAAAACCACCTGACCGCCCTGGGAAGTATCCCCGTTCTTCAGGGTGACCGTTCGTGCCGTGCCGTCCGTTGAGATGATGCCGCACCGGGACGGCGCCCAGCTGACATAATTCTGGCTCGGGTCCCCGCCAAAGGCAACGAAAGGACTTGGAGTGTAGTTGATAGATATCTCAACGGCCATTTGGACATCCCTCACAAACGACTTCGAAAGTTGTTGCAGTGAAACTCAAACAAGTACTCAAGTCAACAACTTTGAATATTTACTGCCATAGGATGAATATCGGCTCCATCACGAAGGATTCCAGAATACCTTTCTGTGAATTTTCAATTTTACGTGATCAGATCAATCGAGCACACGGCAACACCGCGCCGGGCGGTCAGCCAGCTCCCGACATCGGCGGTTCATTGATCGTAGCTGGTCTTGATGACCGCGCGGCCGCCCGGATCCTGTGCGATCCGTTCAAGCCGGCCCCGGACTTCCGCTCCGGTCCCGGGACGGCCATCGCATGCGAGGCCATGCCAGGGCCGGGAACGAACAAGGGTTTTCGGGCGTTCTCGCCCTTTTTCGGGATCGATGTGGTGGTCTGCACACGCTGGCAGCGCCGGGCGGACTACACGTCTTCTGCGAGTTCTCTCAGCTTGAACTTCTGGATCTTGCCGGTGGAGGTCTTCGGCAAATCCGTGATCACCACGTGCCTGGGACACTTGTAGCGTGCCAGGTGCTCGCGGCAGTGCTCGATAACCTCATCGGCCGTCAGCGAAGCTCCGTCCTGCACCTCGATGAACGCGCAGGGCGTCTCGCCCCACTTGTCATCCGACTTCGCGACGACGGCAGCTGCGGTGATGGCCGCGTGCTTGTAGAGAGTGTCTTCGACCTCAATGGAGGAAATGTTCTCCCCGCCGGAGATAATGATATCCTTGGAGCGGTCCTTCAGCTGGATGTAGCCGTCAGCATGGCGCACGCCGAGATCGCCGGAATGAAACCATCCGCCGGCAAAGGCCTCGTTTGTGGCGTCCGGGTTCTTCAGGTAGCCCTTCATCACAATATTGCCCTGGAACATGACCTCACCCATTGTCTCGCCGTCCCGCGGCACTGGCTGCATGGTCTCCGGGTCCATCACGTCCAGGTCTTCCAGCGCCGGATAGCGCACCCCCTGGCGCGCCTTCCTGGCGGCCCGCCCGGAGCCGTCCAGTTCATCCCACTCGGACTTCCACTGGTTGACCACGGCCGGTCCG
>JBCCEL010000180.1:0-11796 GCA_039030315.1 Pseudomonadota bacterium
CCAATCCACACCAGACTTCGGCCGGTCGCTGCACCCGGCTTGGGCTTCTGAGGCGGGATAGTGAACGAACAGCAGGGCGAAACCGATTCCGCCCAAAACACCCGGATTGATACGCATCGCTAGCTCCTTGACCCTGACTGCCCATCGCCGCTCTGGAGGTAAACCTAGCACAGAATGCCTCAGCCTCAACCCGCACCATACACCAACGCAGCCGCTCCAAGCGCGGACACCGCCAGGACCCGGCTGATGTTCCAGTGCCATCGGAACATTAGCACGCCGCAGACGGCGGCGAGCAAGACGATGCGCCAGTCGAGCGACGACGGATCAGGCTGCCACAAGTGCACGATGCCATAGGTCTGATGGTTGACCTTGCTGAAGAACACATGGAGGGCAAACCAGATGGTCAGGTTGAGGATCACGCCAACGACCGCAGCGCTGATGGCGGCCAGCGCCCCCTTCAGGCGCGGTTGGGCGCTGATCCAGTCGATGTAGGGCGCACCTGCAAAGATCCAGAGGAAGCAGGGCACAAAGGTCACCCACAGTGCCACCATTGCGCCGAGCAGACCGTATGCGAGGCCGCCTTCGCGAAAAGCGGCGAGAAATCCGACGAATTCCGTCACCAGGATGAGCGGTCCGGGCGTCGTCTCGGCAAGCCCGAGCCCGTCCATCATTTCACCCGCGCTCAGCCAGCCGAACTGGTTGACCACGTCCTGCGCCATATAGGCGAGGAGCGCGTAAGCGCCGCCGAATGTGACGACTGCAAGCTTGGAAAAGAAGACACCGATCTCAGGCAGAGTTGTTCCGGCACCGAAGTAGATGATCATGCCCAGCGGCAGCCACCAGATCGTCAGCCAGACAAGGATCGTTCTTGCTGTCTGCCCACCCAGGCCGGCAGGAATCGGCACCGTAGCATCACCCGTCGCCCGGCCTGCGTCGAAGAGGAAGCCATAGGCTGCCGCCAGACCGATGATCAGTGGGAAGGGCAGAGCCAGGAAGAATATGGCAATGAACGCGAGGCCGGCCACGGTCCAGTGAGCCGGACCGTCAAGGGCGCGGCGCGCAACGCGCAGCAGGGCCTCGACAACGATGAGGACCACGGCTGCCTTGACGCCTAGAAACAGGGCATCGACCAGGGGCACATCGCCCAGCATGCCGTAGACGGCTGCCAGGGCCAGCACCACGGCTGCTCCCGGCAGAACGAACAGCAGCCCCGCGATCAGCCCTCCGGCGAGCCCGTGAAGCCGCCAGCCTGCAAACGTGGCAAGCTGCATTGCCTCCGGGCCCGGCAAAAACATGCAGAAGCTCAGGGCGTTCAGATACTGCTGCTCGGTCAGCCAGCCGCGTTCATCGACCACCTCCCGGTGCATAAGTGCGATCTGGGCGGCAGGTCCACCAAAGGAGAGCAGGCCGATCCGCGCCCAGACCTTCGTGGCCTCGGCCAAAGTCGGCGACTGGCGCTGCGTCGCGGCAGCGTCGCTTGTTGTGTCCACCATGCGTTAACGGCCTTGATGCTGTGACGGCCAGGTGTGGGTTTCGTCCGTCGCATCCCGGGCCCAACGGAAGAGCGCATCGTACAAAATCATGCCGGCGTCCAACTGCGCCAGATCGTCCCGATACATGCGAGACAGGCCGAGCGAAACCGCCAGGAGGCCGGCCGCTTCCGGCGCCAGCTCATGACTATCGGTGTCGGCGCCGCGAACGATCGTCGCCACGCGTTCTAGGGGCTCGGAGGAAAGACAGAACTCCTCAACCATGGTGTCGAACGTGCAGCGATCCCCGCGATGGCTCCAGAAGACATCCTCCACGTCGAACGGCGTGGCGCCGTAGCGCTCCGCCACGCCCTGCACATCGGACGGGGCAACAAACAAAAACTGTGCGCGGGGGTCAACGAAGCGCCTGATCAGCCAGGGACAGGCAATCCGGTCAATCTTCGGCCGGTGGCGCGTAACCCAGACCGTACGGCCTTGAGCATTGCGCGGCGGCGTTTTCTCCACCGGGACCAGCGGCAGACCGGCATCGCGCCAGGCGAAGTTTCCGCCTTCCAGATTTTCCGCTGGAACGCCGAGATCGCGCAGGATCGCGGCGGCACCGGCGCTGAGCTTCAGGCCCTTCTGGCAGATCACCACGACCCGCCGCCCGGCAAGGTCGGCCGCCAGGGAAGCGATATCGGAGAAGGGATGACGGAAAGCGCCCGGTATCAGGCGCGGATCATCATTGAAGTCCTCGTCAATGCAGACATCGACAAGCACGGGGGTATCGGGTGTTCCGATGAGACGTGAGAGTTGTTGAACAGTAATCGTCGTTGGGGACGGCATAACGCATCCTCCCTCCGGTGGTTCGGGGTCAAGAAAGGATGCGAACATTAAGCTGTCGCCTCACGAGGCGTTCGCGGGCCCCATGGATGGAATAATGGGGAGCACCCGGGTCAACGTCAAGAGGCGGTCAGCCGACAACCGCCTCGATGACGCGCATGCAAGCCGCTTTTGTTCGCCCATCCTCGTCGAGCCCGGCCGTCCAGCCGCTGAAGGAGATGGCCTCGATCCGGTTGGCCGTCACAAATGACCTGCAGGCAGAGACCGCCTTGTCGACGCTCGGCCCGCCGGCAACCGGATAGTTGAACGCCGGAGCTTCCGCCGCATCCAGAACATCAAGATCCACATGGAGATAAACCGGCGCGTCAACGCGCAGCGTCGCGAGGCCGGACATGCCGGTCCGTCGCACCGATGAGGCATCAAGGGCCTCGCGCTCCATCGGGTCCAGATCGCGCGCGTCAATCAACCAGATGCGGTCCTCTGCGAGCGGCTTGAGCGCGAGTTGTTCGCACATCCATTGCGGCCCGCGTCCAGCCATCATCGCCAGCGGCATGCCGCCGAGAAACTGGGAGGGGGAGGTCTCCGGCGTATTGAAATCTCCGTGCGCGTCGATCCACACCAGTGTCGGCATCAGTCCCGAAGCACACACGCCAGCCAGCACGGGCACAGCGGCGCAGCAATCACCCGCCATCGAAACGGGCCGGTCTCCAGACCGCAGTACGTGTTCAGTGAACTCCATGATCGGCACGTGCAGACGCGCCATGCTGCCCGGCGACCGGTCGGCAAGCAGGTGCGGGCCGTTCAGGGCCGAACCCTCCGGCACGACATCGCCCAGAACGGGCTCCGGGTTTTCGAAGAACTGCGGTGTCAGAAGCCAGCGATCGTTCATATTGCCGGGCTAGCATCCGACCGGGAACGGGTCAATCAGGCTGGGATCGCAGCCAGGCGCGTGCCTCGTCCTCGATGATTCGCCGCAATAGCTGCTCTGCCGGATCCCGGTCGGTCGTCGCCCGCCAGGTCATGGACACATCGAACCGAGGCGTCGTGAAAGGGAGTTCGGCGGCCTGCAGGCCATCCTGTTCTGCAAGCGCACGCGCGGCATGATCCGGGACTGTCGCAATGACATCGCGGCACCCCAAGACGGCTGGCAGGACGGAAAAGGTGGAGACCGACATCACGATGTCGCGCTCATGTCCGGTATCGTTCAGCCCCTCATCAATGTAGCCGACAAGATCTCCGGCAAAAGTCACCAGAACGTGCGCTCGGCTGCAGTAGTCCGCCGTGGACCGGGGCAACGCCAAAGCCGAGTTTGCCACCATCCGGTATCCGACCCGGGCCAGCTTCTTGATCTTCGCGTTTGCCGGAAGCTTGTCCAGATAGCCAGCGGCAATGGAAACTTTTCCGTCGTCCAGCATCCGTCCGGCACGGATGTAGTCCGTCTGCTGCACGATCAGACGGGTCTTCGGCATGCATTTTCCGAGCATCGCGCTGATCCCGGGCAATACGCTGAGCTGGAGATCATCGGAAAGTGCGATCTTGAAGTCCCTTTCCGTCATGAGCGGATCAAAGTCCTGGCTTGCGCGCAAGGCCTGCTCGATGCGCTCCAGGGCGGGCGTCAGCTCGGCATTCAGAGCCACCGCGCGCGGAGTCGGCTCCAGCACGCGTCCGCTGCGGACGAAGAGGGGATCATCGAGGCTTTCCCGCAGATGCGCGAGCGTGCGCGACACCGCCGGCTGGCCGAGCCCCAACCTGCGGGCTGCGCCGGTGACACTGCGTTCCTGCATGAGAACGCGAAACACGGAGAGCCGATTTAGATCTTCATCCATTCTATTACTCAAACGCATATAAAACATGATTTATATAAATTTGAATGATGAATACCAGTCCGGCAAGAGGAAAGGCTCACGAAGGAACCTAACCATGTTTGCCCTCCCCACTTCCACGCCCAAGTTTGACGCCCTTTATGCCCACGCGCTGACCAATGATCTTGGTCCGCTGGACAGCCTGAACAGCGAGGAGCGGTTTGCCGTCTTGCTGGGGGGTCTGGCGAGCCTCTCTCTCAGCGAACAGACTCTGACCAGCGAACTTCGCTCTTTACTGGACAAAGGCTGCAACCTTCAGCTTGCCGAAGACATTCTGATTCAGATGGCGGTCTATCTCGGCGCGCCCGCCGCACGACAGGCACTCGCGAGCCTTGCCGCTGCAGCGGAACCAGCGTCCGTTCTGGCCACACGGGAAGCGAGGCCGGAACCAGCAGCGCATCGCTTCGAAGCGGGAACGGCGGCCTACGCAGAACTCAATCCAAACGCCCTGTCAGACATTCAGGCGGCCTTTGGAAAGGTCGCGCCAGATGTCATCGACCTGACCTTCCGCGGCTTTGGTGATCTCTACGGCCAATCCTCCCAGCCCCTTACCAGCCGCCAGCTTGCCACCGTCTCTGCCCTCGCCGTACTTGGCAGCGCCGCCCCGCAGTTGCGCTTCCACATCGGCGCCGCGTTTCGCGTCGGTGTCAGCTGTGAGAAATTGGTCGAAACCATCGCCTGGGTACAGTTTCTCAAAGGCGCGCCGGCCGCCTACAACGCGCTGACCGAACTCAAGGCAGCGCTGGCCGCCGGCAACGAGGCAACACCTGGATATGAGTAGACGAACCGCCTCACTCACCATGCTTGCCGGAGGCAGAACAGAACAGACCGCCCGGCAGAAACCCGCCGGACGGTCCAGCTTTGTTCAGACCGAAGCCGGGTCTACCGGCACGCGGCGCTGATCGCGTCGATATGGCGGTGATCGGTGCCGCAGCACCCGCCCATGACCTTCAGGTTGGGCAGAAGCGCACGGAGTTCACGGTACTGGGAGCCGAGCTCTACCGGATTTCCGTCATCGAGTTCTTCTGCCGCATCCAGCTCCGCGTGACTCATCCGCGAGGCATTGGCGCGCACGCCCATGATCCGTTCCCGCCACGCCTTGGAGCCATTGAGGGCACCGCGGAAATGGTCCGGGTGAGCGCAGTTGATCATGAAATAGGCGGGCGCCGCCCCCGTTTCCGCATCAACCTGCTCGATCGCAGACTGCAACGATTGACCCGAAGGCAGCGAGCCGTCCGTTTCCACGGTGAAGGAAATCACACAAGCGATGGCAGCCTCCTGAGCAGCGCGGACAATGCCGATTGCCTCTTCCGTGTAGGTCATCGTCACTGCCGACACCATCTCGGCGCCAAACTCGGCAAACCAGTCGACTTGCTCCGAATGGTAGCTTTCTGCTTCATCGGCAGACAGGAAGCATTCAGGATTGTAGCCGTCGTCCTGGGGTCCGATCACACCGTTGATGACGAACGGAATCTCAGGCTCTTGATACTCGCTTCGGAGCGCATCCAGCGTTTCAACCGCATCCTGGTGCAGGGCCCTGAGCTTGGCGTTGCTGAACCCGAGTTCACTGGCCCAGCGGCGGCTGGCCCGCCAGGTGGGCGTGTCCATGACAAAGCCTTTTCGGTCACGGACGGCGATCTCGCAGAACCGGCGCATATAGCGTTCGATGGCAGCCCGTCCGTCCACCGTCTCCATCAGCGGAAACGAGGCAAAGAGCGGCAGATCGAAACCGTCCTTGAACACGAGGACGGTTTCAAGCCCGCCATCGGTCAGGAACGCCTTGCCGTTCATGTGCGGCAGGCCGAGTTTGGGAAGAGTTGGTGTCATAGGGTCTTCTTTCAGACAGGTGGGATGTGTGAGGGAGGCGCGACGGCGCGAACGAAGATCAGGCAGCAGGCCTCATCTGCTCGCTCGCCGCACGCCGCATGGGGCCGGAAACCTGGCCATAAAGTTCGGTCCAGGCGGTACGCACGTCATCGGTGAACGCGCCCTGAAGTCCCTGCTCCAGTGTCCACAGGAGCGCAGAACCGACGACATCATAGTGCTCGTCCCGGGCACCGTAGCCGACATGGCGGCGGCCCATGTCTTCCAGGGCCGGTGCGATTTCATCCAGACGGTCGGCGTTCTGAACCGCAAGGCCCAGCGCGCCGAGAAGCTTGCTGCGCTGCTTATCCATATCGGTGCCACCAAAGAGTACAGCGGCTTGTGGTGCGATAGCGAACAGCCGGCTGTAGAACAGGCGGGCGGCCTGATCGGCAATCGGCAGAACCAACTGCCAGGTGTCGCGGACCAGCTTGATCTGTTGTGGAGTCATTTCATTTTCTCTCCTGGATCGGGAATGGGGAACGGGCCCTGGAAATCCAGGGCCCGGCAGGCGTAGGCGGAAGGCAGGATCTAGCGGCGGCTGCGCCGGTTCTTGCGGCGATAGCCTCCACCGTTGCGGTTGCGCTTCATCCGAAATCCGCGGGACTTGCGGTTCTGGCGAAACTGACGCGACATCCGCTTGCGGTTATGGCGCTTAAACTTGCGGTCGCGGGTGAAACGCTTGTTGCGCTTGAACTTGCGGTCGCGCTCAACGCGCTGACGCTTCAGGCGCTTGCGCTCACGCTTGGCTTCGCGTTGCAGCTTTCGCCGCTCGCGGCGGTTTTCCGCCGTGTTGGTCCGCTCATCCTGCTTCCGGCGAAGGACTGTCCCGTCGACCGGAGCGCCATTGACAGTCTTCGTACCGTTTACGGGACGCTTCACCGGCTTCAGGCCGAGATCTTCGCGTGTGATGCCCTGGTTCGGCGGACGCTGATCGGGCCGTGGCTTGAGCACGACAACAGGACGCTTCACCGGCTTCAAGCCAAGATCCTCGCGCGTGATGCCCTGGTTCGGCGGACGCTGGATGCCCAGGTCCTCCTTGGTGATGCCGGCACCCGGATCCCGGTAAGGCCGGCGGACGATGTCGCGCGGCGCGATGCGGCCGGGTGCGCGGGATGAGGCCTGGGTGGCCGGTTGGACGTCGCTGAGGGATATGGCCTCAGCATCGGTTGCCGTGGTTGCGGTCAAGGCGCCAGCGCTGATGGCCAGCGGCAGAGCGAGTGCGGCGTTGGCTCGTCGCACAAGGCCGCGCAGGGTTTCGAGAGTCATTGTATTTTCCTTTTCATGTTCTTTGCAGCCTAGCGGCGGGAGCGCAGGCCAGTGACGACAGCACGTTCGATGTCGCATCGGGCGATGCCGATATCGCTGAGCTGATCGTCGTCGAGGGTGTTGAGGTGCCGGACAGCCGCGCAGCGCGAGCGCCAGGCAGTAAAGCCCTGCACAACCGAACGCAGCAGGTCGGTCACGGGAAACGTACCGGTCTCCTCAAGAGGAAGCGCGGCACGCGCGAGGATGTTGGTTGTCATTGGTTCGGGTCCATCAGGAGGAGCCCTGAAAGCAGATGAGCGTGAGCCGGCACAGCACGGCCGCCGGACGCGCCACAGCATCACATCTGTCAGGATGCCGGGCAGAGCGGCCCCGTGACCGGTCACGCCATCCGGTTGAATTCAGGAGCGGTTGAAGAGGCGAAGGCCGACCGGACGTAGGGGGAAGGAGAAACCCGGTCCGGCCGGCCTTTGGAAGCTTGACGCCAGGGCCTGGAGGGGTCCCAGGCGTCAATCACCAGCGATGGCGGCTTAGTAGTAGCCGTGGGCGCACCGCTTGTACTTCTTCCACCAGTAGCGCGAACCGGTCCACTTGGCCTTCTTGTAGAAGTAACCGCAGCCGCCGAAGCCGTGGTAGTAGGGACGGTGACCCCAGTAGTGGCCGCCACCCCAGCCGAAGTGCTTGCCGTGGAAGTGACGCTTCTTGCCGAAGTGCTTGCCGCCAACCTGCTGGACCAGATCCGTGTTGGTGAAGCCTTCGCTGGCATTGGCGCTGGCCGGAGCAGCGATGGCGATGGAAGCAGCTGCAGCAGCAGCGATTGCAAAAGTCTTGAAGTTCATCGTTCAGTTCCTTTTTCTTTCGTTTGGTTGCGCGCCTCGTGGGCGCTTCGTTGGGAACCTTTATGACGGCCTTCTGTATCCGGCTGATGTCCGCAAGCCGGGTTTGTCGTTTCGATTGTTGAGCTGTTTGTTTCGAATGTTTCAGCGCCCTTCCAGCATCGTCTCAGCCATCCGAAGGCGTTTCAAATGTAGTGAGGCGGCCCACCAGGTCTTCCAATTCCCGGTCGAGCGATCCTTCCGGCGGCGCGACGAACTTGCCCTGCAATCCGATCAGCACGATGCCGTGCACGGCCGCAAAGTAAGTTCTGGCGCGCGCGGCCAGCTGATCTTCTGAGATCTCGGGCTCCAGCTGCGCGATCGACCGGGCAATAAAGCCGATCAGTTCAGTGTTTTCACGCACGTGCCAGTCCGGCGCCGTTCTTTCACCCGGCAGACGATGTTGAAAGAGCGCCAGCCAGAGGTTGGTGTGATCGCGGGCAAACTGCAAATAGGCCTTTGCGAGCGCCTTCAGACGGAGCGCCGGCTCATCCACCCCGTCAATGCCCGCCTGCAGGGCGTGGCGCAGCCTCGCCAGCGTTCCCGAATTCACATGAATGATGAGATCATCAAGATCCTCATAGCATTTGTAGATTTTACCGAGCCCGCAGCCGGCATCAGCCGTGACATCGCGGGCGCGCATCGACCCGAGCCCTCCCCTCTCTATCCTTGCCGTTGCCGCCTCCAGCAGCCTGTTGGTCAGGTCCGCCCGGACCGCCGCTCTTTTTCCAGACATTAACCACATGCTCCGCAATTGGCATTCAAATGCGAACGGCGTTCACATTTATCTTGAACATCGTTCGCAAACGTGCGATGTAGAAATGCGAACAACGTTCACGAAAGGGAGAGTATCAATGTTCAAGGCGTTTGTCACTCTGATGCGCGGTGCCACGCACGATGCCGCCGAAGAGTTCACCGACCGCCACGCGCTGCTGATCCTGCAACAGCAGATGCGGGAAGCAACGCAGGCCGTCACAACTGCGCGCAAGGCGGTGGCGCTGGCGGTCGCCCAGAATGCACAGGAGGCAAAACAGCACGAAGTGCTCGTGATGCGCCTCCGTGATCTTGAAGCCCGTACCATCTCGGCGATGGAGCAGGAAAAGGAGGACCTCGCCCGTGAGGCCGCCGAGGCAATTGCCGCGCTTGAAGCTGAGCGGGACGTCTCGGAGAAGGCGCAAGCGCAGTTCGCCAGCGAAATCCGTCGTCTCAAGTCGCATGTCAGAACCGCCGAGATCCGGCTGCGGGATCTCCAGCGCGGCCAGCGCCTGGCTGCCGCTACTGACAAGGCTCAGCGGCTTCATGAGCAGGTCCCGTCCGACGGATTGTCTATTCTGGACGAGGCCGAACAGACCCTCGCCCGGTTGCGCACGCGTCAGACCCAGATCGATCTCACCGCCCTTGCCATCCAGGAGATGGACGTGACGTCGACACCAGACAAGGTGCTGGAGCGGCTTGCAGAAGCCGGCTGCGGCGCACCGATCAGACCGAGCGCCGATGATGTGCTGGCGCGGCTTTCGAAGAAAGTCAGGAAAAAGTCCTGATCCCGGCCTGACCCATCGACCCCAAATCTGATCAACCAAAGTAAGGAACATCAAAATGACCGACGCCCCTATCAGACATTCCCACGCCTGGAACATGTTCACCATGGGCAGCTTCGCCATCGCGGCCAGCATGATGGCCGGAGGCATCTACTTCCTCGAAGCCAGCTTTGCCGCAAAGGGCTTTTACGCCATGTCCGCACTGATGCTGGTTCACACCGCCATTTCCGCCACCAAGACCCTTCGCGACAATGAAGAGGCAAACAAACTCATCAACAAGATCGAGGACGCGAAGACAGAGAAGCTGCTGATGGACATAAACCGCCCCGAAGCAGAATAACGCCCAAGGCAAAGTTCAGCCCGCTCAATCTCTGTTAACCATACCATGCTTAACTGCCTCACCATGAGCGGGCTGACTTTGACTATTTCCAGAGACAAGGAAGTCCTTGTCGTAATCGGGGCAGGCGGGGAGATTCTCGTCGAAGCGGAAGACTCCGCACGGCGCGAACTGTTCGCCAAGCTCCAGTATGCACTGATGACCGTGGCGGACCTGGATGGCGCCTGGCGCAGCGCCTCGGATTTCGTTGCCGATGATCCTTCCGAACCCGATGTGCCTTTGCCTGCACCTGTCATCGCCGAAGAGGCTTCCGGCACCGTGATCAGCCTGGCGGCACGCCGCTCCGCGAAGGAGCCCGGAGCAGGCCGCTGATCCGGTCTCGCCTTCGGGTTTGATTTGTCACCCCCGCTGAGTAAGGTGCGCCCGGTTCTCAACTGATTCTGCGGAACGGCGCTTCCATTCATGCCGCTTAAATCCATGACCGGCTTTGCCCGCGCTGACGGGTCCCATGGCCCGACCCGATGGCACTGGGAAGTGAAAAGCGTCAACGGGCGCGGGCTGGACGTGCGTTGCCGGCTGCCCCACGGGTTTGAAGCCCTCGAACAGGACGTGCGCAAGGCGGTCTCCGAGAGGATCGCGCGCGGCAATTGCCAGATCGGGCTCACCGTCTCGCGTGAGCAGGATGGGAATGCGCTACAGATCAACCGGGATGTGCTGGCGCAGATCGTGGAAGCGGCCAACGGCCTCAAGCAGGAAATCGACGCCCGTCCCCCCAGCCTGGACGGCCTCCTGGCGATCAAGGGCGTTGTGGAGATCGCAGAACCTGAGGAGACGGAAGAAGAACGCACCGCGCTCTTCAAGACGATCCTCACATCCTTCAGGACGGTTCTGGACGGTCTGACGGAGATGCGCGAAGGCGAAGGCGCCAAGATGCAGGCCCTGCTGTCGGGCCACATTGGAGAGATCGAACGGCTGAGCGGAGCAGCCAGGTCTTCCCCCGCCCGTTCTGTTGAGGCCATCAGGCAGAGACTGGCCGAGCAGGTCGAAAAGCTCATGGAAGCGTCATCTGCGCTCGATCCGGACCGCCTGCACCAGGAAGCGGTCATGCTGGCGGCAAAGGCGGATATCCAGGAGGAACTCGACCGCCTGGACGCTCATGTCTCCGCGGCCCGCGATCTGCTGTCTGGTGGCGGCCCGGCAGGGCGCAAACTCGACTTCCTCACCCAGGAGTTCAACCGCGAGGCCAATACCCTGTGCTCGAAATCCAACGACACAAGCATCACGACCATCGGCCTGGAAATGAAAGTGGTGATCGACCAGATGAAAGAGCAGGTCCAGAACATTGAATGAGCAGCTCCAGCATCAGGTGAAACGTCGCGGGCTCATGCTCGTGATCTCCTCGCCCTCCGGCGCCGGCAAGTCGACGCTCGCGCGCGATCTCCTGGCGAAGGATCCCGAAATCACCATGTCCGTCTCCGTCACCACCAGACCTCCGCGCGAGGGCGAAATTGACGGCACCGACTACTATTTCATCAGTCATGACCGCTTCCGGGAATTGCGGGATGACGACGACCTTCTGGAGTGGGCCGAAGTCTTCGGCAATTTCTACGGCACCCCCCGCGCGGCCGTCGAAGAAGCGCTCAGCAATGGCCGGGACGTATTGTTCGACATCGACTGGCAGGGCACGCAGCAGCTCGCCCAGGCCATGGCCGATGACCTGGTGCGCGTTTTCATCCTGCCTCC
>JBCCEL010000181.1:0-11757 GCA_039030315.1 Pseudomonadota bacterium
AAGCGCAAGTGGCGCCGCACGGGCCGCTACCGGTTCCTGCGCCGCTACCGCCGCTGCATGGCCCGCCACTACTACTGATCAGCCACCCCCAAACACCCCTCCCACAGCAAAGCCCCGGAGCAACCCTCCGGGGCTTTTCGCGTGGAGCGGAAATGTTTCAGGTTTAAATATTTTAATCTTGAAATAAATACCGAAACATGCTCCTTTCCATCAAGGAGCACGTTGACGGATGAAGTTCGCTTGCCTCGGCGGTGGCCCCGCCGGCCTCTATTTTGCCATCTGCATGAAGCTGCGCGACCCGGCGCATGACGTAACGGTGTTCGAGCGCAACAAGGCCGATGACACGTTCGGCTGGGGCGTCGTGCTGTCCGAGGAACCCCTTGAGAACCTGGTTGCCAATGATCCCGTGAGCGCCGAGGCCATACGGGCTCACTTTGCCTATTGGGACGATATTGCCGTGCATTACAGGGGCACGCGCACGGTCTCCACCGGCCACGGCTTTTGCGGCATTGGCCGCAAGCAACTGCTTCTTCTGCTGCAGCAGCGTGCAAGAGAACTCGGGGTCAGGCTGGAGTTCCAGGCTGAGATCGAATCTCCAGAAACCTTCAGGTCCGAGTACGATCTTGTTCTGGCCTCGGACGGTCTCAATTCCAGGACCCGCTCGACCTATGCCGAGGCGTTCAGGCCCGACATGGACATCCGCGACTGCCGCTTCGTCTGGCTCGGCACCCGGCAGAAATTCGACGACGCGTTCACCTTTATCTTCGAGGAGACCGGGAAGGGCTGGATCTGGGTCCACGCCTACCAGTTCGATGAGGAGACGGCGACCTTCATCGTCGAGTGTTCAGAGCAGACGTTCCAGAACTACGGGTTCGGCAAGATGTCCCAGCAGGAGTCGATCGCCGTCTGCGAGGAGATCTTCAAATCCTATCTCGGCGGCCACAAGCTGATGACCAATGCGAACCACATCCGTGGTTCGGCCTGGCTGCAGTTTCCCCGGGTGCTGTGCGAACGCTGGTCACATGAAAACGTGGTCCTGATGGGAGATGCGGCGGCGTCGGCGCATTTCTCCATCGGCTCTGGCACAAAGCTAGCCCTGGAAAGTGCCATCGCCCTTGCAGACTATCTGCACGAAGAGCCCGACATGGCGGCGGCGTTCGAAAAGTATGAGGACGCAAGACGGCTGGAGGTCCTGCGTCTTCAATCGGCTGCGCGGAACTCGCTTGAATGGTTCGAGAATGTCGAGCGCTATCTCCATCTTGACCCGGTGCAGTTCAATTACTCCCTGCTGACGCGGTCTCAGCGCATCAGTCATGAAAACCTGCGCCTGCGCGATCCGGACTGGCTGGGGGAGGCAGAACAATGGTTCCAGACAGAATCGGGCTCCTGTGCCAATGCGGTCCGCGCGCCCATGTTCGCACCATTTCGCCTGAGGGCGATGGAGCTCAAGAACCGCATCGTCGTTTCCCCCATGGCGCAGTACAAGGCGGTGGAGGGGAGTCCGACCGACTGGCATCTCGTGCACTATGCGGAGCGGGCCAAGGGTGGGGCGGCGCTGGTCTTCACGGAGATGACCTGCGTCAGTCCGGAGGGGCGCATTACACCGGGCTGCCCGGGGATGTATTCAGACGAGCAGGAACGGGCCTGGGCACGGATTGTCGATTTCATCCATGCCGAAACGGGTGCGAAGGTCTTCCTGCAGCTCGGGCATTCAGGTCCGAAAGGCTCCACGCAGCTCGGCTGGGAGGAGATGGATGCACCGCTGGTATCCGGCAACTGGCCATTGCTTGCCGCCTCCGACGTCAGGTGGTCTGAACAGAACCAGATGCCGAAGCCGATGGAACGTGCCGACATGGAGATGGTCACGGCGCAGTTCGTCCAGTCGGCGGAGCGCGCCGAGAGCGCTGGCTTCGACATGCTGGAGCTCCACTGTGCGCATGGCTACCTGCTGTCCTCGTTCATCACACCGCTGACCAACAGACGCACCGATGTCTATGGCGGCCCGCTTGAAAACCGGCTGCGCTATCCGCTGGAGGTCTTCGAAGCGGTGCGTGCAGTGTGGCCTCAGGACAAACCCATTTCGGTCCGGATCTCCGCCAATGACTGGGTTGGTGAAGGCGGTGTCACGCCGGATGAGGCCGTTCTGATCGCGCGCAGTCTGAAGGCCGCCGGGGTGGACATTTGCGATGTTTCGGCCGGCCAGACCTCCAAACAGGCCCAGCCTGTCTATGGGCGGATGTTCCAGACGCCATTTTCAGACCGGATCCGAAACGAGACAGGTATGGCAACGATGGCGGTCGGCAATATCTATGAGCCGGACCACGTCAACTCGATCCTGATGGCCGGCCGTGCCGATCTCGTCTGTCTTGCCAGGCCCCATCTCGCCAACCCGTACTGGACGCTGCACGCCGCCGCCGCTCTGGGGGATGCGGAGACGAAGTGGCCGGATCCCTATACGGCCGGAGGGGATCAGATGCAGCGCCTTGCCGAGCGGGGCGAAGGCTCCACTTTCAGGGTTTAGGGTATGGCGGCACTGGAGGGAAAAAGAGCGATTGTCACAGGTGGCGGCACCGGGGTAGGGGCTGCCATCGCGCGGGCCCTGGCGGGCGCTGGCTGCGAAGTCGTCATTTGCGGCAGGCAGTTGGAGACGCTCGAAGCCATGGCCGCAGAGGCCAGCAATGTCACGCCGGTTACCGTTGATGTGACGTGCGAAGCGTCTGTCGCCAAACTCTTCCAGGATGCCGGGCCCTTCGACATTGTTGTCGCTAATGCCGGAGCGGCAGACAGTGCGCCGCTGACGAGGACATCCGCAGAGCTGTTCGACCGGATGCTGGATATCAATCTGCGCGGAACCTTTCTGACGTTTCGAGAAGGACTGAAGGCTCTGGATGGCCGGCCCTGGGGCCGCCTGATTGCGGTCGCGTCAACCGCCGGTCTAAAGGGCTACAGTTATGTCTCGGCCTATTGCGCCGCCAAGCATGGTGTCGTGGGCCTGGTGCGGGCGGCCGCGCTTGAGGCGGCGGGATCGGGCATCACCGTCAATGCGCTCTGTCCAGGTTTCACCGACACGCCACTGCTGGAACGCAGCGTGGCCAATATCGTGTCAAAGACGCAAAGCACACCCGAAGACGCCAGGGCGACCCTGGCGCGCACCAACCCGATGGGCCGGTTGATCGATCCCGATGAGGTGGCCGCGGCGGCCCTGTGGCTGGTTGGCCCCGGGTCGGATGCGGTGGCGGGACAGGCGATATCCATTTCCGGCGGAGAAACCTGGTGAGCACCGAGAGCAAGGCGAGGCTGCGCCTGTGGGTCAGGCTGCTTCGCACCTCCCGCGCGGTCGAGAACGAGATCCGCGAGCGGCTGAGAACGGAGTTTGACGTGACGCTGCCCCGGTTCGACGTTCTGGCGGCGCTCTTCCGGCAACCTGACGGCATGCTGATGTCGGAGCTCTCGCGCTTTCTCATGGTCTCCAACGGCAATGTCACCGGGATCATCGACCGGCTCGTTGCCGATGGACTGGTGGAGCGTGCGAAACGCAACGGTGACCGCCGCACCTCAATGGTCAGGCTGACGCCGAAGGGGCGGACGGATTTCGAGACAATGGCAAGGACGCATGAGAGCTGGATCAATGATCTTCTTGGCGGGCTGCCGCCGGACGAGGTCGAAGCGGTTTCCAGTGTGCTGCATAGCTTTGCCGAATATCGGGAGATACACTCATGAGCCGGATGGCAGGCCACGAGCCGGAACATTTCAATTGGCGGATGGAGGGTGATGTTGCTGTTCTCTCGCTGAGGAGGCCCGACCGCAAGAACCCGCTGACATTCGAAAGCTATGCGGAACTGCGGGACACGTTCCGGGCCCTTGCCTATGCGGAGGATGTTCACGCGGTCGTCTTCACGTCGAACGGCGGCAATTTCTGCTCCGGCGGCGATGTGCACGACATTATCGGCCCGCTGGTGGAGATGGACATGAAAGATCTCCTCGCCTTCACCCGCATGACCGGTGATCTCGTGAAGGCCATGATCGGCTGTTCCAGGCCCATCATCTCGGCGGTGGACGGCATTTGTGTCGGGGCCGGTGCCATAATCGCCATGGCGTCGGACATCCGGTTTGCCACGCCGGAGGCCAGGACCGCGTTCCTGTTCACGCGCGTGGGTCTTGCCGGATGCGATATGGGCGCATGCGCCATGCTGCCGCGCATCATCGGGCAGGGACGGGCGGCGGATCTGCTCTACTCCGGCCGTGCCATGACTGCCGAGGAGGGCGAAGCCTGGGGCTTCTTCAACAGGTTGCTGGCTGCCGATGAGCTGAAGGACGAGGCGATCCACTACGCCGGTAAGCTTGCCGCTGGGCCGACCTTCGCGCACGGCATCACCAAAACCCAGCTCAACCAGGAATGGTCAATGGGCCTGGAGCAGGCGATCGAGGCGGAAGCCCAGGCCCAGGCGATCTGCATGCAGACTGCCGATTTCGAACGGGCGTACCGTGCCTTCGTTGCCAAGGAGAAACCGGTGTTCGGGGGTAACTGATGCCGGACCGAAGCTTTGCATCCTGGCCCTTTTTCGAAGACTGGCACCGGACGCTTCGTGATGCGCTCGATGCCTGGTGCGCGGCCAATCTTCCTGTCGATCACAACGATGTGGATGCAGCTTGCCGTGACCTCGTGGCAAGGCTTGGCGCGGATGGCTGGTTGACCCACAGTGCGGCCGATCCGGACGGATCGGCGAGCCTGGATGTGCGGACCCTGTGTCTGATCCGCGAGACCCTGGCGCGGCACGATGGTCTGGCTGATTTTGCGTTCGCCATGCAGGGTCTTGGAACCGGCGCCATCAGCCTGTTCGGCTCGGAAGAGCAGAAGCGGTATCTCCGGGAGAGCCGCAAGGGTGCTCTCATCACGGCCTTTGCCCTCTCCGAGCCGAAATCCGGGTCCGACGTCGCGAACATCGAAACGACAGCGCAACGGGACGGAAACGGCTATCTCCTCAACGGCGAGAAGACCTGGATCTCCAACGGGGGCATTGCGGGCCTCTACACGGTGATCGCCCGGACCGGAGAAGCGCCGGGTGCCCGTGGCTTGAGCGCTTTTCTCGTGCCTGCCGATTTACCCGGTCTGGACATCGCCGAGAGGCTTGAAGTGATGGCGCCCCATCCGCTGGCACGGCTGCGCTTTACCGACATGAAGCTGCCGGCCGATGCCATGATCGGCGAGCCTGGCCAGGGGTTCAGGATCGCCATGTCGGTGCTGGACGTGTTTCGCTCGACCGTGGGGGCCGCGGCACTGGGCTTTGCGCGCCGGGCGCTTGATGAGAGTCTCGATCGCGCCAGGGAACGCGAACTGTTTGGTGCACCGCTGGCCGATCTGCAGATGGTCCAGGGCCATCTGGCGGATATGGCCCTCAGCGTGGATGCGGCCGCGCTGCTCGTCTACCGCGCCGCCTGGACGAAGGATTCAGGCGCTGAACGCGTCAGCCGCGAGGCGGCCATGGCGAAACTCTTTGCCACGGACCAGGCGCAGGATGTGATCGACCGGGCGGTGCAGATCCATGGCGGTGACGGCGTCCGCAAGGGTCACATCGTTGAAAGCCTCTACCGGGAAATCCGCGCTCTCAGGATCTATGAGGGCGCCTCGGACGTCCAGCGCACCATCATTGCCCGCCAGGCTCTATCAGGAGGAACCTGAACATGCTCGGACCTTCAGCCCATGTGGACACCTTCGCCCGGGACAACCTGCCCCCTGCGGAGAAGCAGCCGGACTTTCTGCTCGACGACTTCGACTATCCGGACCATCTCAACGCCGCCGTCGAGCTCACGGACAGGATGGTCGACCAGGGGTTCGGCGACCACACGGCCCTGATCGGCAACGGCCGCCGCCGCACCTACAAGGAGCTTGCGGACTGGACCAACCGGATTGCCCACGCACTCGTCGAGGACTATGGCGTTGCGCCGGGGAACCGGGTGCTCATCCGCTCGGCCAACAACCCGGCCATGGTCGCCTGTTGGCTTGCCGCCACGAAAGCGGGCGCCGTGGTGGTCAACACCATGCCGATGCTGCGCTCGGGCGAGCTCAGCAAGATCGTCGACAAGGCGGAAGTCAGTCTCGCCCTCTGCGACACCAGGCTCATGGATGAACTGGTGATCTGCGCCAAGGGGAGCCGCTTCCTGGAGAAGGTCGTCGGCTTTGACGGGACTGCAAACCATGACGCCGAACTCGACAGGATCGCACTGAACAAGGATGTCCGCTTCAGTGCTGTTCAGACGGGCAGGGACGATGTTGCCCTGCTTGGTTTCACGTCCGGTACGACCGGCCAGCCGAAGGCAACCATGCACTTTCACCGCGATCTGATGATCATCGCCGACGGCTATGCCCGGGAGGTGCTGAATGTGACCGAGGACGATGTCTTTGTGGGCTCGCCGCCACTGGCGTTCACCTTTGGCCTCGGCGGTCTGGCGGTGTTCCCGTTGCGCTTTGGGGCGGCCGCCACGTTGCTGGAGGAGGCGTCTCCGCCAAACATGATCGATATTATCCAGACCTACCGGGCGACGATCAGTTTCACCGCGCCGACGGCTTACCGGGCCATGCTGGCGGCAATGGAGGAAGGTGCCGATCTGTCGTCGCTGCGCTGCGCTGTTTCGGCGGGCGAGACGCTGCCGGCGCCGGTTTATGAGGACTGGCTGGCAAAGACCGGCAAGCCGATGCTGGACGGCATTGGCGCCACCGAGCTGCTCCATATTTTTCTCACCAACCGGTTTGCCGATGCACGCCCCGCCTGCACCGGCAGGCCGGTGACCGGCTATGAAGCCAGGATTGTCGACGATGACATGAACGAGGTCCCGCGCGGCACGGTCGGCAAGCTCGCGGTCCGCGGCCCGACCGGCTGCCGCTATCTCTCCGATGCGCGTCAGGCGGGATATGTGCGCGATGGCTGGAACCTGACGGGCGACGCGTTCAGTCAGGATGAAGACGGGTACTTCCACTTCGCAGCGCGGGCTGACGACATGATCATCTCATCGGGGTACAACATTGCCGGTCCGGAAGTGGAGGCTGCGCTCCTGGCCCATCCTGATGTGGCCGAGTGCGGTGTAATCGGCGCACCCGATGAGGAGCGCGGTCAGATTGTCGAAGCTCACATCGTTCTCAATGAAGGTGTGGCTCGTGACGATGAGACGGCCAAGCGCCTGCAGGACCACGTAAAGGCGAACATCGCGCCTTACAAGTACCCGCGCTCGGTGAAGTTCATTGACGCTCTGCCAAAGACCCAAACGGGCAAGGTCCAGCGCTTCAAGCTCCGGGAGGTTGAGGCCTGATGGGCACTTCGCCGCAAATGCATTACGGGGAGTATCTGCAGCTGCCCGTGGTACTCGGAGCGCAAGCACCAAGATCAGATGCGCATGACGAGTTGCTGTTCATCGTTCAGCATCAGACATCCGAACTCTGGATGAAGCTTGCCATCCATGAAATCCGGGCGGCCGTGAGTTCGATCAGAGCCGACAGCCTGCCGCATGCATTCAAGATGCTCAGCCGTGTTGGCCGGATATTCGAGCAGTTAAACCAGGCATGGGATGTGCTCCGGACGATGACGCCGAGCGAGTACACGCAATTCCGCGATGCCCTCGGCCAGTCGTCGGGGTTTCAGTCGGCCCAGTACCGGGAGATAGAGTTCCTGGTTGGCAACAAGAATGCGGACATGATCGAAGTTCACCGTCGGACCCCGAATGTGGCGAGCCGGCTGGAGGCTGCTCTCAACGCACCCAGCCTCTACGACGAGGCCCTGATGCTGCTGAGCCGCCACAGGTTTCAACTTGCCGAAGCGGACCTTGCCCGTGACTGGCGCCTGCCCCGCCGGGAGACCCCTGAAGCCCTGGCAGCTTGGAGAACGGTCTACCGCGATCCGGAACAGTACTGGGATCTCTACAATCTCGCGGAGAAGCTGACCGATCTGGAGGACTACTTTCGGCGTTGGCGCTTCAACCACGTCACCACGGTCGAGCGCATCATCGGCCTCAAGCGCGGCACGGGCGGCACGGCCGGTGTGTCATATCTGAGGAAGATGCTGGACGTCGTGCTGTTCCCGGAACTCTGGAAGGTGAGGACCGACCTATGAGCCTGCAGTTTCTCCATCCGCCGGGCTGGAAGCCTGCCAAGGGCTACGCAAACGGTGTTCTCGCAGAGGGCAGGCTGGTGGTCACCGGAGGACAGATTGGCTGGAACGCCAGACAGGAGTTCGAAACAGACGATTTTGCCGGCCAGGCCGAACAGACGCTGCGAAATATCGTTGAGATCCTGGCCGAGGCTGGCGCCGCGCCGGAACACATTGTGCGGCTCACCTGGTACGTCACCGACAAGCATGAATATCTGGCCAGCCAAAAGGAGCTTGGCGCCGCCTACCAGCGCGTCATTGGCCGGCATTTCCCGGCCATGGCCCTCGTACAAGTGGTCGCTCTGGTTGAGGATCGGGCCAAAGTGGAGATCGAGGCGACCGCCGTTCTTCCGGCGGGATAGCGCAGTTGACCGTCGTCATCTGACAAGGCTCAGTATCACCCAGAAACTGGCGAATGCGAAAACGATGGATGCCGGGATGAGGCACACCTGTATCGCAGCCTCCCAGCCCTTGATCCTGCCGGTGCAGGTTTCAAATGGAGCGTTCAGAAACTCTCTGAACGTGACGCTGTCCCGCAGGTCGATTTTTGCGGCGCGCAGCATCGCATAGGGCGTGCCGAAATACATGGCAACGTAGGCAGCGCAGACCACGATCATGAACAGCGCCTCCCAGGCCTCCTGAAACGTTCCCCACGCGATCAGCAGGATCGCAATATTCAAAACCAGCAGCCAGCGGTATACGCCCGCGTGCATCCGGCGATTTGATTCATCTGCAATCCAGGGCTCGGCATGCGCGAGTGCGGCTTCGGGGTTGACGATCTGTAGCATGAGTTCATTCCTATAAGATGAATATGAAATGCATGTATTGCGTTTGATCGAGAAAAGCAATATATAAAATACATCTTTTAGGAGGATGATATGCGCCTCAATGCTCAATCGGACTACGCGCTCAGGCTGCTGATGCAGCTGGCGGTCAACCCGAATGCCCTCGTCACGATTTCCGAGGTGGCGCAACGCTTCAGGGTTTCGCGCAACCACCTGATGAAAATTGCACAGGCCCTCGGGCATCACGGTTTCATCGAAACCGTCCGGGGACGCTCAGGTGGTCTACGTCTATCAGCGCCGCCTCAGGATATTTCCGTCGGTGCCGTGGTGAGAAAGATGGAAGGGGATTTCGCTCTGGTGGAATGTCTGCCGGGAGGCAACGGGCAGTGCATCATCTCTTCGGCGTGCCAGTTGACCGGCATCCTGAACGAGGCGCTGGATGCCTTCCTCAGCGTGCTGGACAGCTACACTCTGGCGGACCTGACCGGCGCAAACGCGCGGCTTGCGAAGATCTTGTCGTTGAGGGCTGCATGATGAGCGAGACATCCAAAGGCCGCACGGTCACGATTGATCCTGCTCTTCTTTCAGTGAGGGCCGCTCGTCCGGCAAGACCCGTGCACGAAGACATCTCCGAAGAACGAATCTCCGATCTCGTCGAGAGCTTCTACGCTGCCATCCGTTCACACGAGCGGCTTGGCCCGTTGTTTGAAGAGAAGGTAGCGGGAGACTGGGCGCCTCATCTGGCGCGGATGAAAATGTTCTGGCGCAGCGTGCTTCTGAAGACCGGAGAGTATCACGGCCAACCCGTGCCCAAGCACCTCGCCATACTGCAGCTTGAGTCCGATGATTTCCGGCTGTGGCTGGACCTGTTCAGACAGCATGCTCATGAGCGTTTTGATGCAGAGGCGGCGGATCTGATCGTACAGGCAGCAGAGCGGATCGCTCAAAGCCTGTGGCTGGCGAAATTCGGTACACCGGACAACAGCGTGCCTGCGTGGATGAAGAGCCGAGATACTGCCCGGACCGGGGAGATAGAGACGGAGTGCTAGCTCGTCACACGACCTGATTGCCGGATACGGACAGATTGGCTGGGGTGGCGGTGCCCGGCCGTGAGAGATCGTCCGTGACCCGCTTTGCCCAATGCATGCCAAAGATGCCACCGGCCTTCGGGGCGGCGATGATGTTGTTGCTGATGATTGCCTTTCCGGCACCGTCTGCCGTCGTCGCCTCAACGCCGACATTGCAGTCCTTGATCATGTTTCCGGTGGCGATGGCGTTTTGCAGGTGTGGCCCCCAACCGAGGGCAATGCCAGCACCATGGGCATTCTCGATAACGTTGCCGGTGACCGCGCTGTCGCCGTCCGCCCCGATGCCGATGCCGGATGAATCGTTCACCCGTGTGCGGGTGATGTTGCGGATCACGTTGCCGGAGCAGGCCGCCAGGCGGCCGCCGACATTGAGGTTGGTGATCGCGATGCCGATTGCCGCGAGATCGACCACGTTGTTGCTGATCACGGCACCCTCGAAGCCGAACTCGACATAGAGCGCGGTTTCGCCGAGATCAGTGCAGGTGTTTCCGGTGATCTGAACGTTGTCCCCGGCGTTGCAACGCACAGCGGAGAAGGTGCATTCTGAGATGGTGTTCTGCGCAGCGGTCACATTTGCCGCCCGGTAGATGTTGATGCCGTTGCCGTTCTGGCCGGACCCACCGTCCTTGGCGCCGATGCGGCGGATGTGGTTCTGCGTGACGATGCTTCCGTCATGACGCTTTTCGGACTGCCAGATCAGGATCCCATTGTTGCTGCAATCTTCTATCCGGTTGCCGGAGATCAGAAGGCCGTCTGAATCCAGGGAGAACACACCGGCGTTGCGGTTCTCTGCAAACCGGCTGCTCTGGATACTGCCCGCGCACGATTTCAGGGAGAGGCCGTTCCGGCGCGAGCGGACGAACTCGCAGCGCTCGACCTGCAGGGTCTGAATGCCCACGCTCTGAACCAGCCCCAATGCGTGATCCCCGATCGGAGCAGCATGGTTGCCGTCGAAAATGATATCGTCCAGCCTCACCCGCTTGCCGCCGTCGATGCGCAGCAATGGCTTTCCGTTTGCCGCGATGATCCGGGTTGAACCCGGCACGCCCTGAAGGTGGACATCGCCCCGGATGCGGAGTTGGGCTGCGAAGAACACGCCGCCTGGAAGCAGCAGTGTCTTGCGCTGTTTCACCGCGGCATTCATGGCACGCTGGAGCTGTTTGGTTTGCGGCGATGAGCGGCCCGGCCTGAGGCCGAAGTCGGCGCCATCCAGAATGCTTTGGCTGGTGCGTGCCGCGTCAGCGGGCGTTGCGGCTGATGCGAGGCCCGCGCCGGAAACGGCGGCGGTTGCAAGAAACAGTCGGCGCGTGGTGTCCATGGACAGGGCTCCCGGGGCAGTGGCTGCAAGGCCGCTGCAAGATGCATGCCTGGGCTTGCAGGGCTCAGACTTGCATCCGGGAGTACTTCACCATCGGCCTCCGGCCCCATGATTGCGGGAGGCCGATGGATCAAACATCAGACTTCGTGAATCTAGACCACGGTGCGGCCGCCCAGCGATGGCGGCGGGCCCAGCGGGGAATCGGCATCAGCCGTTGCCCAGAGTTCATCCAGGGCTGCAAATCCAAGATCCATGTATGTCGACCGGATGTTAGCGAGCTCGGCCTGAGGGATGGGCGGATTGTTGGGGTTTGTCTTGGTCGGCCCGGAGGCGCCCTCCGGCTTCATCGTGTTCTGCACCGCCGATGCCACCGTGACGCAGCGTGCAAGGTGCAGATCGTTGGGGTTTGTTTCTCCGTTCACAACCGT
>JBCCEL010000182.1:0-11703 GCA_039030315.1 Pseudomonadota bacterium
GCGAAAAGCCCCGGAGGGTTGCTCCGGGGCTTTGCTGTGGGAGGGGTGTTTGGGGGTGGCTGATCAGTAGTAGTGGCGGGCCATGCAGCGGCGGTAGCGGCGCAGGAACCGGTAGCGGCCCGTGCGGCGCCACTTGCGCTTCCAGTGACGGCAGGGGTTGCCGTAGTGGCCGTGGAAGCCGTGGCCCGAACCGATGTAGAAGCTGCCGTGGCCGCCATGGAAGCCAAAGCCGAAACTGCCGGCCTGTGCGGTGGAGGCGGTGCCGGTGAGCGCAGCAGCGCTGACAACGGCGGCGGCGGCGATACCCAGTGCGGTTTTCCTGATCATCTTGAAATTCTCCTTCGAAGCTTTGTTCTTTGTGTCTGTGTGCTGTGCGAAGACCCGTGCTTCGCGTCTTGTTGATGCCGGTTATATCCAGCCCGCACTGAACCGAACCTGAGAGCCCGGTTCACCACCCGTTCATCAAAACGTGAACAGCCGTGAGAGGAGTGGTATCAGACGTAATATATTGAATTTACTCACTTAAACTGGCCCATCGCTGCCGGCTTATGCGCATGACGAGGCACTCGTCGGCGTCAAAGACGCGGGGGCCAGCGTCCTCAAATCCCATGCGCCTGTAAAAATTCTGCGCCCTTTTGTTCGACATCAGCGGATCGATGAGCACGGCGCTTACCTCCGGCGGGGCAAAGCAGCGGGCCAGCGCCAGCGTCATCATCTGTGTGCCATAGCCGCGTCCGAGATCGCTCTCTTCGCCGATCCAGATGTCGATGGCCCTCAGATCAGGCTCCACGTCTCCCCAGTAGCGGGTGTCCTCTTCTGCCGGATCGATGATCTGCACAATGCCGATGGGCCGCCCTTCGGACTCGGCAATCAGCATTTCCCGCCAGGGCGGATCGACCGCAAGTTCCTTCGGCCAGTCGAACCAGTCACCGTCGCCGCCGGCGGAGATCACATGCGGTTTGCCGTCCCAGTATTGCAGAAGGGCGAGATCATCCAATGTGGCTTTGCGCATGAGCATGATGCTCATGTAGGTGCGGCGGGGGCGTGCGCAAGTTGTTCCTTGCTGCCCCGGATCGGCTGTTGTAACGGCTTCTGGCCAACGAAACCGGACCCGCCATGCCGCCACTCAGTTCCACCCTGGAGAGGTTCCAGCCCTCCGCCATTTCGCAGATCTTCAGCCTTGCCGCCCGATTGAAGGAAGCCGGGGAGGAGATCGCCGATTTTTCCACCGGCGAACCGGATTTCGAGACGCCTGATCACATCAAGCGGGCGGCGATCGAGGCCATAAACCGTGGCGAGACCCGGTACACGGCCGTTGACGGCACAACGATACTCAAGGAGGCAATTGCCGAAAAGTTCCGGCGGGACAACAAGCTCGACTACGACCCCGGACAGATCTTCGTGCACTCCGGCGCCAAGCCGCTGCTGGCGGACATCTTCCGCACCATGCTCGATCCCGGCGACGAGGTCATCGTGCCGACACCCTGCTGGCCGTCTCATCCCGGCGCCATCCTGGCGGCCGGCGGACGGCCGGTCTTCGTGCGCGCGGACGTCAGTACCGGCTACCGCATCGACGCCGCCCAGCTTGAGGCGGCCATCACACCGCGCACCCGCGCCCTGGTCCTTTGTTCTCCCTCCAATCCGACCGGGGCAGCCTATGGCGCCGAAGATCTCGAGACCTTCGCCGAGGTGCTGCTGAAGTATCCCGATGTCTGGGTGGTGACCGACGATCTCTATGAGCACGTCGTGTTCGATGACTTTCCGTTTGCCACCATCGCCGCAGTCGCGCCGCCGCTCAAGGAACGGACGATCACGGTGAACGGTGTTTCCAAAGCCTATGCCATGACCGGCTGGCGGATCGGCTATGCCGGCTTGCCGGAAGAATTCATGGCCGGCCTCTTGCAGCTTGCGTCCCAGACGACCGGCAACCCGAGTTCAATGGGACAGGCAGCCGCAATCGCTGCACTCACCGGGCCGCAAGACTTCCTTCAGGCCCGTGCCCAGGCCTTCGAGCGGCGCCGCGACAAGGCGCTGATGATCCTCAACCAGGTGGATGGGCTGACATGTTCCATGCCGGAAGGCGCATTCTACCTCTTTCCCGACTGCCGCAAGCTGTTTGGCCGGAGCACTCCGGCCGGTGCCCGGATCGATAACTCAACCGATCTCTGCCGCTACCTGCTCGAGGACTGGAAGGTGGCAACGGTCCCCGGCTCCGCCTTCGAGGCGGAGGGCGGCTTCCGTATCTCCATCGCCGTATCGGACGCCGAACTGGAGCGGGGCTGCATGCTGATCAGACAGGCCTGTGCGGCGCTGGATTAGAGGGCTATTCCATAAGGTGCTGCTCGCCGCTCCGCCTGACCACATACAGCCGGAGCCATTTGTCGTAATACGACTGGCCCCGCCAACGGATGAACGGGAACAGCCAGTAGAAGAGGGTGGCCAGCAGGAGCACCAGGTAGAAGAACATAAGCAGATAGAACAAGCCGTTGTCGAGCGTGGACGCTGCGGTCTTGAGAAACTGTTCCGGATCCGTGGTCACAGCGAGAAACAGTGCGGCTGCGGCAACCAGCATGAACGGGAACCATTTCAGCAGCTCCCGCTTGAGCGCCGGCAGGCCTGTTACCGGGTACCAGTCTGAGTCCAGCACCGCCAGCCTCACGAGACGCTTGCCGGGTGGGCGGCCGCCCGAGCCGTAAAGCGCGGCAAGGAGGAACGGCGCGAACAGCATCATGACATGACCGACCGAAACGAGGGTCACCGGCCGGCCATCCTCGTCCGAAGTGTAACTGACGGCACGGCGGTAGGTCGTCACGCCCGACTTGCGCACGGCGATGAAACTCAGAACGTTGTGATTTGTGAGGCCGAGGTGGGAGATCCGGCAAAAGCGCACGCGGCGGATCTCGCCTTCTTTCAAGGGCAGGATTTCATCGGGATCCAGGGCGAACGTGCGATCCGTGGCGTCTTCGCAGACCTTGAACTCGACAAAGCCGGGCGCTGAGAGTGTGACAGGAACGAGTGGCTGGATGGCCACGGTGATCAGGCCGAACAGGACGGAGAGCAAAAACCAGTCGACCACGAACGCCACAACGCGCCGCCAGAAGAACTTTCTCGGTATATCGGCGTCAGACATGGCAATGGCCCCGGATTAACGTTTCCAGAATTTATATCAGCGCCGTCGGCGGGGCGGCAATCGTTAGGACAGACCGCTGCTGCGCTTCTTGTTACCGGCAGCCGGCCAGACTACCTGCAGTTCATGACAATTGAAATTGAGGTCCGTCCGGGGGTTCCGGCCGCGCAGAAGGAGGCGGCGGTGAGGCTATATTGCCTGGCGTTTGAACAGAAGCTCCGGCCCTTTCTCGGCTCTCCGGAGCGGACGACGCGGTTCCTGGTGCCTGGACTCATGGAAGACCGCATCATCTGCGCCATCGCGGGCGGCCGCGTGGTCGGAGTGGCTGGTTTCAAACGAGCGGGCAGAGGCATGTTCGAACCGGGCCTGGCGGCGTTCTTCCGGGAATACGGGATAACGGCGCCGTTCCGGCTTGCCGCCCTGCTCCTCATGGAGCGGATGGAGCGGCCGGGAGAACTGCTGATGGACGGGATTGCCGTAGCGCCGGAGATGCGCGGCCAGGGGATCGGAGGCCTGCTCCTGGATGCCATCGAGGATCATGCCCGGCGCCATGGCGAGAAGAGCATACGCCTGGACGTCATCGACACGAACCCCGGCGCAAAGAAGCTTTATGAACGCAACGGCTTCAAGGGCGTCCGGTCCCGTGGGACCGGACTGCTTTCGCCGTTCTTTGCGTTCACCAGCACGCTGCAGATGCGCAAATTGCTGGACTGAGCCTCAGGCATTCAGGCATGGGCCGCAAGCGCCAGCTCTCTGGAGGTGACGTAGTCGGTCTTGCCGGTGCCCAGGAGGGGGACGCCATCCAGGTTCATCACCTGGCCCGGCACCCAGAGGGATGCCATCCCCGCCTCCTTGCCCATGGCCTGGAGGTCCTTGCGGTCCAGGTCCTTGTGGTCGGTGAGGAGGATGAGCGCCTCGCCCTTTCTGGCATCGGGAATGGACACCACGGCATGGGCGTTGTCGGGCCAGGCTCTGGCGATTTCCGTCTCGACGGCGGTGAGGGAGACCATTTCGCCGGCGATCTTGGCAAAGCGTTTGGCGCGGCCGAGAATGGTGACGAAGCCTTCTGCGTCGATATCGACGATGTCGCCTGTGTCGTACCAGCCATCCGGCGCGGGCTCCAGCACACCCGGGTTGTCCACGCGCAGATAGCCGCTCATGATGTTCGGGCCGCTGACGATCAGTTTGCCGCCCTCATCGATGCCCGCGATCTTGTCCAGGCGGTGTTGGATATCCGGCAGCAGGCGACCGACCGTACCGGCACGGTTGTGCATGGGGGTGTTGACTGACAGGACGGGCGCGGTCTCGGTGGCGCCATAGCCTTCCAGTATGCGCAGACCGAATTTCTCCATCCAGACGCGGCGCGTCTCTTCCTTCACCTTCTCCGCACCGGCCACGACATAACGCATGGAATAGAAGTCATAAGGATTGGCGGAGCGGGCATAGCCCGACAGGAAGGTGTCCGTGCCGAACATGATCGTGGCGTTGGTGTCGTAGATCAGCTCCGGCACCACCTTGTAGTGCAGCGGCGAAGGATAGAGGAACACCTTCACGCCGGCCATGACGGGGAGGATGAGGCCGCCGGTCAGGCCGAAGGCGTGAAACACCGGCAGGGCGTTGAACACCGTGTCGTTCGGGGTGAAATCGATCCTTGCCGCGATCTGGTGGCGGTTGGCGTTGATGTTGTCGTGGCTGAGGACCACGCCCTTGGGCACGCCTTCCGAACCGGAGGTGAAGAGGATTACGGCCGGGTCCGACGGTTTTGCGCCACGCGCGGTGAAGGAATAGGCCGTGGCGGCAAACCAGCTCTTGATCAGGCCGATGATCTTGGCGCCGCTGCTGATGGTTTCCGCGATATCCTCCAGATAGAGCAGGTTCGTCTGTGCGGCCAGGGCCTCTGCCTCGGCTTCCAGATTGCCGGCCTCGATGAAGGCGCGGGAGGTAATGACCGTCCTGATCTCGGCGGCGGTGCAAGCGGCGAGCATGTTCTTTGCCCCTGCGGAAAAGTTCAGCATGGCGGGCACGCGGTCATAGGCATGCAGGCCGAAGAACGCGGCAATTGCTGCGCCAGCATTGGGCAGCAGGAGCGCAACATGCTTCTCGCCCGGTGTGGCGGCCGCCAGCTTCTTGCCGAGCACGAAGCTGCCGGTCACCAGCCGGTTATACGACATGGGCTCGAACTTGATGTCCTCCAGGATATGGGTCTTGCCGTGGTGGATCGAGCGGGCGTCGAGCAGGGCGGAAAACAGGGTCTGATTGACGTTCGAGGTCTCGAACATCATGCGGGACATGATGTCGTAGAGCTGGGAGGAGAGCCGGGTGCGCAGGGTGGCACCCCGCATGTCCTGCGGCGCCTCGACCTTTTCGGGCTCCAGGATGGTGATGGTGATCTTCGGGAACCAGCGCAGCCGCACGATGCCCTTGAGGCGCGAGAAGAAACTGTATTGGGCGCCAGAAATCCGGATCGGCAGCAGCGGGGCATCGGCCAGGTTGGCGATGCTGGCGGGGCCGTCATAGACCTTCATGAGTGCGCCGGTGGTGCTGATCCGGCCTTCCGGGAAGATCATCACCTTGCGGCCATCCTGCACTTCGCGGACCAGGGACTTCATGGCCATGGGGTTGCGCGGGTCGACCGGCAGGAGATTGAGCAGGCCGAGGAACGGTTTCACGAACCAGCGCTCAGCCTGATGGGTGTTGATGGCGAAGCTCGGCGTGTCGGGCAGGAAGGCTGCCAGCAGGGGACCGTCGAGGAACGATGTGTGATTGGCGACGATCACCGCCTTGCCGCCGGCGGCGCGGTAATTGTCCCAGCCTTCGACCTCGACCCGGTAGAAAAGGCGGAAGATGAAGCGGGAAATGATCTTCACGACATCCCGCGGCAGCAGCTTGCAGATGTAGAGCGCAACGAAGAAATTGGCGACGGCCACAGCCAGCAGAACCGCCGGAACAGACCATCCGGCGCCGAGCAGGACAGCCACGATCAGCGCCGAGACGGCCATGAAGGCGGCATTGACGATGTTGTTGGCGGCGATGTTGCGGGAGACCTCTTCGGGCGCCGACAGATGCTGGATCAGCGCGTAGAGCGGGACGGAGAACAGACCGGCGCACAGGGACATGGCGAAGAGATCGAAGATGATGCGCCAGCTTGCAAAGTCGGCCAGAAATGCGCCGAAGCCCTGGAGCACGGCACCGGAAGCGGCGGGTGCAAAGCCGTTGACCAGGGCAAAGTCGATGCCGAAGACCGACATGCCGAGGCCTGCCAGGGGCACGTAGCGGGCGGTGATCTCGCCGCGCAGCAGCTGGTTGTTGAGCAGTGCGCCGGCGGCGACACCGACCGTGAAGACGGCGATAAAGAAGTTGGAGACCGTCTCGTCCGCCCCGAGGTAATCCTTGGTGTAGATCGGCAGCTGGGTGAGGAAGACAGCGCCGATCAGCCAGAACCAGGACAGTCCGAGAATGCAGAGGAAGAGGTTGCGCTGGGTGGCCGTGCTGCGGATCATCTCGAAAGTGGCGGCAAAGATGTTCCGGTTGATCCTGAGATCCGCCACCAGGGGCTGGGCGGCCGGAATCTGGCGGCTGGCCAGCCACCCGACAGCCGCCAGGGTAAGGACGGAGACGGACACGATCATCCCGCCATTGCCGGCCGTGATCAGCAGGCCGCCGAACAGAGTGCCCAGCAGAATCGCAACCAGCGTTCCACTCTCGATCAGGGCATTCCCGCCGACCAGCTCGCCGTCTTTGAGGTGCTGGGGAAGGATGCCGTACTTGATGGGTCCGAAAAAGGTGGACTGGGTGCCCATCAGGAAGAGAACGAACAGAAGCCAGGTGGGGCTCTGCAGCAGGAACCCAAGGGCGCCGAGCGCCATGATGCCGATTTCCGCAAGCTTGATTCGGCGCGCCAGCATGGCCTTGTCGAAGCGGTCGGCGATCTGGCCGGCCAGAGCGGAGAACAGGAAGAAGGGCAGTATGAAGAGACCGGCGGCAAGGTTGATCCAGACGCCGGCGTTGAGGCCCTGCTGGCTGGCCAGCGAATAGGTGATCAGAATGACCATGGCCTGCTTGAAGGCATTGTCATTGAACGCTCCGAGCGCCTGGGTCGCAAACAGCGGTGCGAAGCGCTTCTTGCTCAGGAGCGAAAACTGGCTTTCAGCGGGCATGGCGAATTCTCCTCATGGGCGGGTTTCATGTTTCTTTATATGAACATTGTTCATAAAACAAGACCCGGGGCGGAAATTCGTTAACGGTGGCTCAATCTCCTGTGCCACAGTAGGACGGGAGTACGACTGAATCCTTAAGTCCGGGAGGATGCGGACGCGTCAGGTGCAGCGCGAATGATCTGGAAGGGACGCCCGCACGTTCCATGAAAATCCACCGAACGAACGGCAAGGCGCACCGGGAATGTATTACATCTCGATTACCGGGCTTCGACTCAAGAGCATCTGGAGCATGGTGAGGTTCTGGCGGCATGCCATTGCCAGCCTGCGGCAGGTCCGGCAGGCGGAGGGTCTGGTGCACGCTGAAGTCAGACGCATCAGTGGCGTCCAGCACACCCTGACGGTGTGGCAGGACGAAAGGGCCATGAAGCGCTTTCTCTATCGCGGCGCCCACCGGAAGGCGATCGCTGCTTTCGACAGCATCGCAACCGGCAAGACATTCGGATATCACTCCGCCGACATTCCTGACTGGGAGGAAGCGCGGGCGCTCTGGGAGGAGTATGGCGCCGAATACGTCAGCTCCGGCGCCCGGCAGGCAGCCTGATCAGCAGGTCGCAATCAGGCTCGCGATCGAAAGGGCGCCGCCGCTGCCGCCGCAGGCCGCCTTGAGCGGCACCGTGCCGGTCTTGCCGCCAGCGCCATGCAGATCCGCCATCATGCCGTGCAGCCTGCGGCTGCCGAAGCGGTTGCGGTAGACATGCATGTTGGCCATCACCTTGCGGACATACTGGCGGGTTTCCTGGAAGGTGATGCTTTCGGTCCAGTCCAGCGGGTCGACACCGCGGCTGCGCGGATCGCCGAACTTGGCCACCCATTTTCTCACATTGCCGGGACCGGCGTTATAGGCGGCCAGGGTCATGATGATCGAGCCGTCATAATCATCCATCAGATCGCCCAGCAGGGCGGTTCCGAGCATGACGTTGTAGGCCGGCTCGCGGGTGAGGCGGGAACGCCGGTGCCGCTGCCTGTACTTCTTGGCCACGATCTTGGCAGTCCCGGGCATGAGCTGCATCAGTCCCTGTGCCCCGGCATGGCTCCCGGCCGTGGCCTGGAACTCGCTCTCCTGGCGGCTCAGACCGAACACCAGCGCCCGCTCAACCGGCTTGCCGAGCCGCTTCCAGCGTGGCATGGCGCCTTTGGGAAAGGCCCAGTTGTCGACATGGACATTGCGCAGTTTCGCGATCTTCGCATAGCGCATGGCGTTGGCGTAGCCGGAATGGGTGTGAATGTGGCCTGACACCGCGGCATGCTGGCTCGGCGTCTTGAAGCGCCGGCTCATGGCCCAGAGGAAGCCGCGCTCGTATTTTCGTCCTCCGGCCCGTGCCACCAGGGTGAAAGCCCTCAGGAGCTCATCCTGTCTCACCGCCGCCTTGTCGCCCGGCGACGCGGAGACCGTTTTGAGAGGCAGCGGCTTGCCGCCAAGACCGAGCGCGTCTCGCGCCAGCTGACCGTAGAACCGGGTGTGATAGGCTGCGGCCTTTCTGTAGGACGCCCTGGCGTCTGCCGGCCGGCCAAGCGCCAGCTGGCTGCGGCCGAGCCAGTACCAGCCGCGCGACAGGCGCGTTGGCGACGTGGTCGAACCGGGGATGCGGGCAAAGTGGGCGTAGGCGCGTTTCGGCTCGTTCAGAAAGCGCAGAGCAATCCATCCAGCAAGAAATTCCCCTTCGGCAAAGGATTTGCCCTTGGTGAACCCATGCTGAGCGCCAAGCTGGTAGGCCTGCCGCCAGTGTTTTCTGTTGCCTGGACCGAGGAGATCGCGGGCCGTGCGCTTGCGGATCTTCCACCAGACATTGCCCGCCCCTGCGTTTGCCGCCTTGGCATTGACGCGGACGAGGACGTTGGCAGCGGATTTCGGTTTCCTGGTCCAACGGTAGTATCTTGCCAGTGCGAACTGCATGGCCAGGCTGTTGCGGATATTCTTCGGAAGCTTCTTGTAGGCCTTCAGTCCGGCGGACTTGCGCTTGAAGAGCAGCGCTGCGGCGCGGGTGGCCGCCTTGTGCGTCCTGGAAATCCGGTTCGCATTCCGCGTCGCCGCAGACATCTTGCGCTTGTAGATGAAACGGGTCCAGCGTGCATGAAAGTCGCCTTTTTTCAGGAGCGACCGGTACTGACGCGCGATGATGTCCTCGCCGGTTTTTGAGAGGTTGGTATCAAGCCATGCCGAGCGCACCAGCTTGCTCGCACCGGCCCTGTCGCCCGATGCCAGCTTCAGCCGGGCGAGAGCGATCTTGCCTTCCGGAGACCTGGGTGAGCGCCCTCTGAAATGGGCCTGCAGGACCGTGACAGGAACATTGGCACCAATGAGATGGCCCTCTGCAGAGCTTTCGATACGGCTCGACTTCGGCCAGTGGCTGTTGCGGCGGGAAAAGTTCATCAGGCGCTGATAGCCGGCATCTGTCGGCTTGGACTGGAGATAGATCCACTCCACGACCTTGCGGGCGAGGGGGTCTCGCGCCGTCGACATTGCGCTGCGGTACTGGCCCTTGAGCGCAAGCGACACCGCGCGCTCCGACTGGCTCTTGGCGCCCGCTTCAACGCCTGTGAACAACAGAACAGCGAAGGTGGCGGAGATCAGGCGGGTAAGGACGGAAAACTTACGGGTAAAGTGCATCAACAGCCCCTGGTCCGTGTGGCGGCTTGGCGCCGGTCAGAATCAGCGAATATCCAGTAGAAGATGTCGTGATAATGGCGAATGTCTTAGGGATGGTTAATGAAAGACGAACTTTCACGCCGGTTTGAAGGGCGAAAGGCCGTGGTTAGCGGAGGCGCCGACGGCATGGGGGCTGCGACCGTGGAACGGCTGGCCGCTGAGGGTGCTGAGGTCTGGGCCATCGATGTGAAGATCGATATGGCCAAAGCCCTGGCGGAGAGGCTGTGCAGCGAGGGCCGCAAGGTTCATGCTGTCAGGGCGGATGTCACCAATGTTGATGAGCTGGCTTCGGCATTCACGGCAATCGGGGATGCAGCGGGCGGTCTCGATGTTCTCGTCAACATTGCCGGCGGCAGCCATGAAGGTGATGTTTCCGAACTTGGAGCCGGAGACTGGGACCGGTATTTTGCCCTCAATGTCCGCAGCACGGCCCTGGCCTGCAAACACGCCATACCCCTGATGAAGACGTCCGGCGGCGGTGCGGTGGTGAACATGTCATCGATCTCCGGTCTCAAGGGCGATCCCGGCTGGGGTGTCTACAACTCAATGAAGGCCGCGATCATCAACCTGACCGAATGCCTTGCCTGGGAAGTCGGGCGCGACGGCATCCGGGTCAATGCGGTGTGCCCAGGACCCATCGCCTCTGAGCGCATGATCAACTCGCTCGACGATGCTGCGGCAATGACATCAAAATATGGTGCGGCCTGTGCGGTCGGTCGGCTGGGCAGGCCTGAGGAGGTTGCTGCCGCAATCGCCTTCCTGGCATCGGATGAGGCCGGGTTCATTTCCGGGGTCCATCTGGTGGTCGATGGCGGGCTGACGGCGCGCACGGGACAGCCCTGCGGCTTTGATGACCGCGACCCGCTTCGCGCAGATGCAACACAAACGAAACCTTAATTCTGCTAGTCTGCAGCCAACGCGCAGAATCCGTTCCCGGGAGAGGACAGATGAAATTCTTTATCGATACCGCCGACGTCGACGCCATCCGCGATCTCAACGAAACGGGCCTGGTTGACGGCGTAACAACCAATCCGTCGCTCATCGCCAAGAGCGGGCGGGACTTCAAGGAAGTGATTGCCGAAATCTGCGGCATCGTCAGCGGCCCGGTGAGTGCCGAGGTGACGGCCCTTGAGGCCGACAAGATGATCGAGCAGGGCCATCATCTGGCGGAGATTGCCGACAATGTCGCGATCAAGGTGCCGCTGACGATGGAAGGATTGAAGGCCTGCCGCGCCCTCAGCAATGACGGAAAGATGGTCAATGTCACCCTGTGCTTCAGCGCAACCCAGGCGCTGCTCGCGGCAAAGGCCGGCGCCACGTTCATCTCGCCCTTTATTGGCCGGCTCGACGATATCGGCCAGGACGGCATGGAGCTGATCGAGGAAATCCGCGAGATCTACGACAACTACGAGAACCTGGAGACGGAGATCCTGGCAGCCTCCATCAGGACGGTGAACCATGTCCGGGACTCCGCGCTGGCCGGTGCCGATGTGGCAACCATTCCGCCCCAGCTCATGCAGGCCATGGCCGCGCACCCATTGACCGACAAGGGCCTCGAGGCCTTCCTTGCGGACTGGGAAAAGACCGGCCAGTCCATCCTCTGATCCGATGGCTCCGGCAGAACCCCTTCTGGCGTGTAATGATGCGCAGGTCAGCGCGGCCCTTGAGGGCTGGCTGCGCCATCTGACCGCCGAACGGCGCATGGCGGACAA
>JBCCEL010000183.1:0-11668 GCA_039030315.1 Pseudomonadota bacterium
CACCAATCAAATCGATCGACAAGCGCCGTTCACCCTCAACTGGTGTCAGGACAATCTCCTCATTCGAACATTGATTGACGAGATTGTCCTGACACCAGTTGAGGGTGAACGGCGCTTGTCGATCGATTTGATTGGTGATCTGGCAGGAATCTTGTCGGTTGCCACAAAAGGCGACAAATCGTTGATTACCAACGGCTTGTCATTCGTAAACCAGTCTCAGCAGACTGATGGCACGCCTAGGCAGGAGGCGATGGTTGCGGGGGCAGGATTTGAACCTGCGACCTTCAGGTTATGAGCCTGACGAGCTACCGGACTGCTCCACCCCGCGCCAGTTTGGGGCCCGCGTCATGGCGGTTGCGCCGCCTGCGGGGAGGCCGGTATGTAGCAATCCATTGCTGTCAGGTAAAGGGCGAAGTTCGTGGACGCAGCCGTTATTTTGACCCGTTCGAGCACCCGGCCCGGACGGCAGACAGGCGGGACCGCGCGCTAGCCGGCACCATGGCAGTTTCCTTTCCCTTTTCACTCTATGACTGCTTCTCCAGCGCGCCTTTCGGCGGCAGCCAGGCCGCAATCATTGAGGTGCCGCGCCCTCTGGAGCCGGACCTGATGCAAACCATCGCGCTGGAGACTGCCATGCCGGTGACGGTGTTCCTCTCAAGCGTATCTGGACGGAACGTCAATGCCCGCTTCTTCTCCGCGGTCATGGAACAGCCGATGTGTGGACATGGCGCGGTCGGGCTGTTCACGCATCTTTCGTCCGAGGGTCGCCTGACCGGAGGCAGCGGCAGTTTCCACCTTCACATGCCGAACGTAGCGACCACAGTGGAGGTCGCAGAGCCGGCCCGCCATCAGCCCCTGGTCATGCTGGACGTAAAGGCGCCTGATTTTGCCCCACCCGGCGTGGACCTGGACACGGTTTGCGCCCTGCTCGGCCTTGACCGGGGAGACCTTTCGAACAGACTCAACCCCGTGCGCGGGAAGGCCGATTTCATCCACCTGATCCTGCCCCTTGCCGGGCCCGGAGAACTGGCGTCGATTGCACCTGAGTTCGACAAGCTCGGCCGCTTCTGCCGCGCGCACGGGATCGATACGGTCTGCGCCTTTTGCATGGACGACCAGGAAGGCGGGACCGGCCTGCACGTCCGTGATTTCTGCCCCGCCGTCGGAGTGGCGGAATCCTCATCGGCTGGCACAACAAACGCCGTTATCGCCGCCTATCTCTACGATCGCGCCTTACGGAGGGAAGGTGCCTGCGGGTCCGTCGAGATTATGGCCAGGCAGGGCACTGAAACAGGACGCCCGAGCAGGTTGAGAACGGTGCTTACCCTCAAGGACCGCCGGATCGTCAGGGTGCAAATCGGGGGAACCGCGAGCAGGCTCCTGACCGGCCACATAAATGTGCCGGGCTGCCTGGAATGAGCGCTTGCTGTCCGGCCGGCCATGGCCGGTCCCGATGAAACAGGCGCCAGATACACCAGGGGCCTGAAACCGTTACGGTGTTCAGGCCCCGGTCGTCCCAATACAGGCGCGCATTGCGCCTGAGCCGTTGCGGGCGATCAGCTTGCCGCGCGCTTGCGGCCAAGGCCGATGCGCTTGGCCATTTCCGAGCGCACGGTCGCATAGTTCGGAGCAACCATCGGATAGTCGGGCTTCAGGCCCCACTTTTCGCGATACTGCTCAGGCGTCAGGTTGAATGCGGTGCGCAGGTGGCGCTTCAGGGATTTGAACTTCTTCCCGTCTTCAAGGCAGATGATGTAATCCGGCGTTACGGAGCGGCGGACCGGAACAGCCGGCTTCAGCTCTTCTTTCGGCTCTTCTTTCTCGCCTTCGACGGCTGCGGACATCGCGCCGTAAACGGATTGGATCAGCTGCGGCAACTCGGACGCCTGAACAACATTGTTGCCCACGTAAGCAGAAACGATATCCGCGGTCAGAACTGCCAGTTCTGTGTTGTCGGTTTGGTCTTCCATATATGTACCCTCAATTGGTTATCCCCACCGGTTTGCGGAAATGCTCCCGGCACGGCATTTCGGAACCGTGATATATATATTTCGTCACATAAAGCAAGAGTACTCACGCGTGAATGATCACACATTTGATGAAATATACTGAAAATACCCACTAAGGGGTCGATTTTAGCCCAGACCCGCGCCGCTTGACGCTAGGTAATGCCAAACTGCACACACATGAAATCCACACACGGCCGAATCACTGGCAATATTCGATGCTCAGGGCCGCCCCTATATTGGATCAAATTTTAGACTGTTCTGGCGCTAGCTCATTTCCCAGCACTTTACCATACTTTTACGAAGATGGTCAGAACACGGATCAGGAGACGCAAGAATGTCAGGTTCGGCAAAGTCCAAAATCTTCATCGACAACGAAAGAACCCGGGTCACGGAATGGCGTTTTCCGGCCCGAGGCGACAATACAGGCTGGCACAGGCATGAGTTCGACTACGTCGTCGTTCCGATGAGCGACGGGGCGCTGGCCATTGAGGATGCGGACGGCAATATCGTGGAGGCCCCGATGACGAAGGGCGTGCCCTATTTCCGACAGGCCGGTGTCGAGCACGACGTGATCAGCGCCAACGATTTCGAGTATTCTTTCATAGAGGTCGAGTTCAAGTAGCAGGAACGCTGGCGCACCGGCGCTCCGCTTTTTGAACTTTCCGCTCTACGGGCGATCAGCGGCAGAGCTTGTACTTGCCGGAATAGGTCTTGTAGCGGCCGGTCTCGGGATTGAAGGACCGGAACTTGCGACGGCAATAGTCATACCACTCGTCTGTCCACGGCTCCGGCGCATAGGCCCGGTCGGGTGCATCGTAAACCGGTTGGGGTGCCGCCCGGTAGGCAACCATGCAGCGATCGAACTCTGCATTGTAAATGCGCTCGCGCTCTGCTGCGCTGACAAACGCGCCGCCAACCGCTCCGGCAGATCCGCCGATGATGGCGCCCCGTCCGGCGCCGCGTCCGCCACCGGTGATACCGCCGATAATTGCGCCGATCGCGGCGCTGCCGAGACCGGCACCGAGCGCGGCTTCACCCGGACGCTGGGCGCGGTGTGCCCGCCGCTTTGCCACGCGGTGGCAGTATTCCTCGCGGGACTGTGCACCCGCCTCCGACACAACCGCGTCGGTGGTCACGAAAACCATGCCGGCAACCGCTGCCGCACAGCTCAAAACTGCGTACTTGATCATTGTGGTATTTGTCCTCTGCCCTCTGGGGGCCCACTCCCGCATATCCGCGAAGCGTTTTCCTATGAGATTTTGACTGTAGTGGGGCAATAGATCCAGTTTGCGCGGGACAGTTGATTTTAGGTTAACCCCGCAAATTCTGGCCGGGGTATACCAAGGGCAGTGGCCAGAAACACCAGCGGCGAAGGAGCGCAGGAGGTCGTGTCGCCAGAACAATGGATGGAGGTCAGACCGGAGGGGCTGTATTGCCGCCCCGCCGATACGTTCATTGACCCCCACGCCGCCGTCCCGCGGGCAGTCGTCACGCACGGCCACGCCGATCATGCGCGCTCTGGCCACGGCACCGTCTTCGCCACGCCGGAGACACTGGCCATCATGCGCACGCGCTACACCGAAGAGGCCGTGTCGGGCGGCGTTCCGCTGCGTTATCGCGAGCGCCGGAAGATCGGCGGGGAGGTGACGCTCTGGCTGGCGCCTGCGGGACACATTCTCGGCAGCGCGCAGGCGGTGCTGGAACATGGCGGCAGCCGCATTGTGATCTCAGGCGACTACAAGCGGCATGACGATCCGACCTGCGCGCCGTTCGAGGTCGTCCCGGCCGATGTCTTTGTTACGGAAGCGACTTTTGCGCTGCCCGTGTTCTCGCATCCGCCCATTGCACACGAAATGGACAAGCTGCTGCGCTCGGTCGCGACATTGCCGGACCGGTGTCATCTTGTCGGAGTCTATGCGCTCGGAAAGTGCCAGCGGCTCATGCTGGCCCTACGCGCGGCCGGCTACGACCGGCCTCTTTATCTGCATGGTGCACTCGAGAAGCTGACGCGGCTTTACGAGGACTTTGGCCATGATTTCGGCGACTGGCAGCTTGTTACGGAGCTGAGCGGCGGCGAAAGGGAAGCTCTCAAGGGCCACATTGTGTTATGCCCGCCCTCGGCGCTCGCGGACAGGTGGAGCCGGCGGTTGCCGGATCCGCTGCCAGCCATGGCGTCGGGCTGGATGCAGATCAGGGCCAGGGCCCGCCAGCGCCGGGCGGAAATCGCGCTTATCGTCTCCGATCACGCAGACTGGGCTGACCTCATCCGCACGGCCGAGGAGACCGGCGCGAAGGATGTCTGGATCACCCATGGCCGGGTGGAAGCGCTGGAGCATGCATTAAAGCTCAGAGGCATCCGGGCCAAGGCCCTCAATCTCATCGGCCGTGATGAGGAGGACGTGCAATGAAGGGCTTTGCCCGGCTTCTGGACGACCTCTATTTCACCAATTCCTCGCTCGCCAAGGAGAAGATCCTGGCGGGCTATCTGCGGGAGGCCCCGGACCCCGACAGAGGCTGGGCTCTGGCGGCCATCGCCGGCACGCTGAAATTCGACCTCTTCAAGCGCAACCTGACCAGGACGCTCATCACCGAGCAGATGGATCCGGAGCTCTTCGCCCTATCCTATGACTATGTGGGCGAGCTGTCGGAAACCGTGGCGCTTGCGTGGCCGACAAACTCTCCGGCTGACGAGCTGCCTTCGTTGACCGAGGTGATCTCAAGCTTCCAGAGCAAGGGGAAGACGGAAATCCGCAGCCATCTCTCAGATCTCCTGGACCAGATGACGCCGCCGGAACGCTGGGCCCTGCTCAAGCTCGGAACACGGGGGCTGAGGATCGGCATGTCCGCGCGCTCGGTGAAGCGCACGCTGGCGAACATGAAGGGCGTGGATCTGGCCGTCATCGAAGAGCTCTGGCACGGGCTGGAACCGCCCTATGAGAGCCTGTTCGCCTGGATTGACGGGCGGGCCGAGATGCCCGACATCAGCCAGGCCCTCACCTTCGCACCGGTGATGCTGGCGCACCCGCTGGATGAGGAGAGCGATCTGCCGCGCATCGCGGCGGGGACACATGTGGCGGAGTGGAAATGGGACGGTATCCGCGTCCAGATCTCTGCTGGCCCAAACGGAGCCAAGCTGTTTTCGCGTACGGGTGACGATATCTCCCAAAGCTTTCCCGATCTGATGGAGGCGGTCGACTTCGATGCCGTCATCGATGGCGAGTTACTTGTCAAAACCAGCGGGGAGATCGGAGCGTTCAACGATCTTCAGCAACGGCTCAACAAGAAGAAGCCAGGCAAGGCGCTGATGGAGCGCCTGCCCGCACATGTGATTGTCTATGACATCCTCCGCCACCGCGAGATGGACCCGCGCGCCCTTCCCCTTGCGGAACGGCGGGACGTGTTGAAGCGTTTTCTGGCTGAAGCGGACCCGGAGCGGTTTTCGCTTTCAGAGCTTCTCGTCTTCGAGACACCGGAAGATCTTGGAAGTCTTAGGGAACAGGCCGCGGCAACGGGCAGTCTGATCGAAGGCCTGATGATCAAGGCGAAGGCGAGCCCTTACATTGCCGGCCGGCCCAAGCACCACTGGTACAAGTGGAAACGCGATCCCATGCTGCTCGATGCCGTTCTCATGTACGCCCAGCGTGGTCACGGCAGGCGTTCTTCCTATTTCTCTGATTACACCTTTGGACTCTGGGGCCCCGAGGGGCAGCTGTTGCCCATCGGCAAGGCCTATTTCGGCTTCACCGACGAGGAGCTGAAGCAGCTCGACCGCTGGATCCGGGGCCACAAGCTCCAGCGCTTTGGCCCGGTCCAGGAAGTGGAAAAGGAGCTGGTCTTCGAAGTCGCCTTCGATGGCGCCCAGGTCAGCACCCGCCACAAATCAGGCTACGCCCTCAGGTTTCCGAGGATCAGCCGCATCAGATGGGACAAGCCGGCAGCGGAAGCGGACAGGATCGACGCGCTTGCCAGGTTGGTTTCAAGCTGAGACAAAGCAAGCGCATCATGAGCAAGAATTTTACTGCAGTGACTGCCGCGCTGCTTGGCGTCGGCATAGCCGTGTGCATGGCGCTGGGTATGGACCCGCGCCTGACCATCGCGCTCATCATAATGGCCACCGTGTTGCTTTGGGCGACCCTGGCCGTGCCGGAACACTACACCGCCCTTCTGTTCATTGCTTCGGTTCTCGTTCTCGGTCTTGCGGGGCCTGAAACCGCCCTGGCCGGCTTCAAGTCACAGGCGGTCTGGCTCGTCTTCGCCGGCATCGTGTTCGGCGCGGCCATACAGAAACACGAGATGGGCAGCGCCATTTTCGACCGCGTGCTCGGCGTGCTCGGCTCATACAGCAAGCTCGTCTGGGCGCTCGCCGCGATCGGACTGGGCCTGTCTTTCCTCATCCCTTCGGCCATGGGCCGGGTAGTGCTCCTGGCGCCGCTGGTTGCAGGGCTTTGCGACCGTCTGGGCCTGTCGCAGAACGCGCCCGCCCGTACCGGGCTGTGCCTGACCGCTGTCGCGGCGACGACCCTGCCGGCCTTTACGGTTCTGACGTCCAATGTGCCCAATGTCGTGCTGCTCGGCGCAATGGAGACGGCGTTCGGCCGCGGCATCACCTATGGCGATTATCTTCTCCTGAACTTTCCCGTTCTGGGCCTTGGAGTTTTCGTGCTCATCCCGCTGCTGATTCAACGGCTCTTCCCGGGAGGGGACGCCGGGCCGGAACAGACGATTCAGGCTTCTTCCCCCTGGACCGGTGATCAAAGGCGGCTCATGATAATTCTTCTGGGCACTCTGGTTTTCTGGGCCACCGACAACGTGCACGGGATTGCCGCCGCATGGGTCGGACTTGCTGCCGCACTGATTTGCATGGCGCCGCTGTTGGGTGCCATCCGTCCGGCCACGGTGACGCAGCTCAATTTCGGACCCTGGTTCTTCGTGGCCGGCGCCATCAGTGTGGGGGCAGTGGTACGCGACAGCGGCCTCGGCCCCACGCTGGGCGCATACATGTTCGGCGGCGGAACACTGTCGGGTCTGCCCTCCCTCTTGCAGTATGCAGCGCTGGTCAGCGGGTCAGCGGTTCTTGCAGTCTTCACAACCCTGCCGGCCTCTCCTTCCATTTTTACGCCGCTTGCCGGCTCGCTGGCGGAGACGATCGGATGGCCGGTTGAGGCGGTCGTATTGGCCCAGGTCCCCTCGTTCATCTTCTTCGCCTTCCCCTACCAGGCTCCACCGGTGCTGGTGGGGATCACCATGCTGAACATACCGCTTGGCCAGTCCATGAAGTTCTTTGCCTTGGCCTGCCTCATCGGCCTCACGCTACTGACCCCGCTTCACTACCTCTGGGGAAGCTCTATCGGCGTTTTCCCGTAATCTGTGCACCGGGCGCATCCGCTCCTCTGAAACACAGACGTAACAAATGAAACCGCCCGGGAAATCCCGGCGTGACGTTGCAACGGCATGATCATCTCCAGACAGGCGGATCAACCGCCCTTCCTGGAGGAAAAACCATGATCAGATCACTCGCCAGAACCGCCATGGCAGGCACCATCGCCGCGACCTGTGCGCTCGCCGTTACCACCCACGCCTCGCCCTCTCACGCAAAGCCGGGCGATCCCCCTCAGACCGTCAATGGCATGAGCCTCAACGACTACCTCGGCAGCGAGGGATACTGGACCGGACTGAAAAGCTATGTGCTGAAATATGAGCGCGTCCTCGGTCCCTGCCCCACCCCGAAGTTCGAACGGCGCATCAAGGCTGTTCCCGCCAGGCAGGCCATTGCGGTGCCTGGAGCGGGCGTGCCGCCACAGTGGTATGAAATACTCGAAATCAAAGGTTGCAGCTCCCCCTTCAAACGCATGGTGTTCACTGCGCTCGTCAAGGGCCGTGTCATGCATCGGGCCATGCTGAGTGGCGGATCGAAAACCGACCCGGTCCTGCAATGGGACGTGCTTAAGGCTCTGGTCCCCCATCAGCGCTCAAGCGCGGAAAAGGCCGGCTGCACTCCTGGCTCACCCGTCCGCCTTCTGGGCGCCAAGCTGGTTCCCGGCGGCAACGCCACCCGGTGGAGCGAAATCTGGGGCGTCGCGGACTGCACCGGCATCAGGGAGCTGAAGCTGAGCTTTACGACGTCGGCCGCAGGCGGCACGGTGTGGAAGCTGTCCGCCGAATGACCGCCCGGCCCGGGACTTGAACTGCAACGCACAAGTTTTTGAGCCCAATAGGGTACCAAGTTCGATCGGACCGTTGTATCTTCTAACTGTGAGTTTCTTTACTGGAGGACATGATGGCCTGGAAAAAGCCCGAGTACAAAGAAGTCTGCTGCAGCTTCGAGATCACCAAGTACCTGCCAGCCGAACTCTGAGGCGTAAGGCGCAACTGAGTTTGCGCGTGCAGCCCAAAGAATTGTGCCTTTGCGGAATCTTATAACTGCTGCAGCGCTTTGAGTTGCCGGCGCTGAATATGATTATTTGTGCGCGCGTCCCGGCGGCTGTTGTGTTTGAGGCGGACGGCACGCTTGAGACTTGCCCGTCAGTTTACCTCGAAAGATTGCCAACAACGCGCTGGCCAACGCACTCCATGTGCGGACCTGCCCCGTTCGCCGGCGATCCGCGTCTGAACTCTCGCCTCTCTCGACCGCGGCTTCCTGAGATGAGCCCGAAACCCGCCCCCGCCACACATCTCCGGCGGCGCTCAAATCAAGCAGTTCGAAGCATCTTGCCGATGACCAAAGCCAGGATGGCAGCGTTCTTGATCTCCTCTGTGGCGCTGGCCGGCGCGGCGGGCGGAGCTTCTGCCGCGAGTGATGGAGGGGGCGATTGGCGTCAGTTCTCCCGGGAAGCCAATGGCGATGTCCACTACTTCGATGCATCGCGGGTGAAGCGAACCGACCGCGTTCGTCAGGTTTGGAGCAGGATCCGGTACAAGACGTCGGTCATGGGAGCATCAAGCTATCAGAGCCTGCTGGAACTCGACTGCGCCGAGCGGACCGTGAGGATCCTGCAGAATACGTTTTTCTCAGACAGGCGCTGGGAAAGACCGGCCATGAACACTGACAAGACGGCAAAGCCGAAGCGCTCGATACCTACCGGCTCAGCGGCAGAGCGCCTTGCGGCAACCCTCTGCGATCAATAGCTTTTCGCGCAATCACGCCCTTACATCGTGAGAGAGACGGTCAAAAAAATACCCGCGCCACTTCCGTAGCGCGGGTACGTGTTGTGCAGGACGACTTGCGTGGCAGAATTACTTCATGCTTTCCGCTGTCACTCTGTAGATCTCGCCGGCATCGACGGAGACGTAGAGCGCATTGTCCGGCCCCATGACCAGGCCACGGAACCGCTTGGAGAATCCGATCGGCATGCGGGTGATCGAATTGATGCCCAGGCCATCAGGCGTGAGGCTGATCAGGTCGATCCTTGAGCCGGCCGGCGTGCCGCTGAAGCCGATACCCATGATGCCAACCGCCAGGCGGCCTTCGTAGATGCCCCAGTTCTTGCCTTTGAGGAAGGCGGCAGAACCGGTGCCTTGCGAGTAGCCGTTGTTGTTCCAGCTCGGCGGCATCAGGTCCTTGAAGCGCGTGTCGCTCATCGGGGTGTACGCAGCACGGATCGCGGGGTCCATTTCCCCCTTCTGATTGGGCTCGTAGCCACAATACTTGTCAGGGCACTCGCCGCGGCCGCCGCGTTTCTCTGCAGGGTCCCAACCGGCATTGCCGCCATTCACGAGAGCGGTGATCTCATCGTTGTGCCAGGGGCCATGCTCGGCGGTGAAGGCTTTGCCGTCGCTCGGACGGAAATCGATGCCTTGCACGTTTCTGTGGCCGTAGGTGTAGATGCGCTTATCAAAGCCTTCCGGAGGATTGTTGTCCGGATGGGCCTTGCCGTCCATGTCGACGCGCAGAACCTTGCCGCACAGCAGCTTTGGATCCTGAGGGCAGATGCCTCTGTGCCGGTCGCCGCCGGCAACCCAGAGGTAGCCTCCAGGGCCAACACGCAACCTGCCGCCGTTGTGGGCGCCGGGATCACCGAAAGGCTGATCGGACGGGAATGGCTTGTACTGGATATCCGTGACGATATCCGTCCGGTCCGAGACGCTCTTGAGGTCATCGCTGACCTTGAAGCGCATGACGATGTTGCCGTCGCACTTTTCGAAGTTGGTTTTGCAGCCATCGCCGCGATATTTCATTGACGATGAGTAGAGGTAGAGGATGCGGTTCTTGGCAAAATGCCGGTCTGTGACCACGCCGAGCACCCCGGCCTGTGCTTCACAAAACAGATCATCGCCGGTCGCCGCGTAGCCTGAAGAGCCTTTCACGCCATAAAGTGCATTCACGGTCCCGTCTTTGGTTCTGACGGAGAGGCCTTTGCATTTTTCCGTGAAGAACATGGTGCCGTCCGGCAGGAACGCCATGTCCCAGGGGTTCTCCAGTCCCTTCAGCACGATCTCGGCCTTGATCTTGGGGACGTCCATGGCGCCTTCGTGGCCATCAGCCTGAGCCGCCAGCGGCATTCCGACCATCAAGGCAGACGCCACGACGCCCGAGAATAGTTTAGTGGGTATTCTTTTCATGTTTTCCTCCTATTCAACGACATACTTGGCGTCTTTCAGATACGCGGCCAAATTGGCAATTTCCTCATCGGACAATGGCTTTGCCATCGGGATCATGAGGAACGAGTTTGCGCCTTGCTTTTCGCCTTTTCTGTAGGCTTCCAATTTGGCAGTCGTATAGGAAATATCTTTGCCGGAAACTTTGGGATAACTGGCTACGCCTTTTCCGGCAGGTCCGTGGCAGGCAATACAAGTTTCATTGTACCTGGCTTCTCCCAATGCCTTATCAGCACTGAACGCAGCCTGAGAAGACAATAAAGCGGTTGAAACCAGTAACGCACCGAGAATTCTTGACAAAACGCACATCCCTACATTTGGTTTTTGTTACAAGCGCTGTGCGCAGCCGCAAATAGATGCAGCGCATATCCCGCCAAAACGGACAACCAAGCCGCGGAAGGTTAGCGGTTAGTTGGATTGAGTCAAGCCGCCTCCCGCCATCCGGAATGACGTCGGAAACGCCCCAGGCTCGTGGGGCTCCAAGGACCGAGCGCCTGGGGAGGTCGTTCATGCAATGCAGGCTGAGGCAATGGCTTCGAATTGAGGCGCACCCGGGCCCGGAGTTCAGCGCCAGTTACACAAGGCCCCCCACCCAAGGCACGGACACAACGCCTTGCAGGCACCCCCGGAGCCCGTTCGGCGGCTCAACCACGCTTAGAGCGAGCCCGAACGTGAAGTTTTGCCCCTTCAGAGACATCCGGGCGGGCCGAGTCACATCCACTGTGCCCTAAAGACTCTCCGTTCGGCCATTGGCTGCGATGCGCCAGAAGTCGCCTCTCCAACGTAGGAACTTTCATCGCCAGAGCCATCCAACACGACGAAAACTTCGCCCAGCGCTGGAAAATGCACGAATTAGTGATCCAAGAGTCGTTTGACGAGCTGGGCTTATTGACAACGCCGTATTTGCCCTCGCTGCTCATCAATCGGGAGGCATGGAGTGCAGCATCAGACATTTTCCGATCGGGTTCATCCTAAGACACACGGCTGGGTGGCTAATGGCAAGCATGCAGGGCGAAGCGACCTGTGGGCTCCCCTGATCATGATCGGGAGATGCCCGGCTCAAC